>NZ_CP058986.1:0-363750 GCF_019278525.1 Polaribacter sp. HaHaR_3_91
AAGTATCTGGATATCTTTTAAGTATCAAATATTTGATATGACTCATTTTTTTGGCGATGTATTTTATACTATTTATAAAAACCCTTTACTTGCATCTATCGGGTTAATATTATCAATAATATTATACTATTTAAACTTTAAACAACTATCTAATATTATATATTTAGATGGAGCCATAAAACAAAAAGAAGAAGAAGTAAAAAACTGCAGATTTATCTATGATCGATAAACTAGGTGATGTTGCTCCTTTTATTAAAAATGATATTCGATTAATTTGGCGAAATAAAAGAACAAGAACAGTATTTTTAATGTCTTTTTTATTTTTACTAATTGGCTTAGTATTCTTCACTGTAAAAACATACAAAGATTCAGAAATATGGCAATTATATGGTTGCATTTTTTTAACGGGTGGTTTTGCCATGAATTACGGACAATTTGTACCAGCATGGGATAGTGAACATTATAGAATGTTGATGACTCAAAATTTTTCTTATCGAAAATTTTTAGATTCTAAATGGTTTTTAATGGTAGTTATGACCATTATTTTATTTGTCTTATCTACACCGTACATCTATTTTGGTTTTGACAAATACCTTTTAATTGTTGCAGGTTTTTTCTTTAACCTAGGTTTTACACCATTAGTAATGCTATACATGGGAGCGTTTAATAAAAAAAGAATAGATTTAAACGCTAGTGGTTTTGGTAATACACAAGGCACAAGTGCAGCGCAATTTTTAGTTATGATTCCTGTTTTAATTTTACCAATGATAATTTACGCTATTGTTAATCACTTTTTCGGATTTAATACAGCGGTAATTGTTATTGCAGGTGTTGGTGTTATTTCATTTTTATCAAAAAACAGATTAATGAATTTGATAGAAGAAAAGTACCAGCAAAATAAATACAAAACACTTCACGGTTTTAAGCAATCGGAATAGATCAACCTTAAATTTAACATCAAAATGATTACAATAGATACAATTACTAAAAAATACGGAAAAACAGAAGTTTTAAATGTAGCTTCAATAGAAATTCCTACCGGACAAAGTTTTGGTTTGGTTGGCAACAACGGAGCAGGAAAAACTACTTTGTTTAATATACTTTTAGATTTAATTAGACCTACAACAGGGAGTATTACAAACCATAAAATTGTTGTAAACCAAAGTGAGGACTGGAAAAAATTTACAGGTTCTTTTATAGATGAATCTTTTTTAATTGGTTATTTAACCGCAGAAGAATATTTCGATTTTATTGGAGATTTACGTGGTATGAACAAAGCAGATGTAAAATCTTTTCTAACTCAGTTTGATGATTTCTTTAACGGAGAAATTATAGGAAAGAAAAAATACCTAAGAGATTTAAGTAAAGGAAATCAGAAAAAAGCTGGAATTGTTGCTGCATTAATGGGAAATCCGAAAGTAGTAATTCTAGACGAACCTTTTGCTAATTTAGATCCAACTACACAAATAAGATTAAAAACGATTATTAAAAAATTAACCGAAAACAGAGATATTACTGTCTTAATTTCTAGCCACGATTTAACACATGTAACCGAAGTTTGTGAGCGTATAGTAGTTTTAGACAAGGGGAATGTGGTAAAAGACATAGAAACATCTACAGAAACTTTAGAGGAATTAGAAAGCTATTTTTCTGTAGAAGCTTAGTATTCTTATTTTATTACTATTTTTACGCATCAATTTATACTATTATCCATAGATTTTAGTTTAAATAAGAGTTTCTTACTTTTAAAATTAGTTGTTTAATTAAGATATATCTGCGTGAAAACCACCAAAAAAATAGTTTTAGTAATTGCCGTATTTTCAGTTCTATACTCTTGTAGTACAAGAAAAGATACTGTAATAAGCAGAAACTGGCATACCTTAAATACCAAGTACAATGTACTATTTAATGGTAAAGAAGCTTTTAACAAAGGAATTGAAGGCATTAATGAAGGCTATAAAGATGATTGGTTCACACAAATACCTATAGAACCAATTAAGTTTGAAGAAGATAAAATTAACATCCCAAACTTTAATACAGGTATGGGTGCTGGTTTTAATAATGATGGAAACGAAGAAGAAAAAGCGAGTACTCCTTTTGGAATTGCAGAAGAAAAAGCTGTAAAAGCAATCCAAAAACACGGAATGAACATTAAAGACGTAGAGCGCAACAGACAAATTGATGATGCGTATCTATTATTAGGAAAAGCCCGTTATTATGAACAACGTTTTATACCTGCCATAGAAGCATTTAATTATGTTATTGCTACGTATCCGGATGCTAATTTAATTGCTGAAACCAAAATTTGGAGAGCAAAAGCAAATATTAGAAATGATAATGAAGAGTTTGCTATTGAATCTCTAAAATTACTTCTTCAAGTAAAAGACACGCTAGAAGTAGATTTACCAGAAATAACTAGAGAACAAGGGTATACCGCTTTAGCAATGGCCTATATAAAATCTGACAGTATAGATAACGCTAAAAAGTATCTAAATAAAGCTACAGAAACACTAAATAATAGAAACCAAGGTGCTAGAAATCTGTTTGTTTTAGGTCAGATTTATAGTTCAGAAAATAAAAAAGACTCTGCTTCATTAGCATTTCAGAGAATTATCGATTTTAGAAAAGCGCCCTACAAATACAAAATGCACGCGCATATAGAGTTGGCCAAAAATTCTACAAGTGACTCTACTTCCACTGCTATTTTAGAAAAAATTCAAGACCTAATTGAAGAAAGAGAAAACAGACCTTATTTAGATGAATTGTATTATCAGGCTGGTTATTTACACGAGCAAAACGATAGTTTAAGTTTAGCTGTAGACTATTATAATAAATCTCTTAGAGCAGAATCTGACAATGTAAAACAGAAAACATTTACCTACGAAAAACTAGGAAACATCAATTATAAAAATTCAGAATACATCGTAGCAAGTTCTTATTATGATAGTATTATAAACATTGCAGCAGATACTTTAAACCTAAGATTTAGACGTATTAAAAGAAAGCACAAAAACTTAGCTTCTTTAATTAATTTTGAAAACACTGTTGCTAAAAATGATAGTATTTTAAGCATTGTAGCACTTTCTAAACCAGAGCAAGAAGCGTTTTTTCAAAAATACATAGACGATTTAAAAAAGAAAGATGAAGAAGCAGCTCAGTTAAAGCTAAATCAGCAAGCCTTTGGAGATACATTTGGCGGAAATCAATTAAAATCTAATAATAAAGGAAAATGGTATTTCTACAATTCTCAATCGATAAGTTTTGGTAAAACAGAATTTGCAAAAATTTGGGGTAATAGAGCTTTAGAAGATAATTGGAGATGGTCGGGCAGAACAGCTACTAACAACACAGACAAAGACTCTTTGGTAATAAATACAAAAAATTTACGTTACGATTTAGCAAGTTACTTAGAAACGATTCCGTCAGAAAAAGAAAAAATAGACTCTTTAAAGATTAACAGAAATGTAGCTTTATACGAATTAGGTGTTATTTATAAAGAGCAATTTAAAGACACTAAACTAGCCTTAGATAGATTAGAAAGAGTAAACAGTCTAAACCCTAGCAAAGAATTAGTTTTACCAATTAACTGGCATTTATATCAAATTTATAATGAGTTAGGTAGTGCAATAAAAACAAATCAACATAAAAACATTATTCTAACAGACTACCCTTCCACTAAGTTTGCACAAATAATAAGAAATCCTAATAAACCTCTTGAAGAAGCTGTTTCTATAAATGAAATAGAAGAGACTTATAAAGAAATCTATTATTTATATAAAGAAGATAAGTTTGAAGAAACCGAAGCCAAAATAAACGAAATACTTCCAACATTACAAGACTCAAAATTATTGCCAAAATTCGAGCTATTAAAAGCTTACGCTATAGGAAAATACCAAGATATAGAAACTTATAAAATTGCAATGGACTTTGTAGCTGTTAGCTACGGAAATACAGAAGAAGGAAAGAAAGCAAAAGAAATAGTAAAACAATTAAGTAAGTAATATGTTTAGTAATAAAAGTAAAAAACCACAAAATAAAAAAGTTATGGAAAGAAATGTTCTTGCTAAAAACACAAAAATTGTTGGCGACATAAAATCTGATGGTGATTTTAGAATTGATGGAACATTAGAGGGAACATTAGTGACAAAAGGACGAGTTATTATAGGTGCCGATGGTTTTGTAAAAGGAAAGGTAGAGTGTACCAATGCGGATATAGAAGGTAAATATTCTGGAAACCTTTTGGTATTAAATACACTAACCATAAAAACGAAAGCAAATATTTCTGGAGAGGTAATAATCGGAAAACTATCTGTAGAGCCAGGTGCTACATTTAACGCAACCTGTACTATGAAAGGAGCCGTAAAAGAATTAAATTCTAGTAATGACAAAAAAAACAGATCAGAAAAAACCGCTTAATAAAGCAATAAGACTCTCTGGTGCGGGTTTACAAATGGGCTTAACTATTTATTTAGGCTCATTATTAGGGAAATGGTTAGACCTAAAATTTAACACTGCTTTCTTAACAGAAGCTATTACATTATTCGCCATCTTTGTAGCCACCTATTCTTTGATAAAACAAGCCAATAAAATTAATGATTAGAATTGTTATTACGTATTGCATTGCCTTAGTTTTACTTTTTGCTATCAGTTATGGTATTCATAGTTTTTTGATAGAAAAAAACCAGGTAATATTACATTTTAAACTAGTAGAAATATACGAATTTAACGTTGGTTTCTCTGTATTGGTTTGTACTAATTTTGTTGCATTCTCTTTTGTTGATAAATTCAAAAAAAAATTAAGTTATATATATCTTGCCGCTATTCTTATTAAACTAATACTGTTTAAATTAGCCTTCTACGACACCCTATTTCTAAAGGAAACACTCACGGTTTCAGAAAAATTATCGTTGCTAATTCCAACCCTTATTTTTTTATCAACAGATGCATTTTTTGTAGCTAAAATACTGAACAAAAAACAATAAAATAAAATAGCTAAAAAAAAGAGTGTAAGTATTTGAATAATTACATACCTTTGCCGCAAATTTAGAAAGCGTATTTTAAAAATGGGTGTTGCACAAAAAACAATCAAATTTCTTACAATAGCTGTAATAGCTCTTATTACAACTACAAGTTTCGCATTTGAATCAGGTAAAAAGACCGACGACCAAAACGACGGAGGACAAGTAAATACCAAAGAAGAGGTAAAAGCTTATATAGAGCATCACCTTAAAGATTCTCACGATTTCGCATTTTACTCTTACACAAATGATGCAAATGAAAGAAAACATGTAGGTTTTCCGCTTCCTGTTATTGTTTGGACTACAGAAGGTTTAGTTACTTTTATGTCATCAGCATTTCATCATAATGACGATGGACATGTAATTGTAGAAAAAAACGGCTTAAAATTCGCAAAAATACACAGTAAAATTTACGAGCTAGAAAACGGAGCTGCAACAGTTTCTTTTGACGATGCTCATCATGCTACAAACGCTAGCAGAGTTTTAGACTTTTCTATCACTAAATCTGTTGTAGGTATTTTATTTGCAGGATTTTTAATGTTCTTAGGATTCTCTAGATTAGCAAAACAATATAAATCAAGACAAATACCAAAAGGATTTAGTCGTGTTTTAGAGCCTTTAGTTTTATACGTTAGAGACGAAATTGCAAGACCAAACATTGGTGAGAAAAAATATAAAAAATTTACAGGCTTTTTATTAACCGTATTTTTCTTTATCTGGATCTTAAACTTATTAGGTTTAACTCCATTTGGATTTAACGTTACGGGTCAAATTGCAGTAACATTAGCATTGGCATTATTTACAATGGTAATCTATTTAGTAAATGGTACCAAAGATTTTTGGATGCACACATTATGGATGCCAGGTGTACCTTATATTTTAAGACCTATATTAGCCGTTATAGAATTAGCTGGTTTTATTTTAATTAAACCGTTTTCTTTACTTGTACGTTTATTCGCAAACATAACTGCGGGTCACTTTATTGTAATGAGTTTAATTGCATTAATGGTAACAATGAAAGAAGCATTCGGACCTGTAGCATCTACAGGAATGTCTTTAGCATTGGCTTTATTTATAATGGTTATTGAATTATTGGTAGCCTTTTTACAAGCATATATTTTTACAATGTTATCATCATTATTTATTGGAATGGCTGTTGAAGAACATGACCATCACTAAAACCTTGGTGCAAACCAAGTATCAAAAGAGAGTATTAGAATTTGTTTAATTAATATATTTAAAAATCAATTAGTATGTACAATTTAATTGGAGCAGGATTAATCGTAATCGGAGGAGGACTTGGATTAGGTCAAATCGGTGGAAAAGCAATGGAAAGTATTGCTCGTCAACCTGAAGCAGCTGGTAAAATTCAAACCGCAATGATCATCATTGGTGCCTTATTAGAAGGATTAGCATTTGGTGCATTAATCTTAGGGAAATAATTTTCTCAAAAAAAAACGAAAACACATTTCTGTAACGGTTGGTTACAGAAAGTGTTTTTAAATTAAACAAAGAACAATATAATTAGTAAATAGAATGGAAACTTTATTAAACGACTTTTCACCAGGCTTATTTGCAATGCAAGTAGTAATCTTAATTATCTTATTAATTTTGATGAAAAAATTTGCTTGGAAGCCAATTCTAAACTCTTTAGAAGAAAGAGAAACAGGTATAGAAGATGCATTAGAAGCTGCAGAAAATGCACGTAAAGAAATGCAAAACCTACAAGCTGATAACGAAAAATTAGTAAAAGAAGCTAGAGCAGAAAGAGAAGCAATGATGAAAGAAGCTAGAGATATTAGAGATAATATGATAGCAGAAGCTAAAGAAGATGCAAAAGAAGTTACTACTAGTTTAATTGAAAAAGCACAAGCTTCAATTCAACAAGAAAAGCAAGCAGCTTTAGCAGAAATAAAGAAAAACGTTGCCGAATTATCTATTGGTATCGCAGAATCAGTAATTAAGAAAGAATTATCTAATAAAAAAGATCAGCTAGAATTAGTTGAAGGACTTTTAAAAGATGTTACTTTAAACTAATTTAAGCATGAAAAACGCAAGAGCAGCAATACGTTATGCAAAAGCAATTTTAAATCTTGCTAAAGATTCAAAAGAAGAAACTGCCGTAAATGACGATATGTTATTTATTGTTAGTACAATTTCTGAAAATGAAACTTTTGAAGTAATGCTAAAAAGCCCTATTGTTAAACCATCTGAAAAAACAAAAGTTTTAAAAGCTTTGTTTGAAGGTAAAGTAAACAATATTACACTTGGCTTATTTCATTTATTACAAGATAATAAAAGAATTTCCATGCTTCTTAGTATTGCAAAGCAATATGCTATTATTTATGATTTTGATAAGAATATAAAAGTAGCAAAGGTAACTACAGCAGTTCCTTTAACAGAAGAAATAGAAAAGAAAGTTTTAGCTAAAATTGTAGCCATAACAGGAGACAAAGCTAATATAGAGAACGTAGTTAATCCGGCTATTTTAGGAGGATTTATTTTACGTGTGGGAGATGTGCAGTATGATGCAAGTATCTCTAATTATTTATACGAATTGAAAAAGGAATTTGACAACAGTCATTTTATTCCAAAAATTTAATTATACATCAAATTATAAAAGATGGCAAGTATCAAACCAGCTGAAGTATCAGCAATTTTAAAGCAACAGTTAACAAATTTTGAAGCAAAAGCTACTTTAAACGAAGTAGGTACTGTTTTACAAGTAGGAGATGGAATTGCTCGTGTTTACGGTCTTTCTAACGTTCAATATGGTGAATTAGTAGAATTCGATAATGGATTAGAAGGTATTGTATTAAACTTAGAAGAAGACAATGTAGGTGTTGTTTTATTAGGAGCATCAACTTCTATTAGAGAAGGATCTAACGTTAAACGTACAGAACGTATTGCCTCTTTACAAGCAGGTGAAGGCGTTGTTGGACGTGTTGTAGATACTTTAGGTAACCCTATTGATGGTAAAGGACCTATTACAGGTAAAACTTATCAAATGCCTTTAGAGCGTAGAGCTCCTGGAGTTATTTATAGAGAGCCAGTAACTGAGCCATTACAAACTGGTATTAAATCTATTGATGCAATGATTCCTGTTGGACGTGGACAACGTGAGTTAATCATTGGAGATAGACAAACTGGTAAATCTACCGTTGCTATTGATACTATTTTAAATCAAAAAGAATTTTACGATGCTGGTGAGCCAGTATATTGTATATATGTAGCTATTGGTCAAAAAGCTTCTACTGTTGCAGCAATTGCAAACATGTTAGAAGAAAAAGGCGCAATGGCTTATACTACAATCGTAGCAGCAAATGCATCAGATCCTGCTGCAATGCAAGTATATGCACCATTTGCTGGAGCTGCAATTGGAGAATTTTTTAGAGATACAGGTAGACCAGCTTTAATTGTTTTTGATGATTTATCTAAACAAGCGGTTGCATACCGTGAGATTTCTTTATTATTAAGAAGACCTCCAGGACGTGAGGCATATCCTGGTGATGTATTTTACTTACACTCTAGATTATTAGAACGTGCTGCAAAATTAATCAATGATGATAAAATTGCTAGTGAAATGAACGATTTACCAAATTCTTTAAAAGGAATTGTAAAAGGTGGAGGTTCTTTAACTGCATTACCAATTATTGAAACTCAAGCAGGAGACGTTTCAGCATATATTCCAACAAACGTAATTTCGATTACAGATGGACAAATTTTCTTAGATGGAGATTTATTTAACTCTGGTGTTCGTCCAGCAATTAACGTAGGTATTTCTGTATCTCGTGTTGGTGGTAACGCACAGATTAAAGCAATGAAAAAAGTATCTGGTACTTTAAAACTAGATCAAGCTCAATACCGTGAATTAGAAGCGTTTGCAAAGTTTGGTTCTGATTTAGATGCAGCTACAATGAGTGTAATTTCTAAAGGACAACGTAATGTTGAAATTTTAAAGCAAGCTCAAAATGATCCTTTCTCTGTAGAAGATCAAGTTGCAATTATCTATGCAGGTTCTAAGAACTTATTAAAAGATGTTCCTGTAGACCAAGTTAAGAAATTCGAGAAAGATTATATCGATTACTTAAACTCAAAACATAGAGATACTTTAGATACCTTGAAGTCTGGTAAATTAACACCAGAAACAATTGCTGTTTTAGAAGCAGCAGCTAAAGAAATTTCTACTCATTTTGAATAAAGACTAGTTAAGAGTTTAGAGCGATGAATTATGAGTAAGTTAACTGAAAGCCCTATAAGAATTAAAAGCTTTCAGTTTGCTTGCGAAATAGTTAAATATTGTGATACTCTTAAAGAAAATAAAGATTTTGAATTAGCATCTCAATTAATAAGAAGCGGAACAAGTATTGGAGCCAATACAAGAGAAGCACAAAGAGGAGTTAGTAAAAAAGATTTTAAATACAAATTTGGTATTGCTTTAAAAGAAGCTGATGAAACCAAATATTGGTTAGAAATTTTAGAATCAACAGGTAGAAAAGTACCAGCTGAATTGAATAATAAGTGTGAAGAGTTAATACGTATTTTGGTAGCAATTATCAAAAACTCATAACTTAACACTCATAACTCATAACTTGAGAAATGGCAAACTTAAAAGAAATACGTAATAGAATTACCTCTATTAAATCTACAATGCAGATTACATCTGCCATGAAAATGGTATCTGCTGCAAAGTTAAAAAAAGCACAAGATGCAATTACGGCAATGAGACCGTATTCATCTAAACTAACTGAATTGTTGCAAAATTTAAGTGCAACTTTAGATAGTAATGCTGGTGGAGTGTATTCAAATCAAAGAGAGGTTTCTAAAGTTTTATTAGTTGTTGTAACTTCTAACAGAGGTTTGTGTGGTGGTTTTAACTCATCAATTACAAAAACAGTTATTAGAACTGTAAAAGAAAAATACAGTAATGTTGATGTAGACCTATTTACCGTTGGTAAAAAAGGTGGAGATATTTTATCTAAACAATATAACATTGCAGAATCTAATAACGAAATTTACGACGATTTAACTTTTGATAACGTAGCTGAAATTGCTGAAAAGTTAATGAGTCTATTTGCTGAGGGTACATACGATAAAATTGAACTTATTTATAATCAATTTAAGAATGCTGCAACTCAAATTCCGCAAGTAGAACAATTTTTACCAATTAAACCTATTGAAGGTGGTGATAAAGAAGCAGTAAGCTCTGATTATATTTACGAACCATCTAAATTACAAATTGTTGAAGCTTTAATACCTAAATCTTTAAAGACTCAGTTATATAAAGCACTTAGAGATAGTTTTGCATCCGAACACGGTGCTCGTATGACTGCAATGCACAAAGCAACAGACAACGCAACAGATTTAAGAGACGATTTATTGTTAACTTATAACAAAGCACGTCAGGCAGCAATTACCAACGAAATTTTAGAAATTGTTGGTGGTGCGGAAGCATTAAACAATTAGACGAAACTTTTGTGAAGTCAAATTATTTAAAAGTGCGGAAGCATTAAATAATCAGACATTTTAATTATCCTGCAAAAGCAGAAACTTATATAAAAAAGAGCTTATCAAAATTGATAAGCTCTTTTTTTATACCTTGGCATATCGTTTGATTTCTATTATAAAAATAAGAATTATGAAAACTTTATCTATTTTGTTATTTATCTTAAGTTTTTCGCAATGCGGAAGTACAAAATTTCAAAAGAATACTTCTTTTATAATTGATTCAGCAAACTATATGACTTGGACTGGAGAACAACCAGGAAATCATGGTATTAATGTTCAAATTCAATTAAAAGAAAAATCGAATATTACGTTTGATTCTTTATACTTTAGAAACAAGGCAACAAAAGTCGAAATTAAAGAAGCATCTCTTATTATAGCAAACTACACAACTTCAAAGAGTAAAAACTTAGATATTACGCTTCATTTAGATCCTAAAAAAGAATTTAAAAATAAAATTCCCATACAAGAAAAGATTCCTTTTGAATTATCAAAAAAGGAAGCAGTTCTATCCTATCAACTAAATGGAGAAACAAAATATTATAAAATAAAAGAGATTAAAGAGAGGGATACTAAACTTACTCAACAAATACAATAAACAGAAAAAACATTCCTTAAAAACCACTCAATTATGAGTGGTTTTTATTTTTGGCACGTATTTTGAAATTACATAAGCATAACAGTAAAATTCAAGCTTATGAAATCAATAAAACTACTTATAACAATAATCATTACCGGAACACTATTAAGTTCTTGCTCTAGAGTTGACGATAATTATGACATTTCTTTAGAACAAGTAGTCACAGATTATGACTTATGGTATGTAGATTATCATAGAACAACAGGAAGTGGAGACATACCTTATGTTTCAAGAGCATTTACTTTATCATTTGTAAATGGAATTTTATACGCAAACAATAATATTGTAGATATTGGAAGAACCGGAAATGGATTTGGAATTGATGTTGGAACTTACAATACGTATAATGGTATCTTAGAAACTGATCATGATATAGACGGTGCAAACGACTTTGAAGTTACTGTAATTTCTAACAATGAAATAAAATTATACAACTACAGACAAAATGTAAGCTATTACTTAATTGGGTATCAGGTAAATCAATTTGACTATGATAAATTATTTTACGAAAACATAGAATACTTTTTACAAGAATATATTGGTTGGGAGAAAGTAAGTACAAAAGGAGGCTTAACAGATGCCTTTGATAATGAAAATTATTTAGCTTTTACCCCCGAAAATATAACAACATTTTATAGCTCTCAAGATCCTTCTGGCACACAAATTGATAATATCTATTGGGATTACGTTGGTGCATATGAAATCTTTGATATCAATGGATTTGAAGATATAAAGGATTTAACATTATATTATGATGACGGAGATACAGAAGAGTTTGAGTTGGACGTTATTAATGATGGAACGATAGCACTTTATAATTATGAATCTGGAAAAACTTACGAGTTTTCTGGAAGAGGTTATTTAGAATTTAAGAAAAGTGAAAATTCTAAAACAAGTGCAAAAGATATTGTAAGGAATGATGGTAGAAAACGTACTAAGATAATAAGAGAAACAAAAGAAAGAAGAAATTTAAAATAAAGTTTGGTTAGTTGATTTTTGATTGGAGTAGTTACCAATTGAAAGATAAACCGTCCTGTGGAGGACGGTTTTTTCTTTGTTTATAATTTGATGAAAATTAAACCCTAAAATTCTGACTATCAAAATATGTTTTCTTAATTTTATAAAACAATTTCACGGAATAAATTAGATTACTGCTATCGCAGGAATAATAGAAAAAAGACAAATGGAACAAACAGCATTTATAACCGGAGCTACGTCTGGAATTGGAAAAGCAACCGCAGAAATTTTCGCAAAAAATAACATCCGTTTAATTCTTTGCGGGAGAAGAGCAGAACGATTATCAGAACTTAAAGAGACTTTAAGTAAACTTACAGAAGTTACCACTTTACAGTTTGATGTTTCTAAAAGAGGAGAAGTTGCAACAGCCATAAAATCATTACCCGAAAACTTTAAACAAGTTGATATTTTAATCAATAATGCAGGGAATGCACATGGTTTATCTAGCATACAAGATGGCGATATAGATGATTGGGATGCTATGTTAGATATTAACGTAAAAGGTTTGTTATACGTTTCCAAAGCAATCATTCCGCAGATGACAGATAGAAACAATGGTTTTATTGTAAATATTGGCTCTATAGCGGCAAAAGATGTTTATCCTAACGGAAATGTATATTGCGCTTCTAAACACGCTGTAGATGCTTTAAATAAGGCAATGAGAATCGATTTAAACAAAAATAACATTCGTGTTTCTGCAATTCATCCTGGGGCAGTAGAAACTGAGTTTTCAGATGTTCGTTTTAAAGGTGATATAAAAAAGGCAAAATCTGTGTATGCAGGTTATAAAGCTTTACAAGCAGATGATATTGCAGATATTATTTATTTTGTAATTTCTAGACCGTATCATGTTAATATAGAAGATTTAGTAGTGTATCCTACAGCACAAGCATCACCAACAATTTTGAATAGAGATTAAAATGCCAAAATCAGAAATTATAATCGGATGCATGTCTTGGGGAAAATGGGGAAAACAATTTTCTACTAAAGAACAAATTGATATGATTCAATTCTGCGTAGAAAACGGCTATGCAACTTTTGATCATGCAGATATTTATGGTGATTATTCTACAGAAGCTGAATTTGGAAAAGCATTTGTAGAAACTGGCATTCCACGTGAAGAAATTCAATTAATATCTAAGTGTGGTATCCAACTTGTTGGAGAAGCTCGAAACAATAAATTAAAACATTATAATTATTCGAAAGAATATATTATTTGGAGTGTAGAATCTACTTTAAAAAACTTAAAAACGGATTATCTTGATACTTTTTTACTGCACAGACCAAGTCCGCTTATGCAACCTGACGAAATTGCAGAAGCCATTACTGAATTGCAAGAAAGTGGTAAAATAATCAATTTTGGAGTTTCAAACTTTACGCCTTCTCAAGTTGATTTAATTGCTGATAAAATTCCTGTTTCTGTAAATCAGATAGAATTTTCTTTAACACATCATAATGCAATGCAAAATGGCAGTTTAGATCAAATGCTACAAAAAAATATGCAGCCAATGTGTTGGAGTCCTTTAGGAAGTGTTTTTAGAGAAAAAACTACAAAAACAGAAAGAGTAAAAGCAGTTTTAAAAACATTAGTCGCAAAATATACTGTTTCTGAAGATGTGTTATTATTAGCGTGGATTTTAAAACATCCTTCAAAATTATCTCCAGTGATTGGAACTACTAATAAAGAACGAATTTTAAACGCGAATAAAGCTTTAGAAATTAATATAGAACTACAAGATTGGTTTCTACTTTTAGAAGCTAGCCAAGGAGAAGAAATGCCATAAAATGATAAACAAAAGACTTTTAATCAAAAACCTACTTTCTCACAACGATGAGAATAGTTTTTATGATAAAAAGCAAAAATTGTCATTAAGTGCAAAAGATGGAAAAGCAAAGTTTTTAAAACATATTTGTGCCCTTTCTAATTCCAATCCAGAAAATAATTCTTACATCGTTATTGGTGTTGAAGATGAAGAAAACAAAATTATTGGTGTCGATTTTTATGATGATAGCAAGATTCAGAATTTAGTGAATGCTTATTTAAAAAACCCTCCAAAAATTGAATATGAAAATGTTCCTTTTCCTAGCTTACAGCGTCATAAAGTAATTGGTTTGGTTACTATTCATCCGAATAATAAAATCACATCACTTTTAAAGAATACTTGGAAATATAGAAAAGGAACTACTTTTTATAGAAGAGGAAGTAACTCTATACCTTCTTCCGGAAATTTTGAATTGCGAAACACCAATAAAGATATTGTTGAGGCTATCGAAAAAAATGCGCGTAATAATATAGAATTAACCTTAGATGGTGTTTTCGATTTCATCAACAATCATAAATCAGCCTACAACCCCCAATATAAAGTTTTTAATGAACAATTTGTGTTGTGTTGGGCAGGAAAAAAAAAGCTTATAAACGATGAAGTTTATTTTTCTAGGGTAGATATCGAATTAATTAACGAGCAAGTAAAGTTGTTTTTTTCTGCTTTAGATGACGTTCAAATTAGTTATAATCAGCAATCTTTCATTATCACTGAATACATCTACTTAGGATTAGAAAAGCAAGAAGAATTGTATCCATTAGAGAAAACAATTATCAATTTTAAAGAAAACGGGCAGCATGATATTGTAAAAGAGTTTTTGTTTGTTCCTCCAAAATTTGATATAAACATTATACATCACATTTACAATGACTGCAATGCTATTGTAAAAAAAATTGAAAACAACATACCTATTTCTGTAATTGAAGGTGTGGATGTATTGCGTTTACCAACCAATTATTTAATCTGTTATTTACACGGTTATGTAGACGTTTCTAAACAGTTAAAGAAGGTAAAAACGTACCTAAAAGATTTAAAAGATAAAACAACGTATATAAAGTATAAAGAAGCAATGCGTGTAATTAGAAAAGTGCAATATCATTAAATAAAAAGAGGTTGTCTAAAAAAGTTTTTTTTGTCAGTAAGACAAGTTTAATACTTTTAAGACAACCTCTTCTTGTAAAGGGATATTTAAATTTATAGGTTACTTTCTGGACTTCCGTTTCTTCATTTTTTTATCTTCTAATTTCTTTAAAATTTTCTCTTGTTTTTTCTCGTTTAATTCTGCTTTTGTGAGCTTTTTTCTCAATACAGCCATGATATTATCATTTTAAATTTATATATAAAAAAACAGTATCGTAAACTCTAAATTGACACATTATTACATATGCGAGTAAAGCCATTCAATTTGTTATTTTGAATATCTTCTATAAGAAATAATGAAATAGAGCTGTGTAGGCACACTCGAAATGCCTAATTAAGACACAAAGATAATTTTACGTTTTCTATACATTGCAAAAGAAAAAGAAGCACAAACAAAGCCATGGACAAGCGTCTCATAAAATCCTTGTAGATATTTTCTTTTTATTGATTTCATTGCAGTATTAAAATAAAATATTGATTAATTATCAAAGATAACTTTAAGTTTTCGACTTTCCAAATTTACATGCATCGCTTAATTTTAATCCCTAAAAACAGGATATATTCCTATAAAAGTTGAATCTAAATGTATCTTGGATATGAGAAGTATTAAACAAAATTTAATTTAGAAAATGATTTGTTCAAAATAGCAACATCATCTACTTGCAACCATTTGTCTAAAATTGTTGCATAAATTTCTCTAAAATCTATTTCATAATTAAGGTTTCCATTTTTATCTAAATCACCCAAATTAGGTAAATTATTATACAAACCTTGTTTCTTTAAGTTTTTTCCCATCACAAAAACATTGTTAGCTGTTCCGTGATCTGTTCCTTTAGATTCGTTTTGTTTTACACGTCTACCAAACTCAGAAAAAGTAAGAATTAACACATCATCAAATGTGTTGTTTTTTTGTAAATCATTTATAAACACTTCCATACTTTCTGCATAGACCTTTAACAATCTTTCTTGTGTTCCTGCTTGGTTTGCGTGTGTATCAAAACCACTTAAACCTGCATAATATACTTGTGTTTCTAAACCAGAATTTATAAATTGAGAAATAGTATTAAGCTGTTTTCCAAAGATATTTTTAGGGTATTCTGCAGTCCTACTTCTGGTGTTGCTTTTTTCGTAAATGTGTTTTGCAGATGATTTTGCATCAATCATAGTATTGTACAAATAGCCTAAATTATGTTCGCTTAAATGCGCATCATTATAATTGGTTACCACATTGTTAAAAAATGGTGCACGCATAGAATTATAAAACATTTTTGGGTCTGTAATTGCCAATCCGTTTTGTGTATTCCCTTTCATCATTAAGGACAAACTTTCATCAACTTCAATAGCAGCATATGGATTTCCTTTGGTGTAATCTAAATAACGACCTACCCAACCATTTTGTAAATACTCATTACTATCACTAGCTGTTTGCCAAATATCTGTAGATCTAAAATGTGATAAATTAGGGTTTGGATACCCTACATTATTAATAATACTTACAAAACCTTTGTTATATAAATCTTGTAAAGGTTGTAGGCTTTTGTGGAGCCCAACCTCATCAGAAATTTTAAAGACATCGTTTTGTTTTATGGCGATATTATTTCGTTGTTGATAATAAATATCGTTTTGAAAAGGAACTACAGTATTTAAGCCATCGTTCCCTCCTTTTAATTGAATAATTACTACTTTTTTATGGCTAAGTGTTTTAATAGGAAGTTGTTCAAAAGCCTTTAAAAATTGAGGCACAAAAAACATTCCTGAAGCAAAAGTTGTTTGTTTTAAAAAATCTCTACGTTTCATAATCTCAAAAAATTAGCAAAGTTGATATTCAGGTAAACTCATTAATTGCACAACAAAATCGTGCTTAGAAAGTTGCTGATTTCTTTCTAACATTTCTTCAGTTCCACTATTAATTTTTGATGTAATAATCTGATGTACAAGTTCCTTATTAGATTCCTTTTTATAATTTTCTTCAAAAGAATTCCAATCGGCAGAAACTTTTATAAAAGCTTTTTTACGCAATTTTCTTTTCTTAAAATCGGTAATCATAGCTTCTTCATCACCAATTTCTGAATATGCAATTTCTGCATTGTTTAATAATACAGAAGGCAAACGCAAACGGGTAACAATGGTATTACTGTCAATCCAATTTCTACCGGTTTTCCAACCAGCAACATTTGGCGGACTCAATAGTTTTTGTCCTAATAAACGTTGTAATAATAAAACTTGTTTCGGTTTCTCTATTTTATAAGGTACAACTGTGTTTATACCAACTAAAAACTCAATAGGTGATTTTATTTTGGTTCCAATATTTTCATCAGCATAAAACCAATTAGAAAGCAAAACAAAACGCATTAAATTTTCTATATTATAATCTTTATAAAACACCTCTACCATTTCATCTACATGGTTTTTATTAGTGTTTTCATTGACAAAATAGGTGTAAATTTTTTCTGATATAAAACGTGCACATTGTTCTTTTTCTACAATCAGATCTATAATGTCATCACCCTTAAAATGGCCCGATTTACCAAAAAATGTCTTTTCTCCAACATCATGTTGTCCTTTTTTAAAGTTGAATTGTCCTTTAAAATCATAACTATATCCTGTAAATGATCTTGCAGACTCTTTTATATCTTGTTCTGTATAATTGTCTTGCCCCAACGTAAAAAGCTCCATTAATTCACGTGCAAAATTCTCATTCGGACTTTTTTTCTTGTTCTGTTTGTTGTTTAAATAAGAAATCATTGCGGCTTCTTTAGAAACTGCTTTTGTGAAATTTCTAAAATCACCCAAAGCATTTTTTCGCAACATATTATTGTAACTCTCTACATATAAAATGTTTTTGTTTTCACACACAAAATGATTCGCCCAAAACAAGGTCATTTTTTCACGTAAAATTTCTGATGGATTATTTAAGCGTTCAAACCAAGCTGTAGAAAGCTCTTGTACTTTTTTTCTACTAATTTTTTGAAGTTCTTTACGTTTGTTTTTATCCTTGGAATCTTTAAAAGAAATACCTTTTAAAAAAGAAGTATCTACAGATAAAACAGTTGTTTTCTTTGATGAAATAAATAATTCGTTAACTACGTTTTTTTTACTTTTCTTAGATAAACGAGCCAATTCTTTTGGTGAAATACCAAAACCAACCCTGTTATATAAATGTTGTATATGTGCTGATTTCATAAACTTAAGACAATAAAAACTAAAGATAGTTTAATTTAAAGCATATAATTCTAAGGATATGAAAAAACAAGCTCTTACAAATATATTATTCTAGGTTTTGTGCTATAATTATAAGTTTAAATTCTAGTATTCTCAAAGATTGATTTTGAGATTTTTTTTAAACCTTTTTATCATTTCTAAAGGAGATTGATGCAATCTGCCAGTCGCTTTTTCAAAACCTGAAGGAACCTCATTTTCGCCTCCTTTTATGCCTTCGTAAATTCCAGCAATTACAGTTCCTATAAAATCTCCCAATGCTCCTTTTCGTTCAGCGGCATAAGCATCAAAAGAAACAGAATTGTAGGTTAAATTAGTGTCATAAACTTGGTTTATTAAGGATGCTAATTCACTTTGGGTAATTGCTTCTCCAACTAAATTGTAGGTATTACCATTATGTTTTTCTTCTAAAAGCATTTTTGAATATGCAAAACCTAACTCTTCTCTGCTTGTATACATACATTTACCTTCTCCTGCACAATTTCTAATTGCGCCTTCTTTTACATAGGTATCAATATATTCTAAATCGGGTTCAATATAAATACCGTTTCTTCCAATAACCCAATCCAAACCAGAATTGATAACGTCTTTCTCTGTTTGTCTGTTTGTTTGCACAATAGGACTAAATGCATTGTTTTCTTCTGCACCTACAATACTTGTGTACACAATTTTTTGAACGCCGTTACTTTTTGCAGCTTCAATTACATTTCTATGTTGTATAATTCTTTTTTGAGGATCATCCATTCCAGAAACTAAAAGAACAGCATCTACTCCTTGCAATGCCTTCTCAAAATCTTCTCGGTTGTTATAATCTCCTTTTCTTATTTCTACATCTAAATAAGCTGCCTTTTCGGGCGTACGAGCAATTCCTATTACATTTTCTTTTCCTATCGCTTTAATTAAATGTTTTACAATGGAAGCTCCTAATTTTCCGCTTGCTGATGTTACTGCTATTTTCATAATATCTTTTTAATCCGTTTTATTTTAGACTACAAATATCAGAATGTTACTTTTTTTCGGACAGATACATCTTCTACTAAAAATGGTAAAAATTAGCTTTTATAAGATGTTTTTTACTGCTGCTTTAATTTGAAGTTGCGCCATATCTATAATATTTATTTGGTCTGTAGGTTTTATGATTGACAACTCCGTACAACCAAGAACTACAGGATAATTTTCGCTATATTTTTTAATCAATTGATGGTACTTATTGATGATTTCTTTGGTTTCCGTAGTATTATAAATGTGTTTTCTAACCTCATCTATAAATATCATATCTTCTGAACACGGAAGCAGAATTTCAATAGAATTTAACTCTAAATAAGAACGAATATAACTGGACTGCATGGAATGTAAAGAACCAAAAATCACGACTTTCTTAGCATCAATTTCTTTCATTTTTAAAACTGATAAAGGCAACGGATGTAAGATGTTTTTTTGAAATTCTAACCGATCTATCGTTTCATGCAATGTAATATTGGGAATTAATATTTCCGTAACTTCTAAGGCTTCCATTTGATCTAAATAACTTTGTAAAATAGTATCTAATTGCAATGAAGTATTTGGTAAAAGCGGATTTATGGTATCAAAATCTGTATTTAACAAAAAAAACGGACAAGTACTATACCCTCCTTTTTTAACATTGTATACCTTATTTAGTTGCTCTAAATAATATAAAGTAGATCTGCTTCCCAGTCCTAATATGGCAAGTTGCGTTTTAATCATTTTTAATTTCTAGTTAAAATATAATCTGCAAAATAGGCTTTGCTATCCATAATTTTAGTGTCGATACTAAAATCTGTATTCGCTATAATTTGTTGAATCAATTCATCATTATATTTTCTAGATATTTCTGTATGAATTTTTTCACCTTTGGTAAAACTAAAAGATGTGCCTATAGACTTAATGGTCACTATTTGATTTTCTGTACTTACAATATAACTCTTTGCAATACCTTCTTTTTCATCATATTCTGGCTGATGCTGAAACTGATTAAGGTTAAAATCACCACCTAATTCATTATTAATTCTATCTAATAAATTCAAGTTAAACGCAGCAGTTATTCCTTTGCTGTCATCATAAGCTGGAAGCACAATTTCTTTCGATTTTATCAAATCTACGCCTAACAATAATTTATCACCCGGATTTAAATTTGCACCTAATTTAGAAATAAATTTTGCAGCCTGTTTATCGCTCATATTCCCAATATTAGAACCCAAAAACAAGATAATTTTTGGCTGTTTGCTCTTTTTTAAGGAATCTAAAACTTCAAAATAATCTCCTTGTTGCGTTTTTACAGACAAGTTTGGTATTTCAGTATTTAAATCCTCTTTCAATTGACGCAAAGCATTCGAAGAAATATCTATTGGAAAATATTCAAAATTATAATTTTGCGTTGTTAAACTTTTTAATAGTTCTTTTGTTTTTAATCCATCTCCAGCACCTAATTCTATCAATTCAAAATAAGAATCGACTTTCATCTTAAAACTATCTATTAAATCTTTTGTTTTATTTTTGAATATATCTAGTTCGCTGCGTGTTAAATAATACTCAGGCAAATTCATTATTTCTACAAAAAGTGCATCGCCTTTTTTATCATAAAAATATTTTGAAGAAAGCGTTTTTGGATTGCTCAGGAGTCCTTTTTCAATATCGTTTCTAAATGTTTCATTGATTTCTAAATTGATTGTACTCCCTTTTTTATCTTTGTTCTTAACGATTTCAATCATATTATTATTTTGCTAGTCTAATTCCTGTAAATTGCCATCTTTCGGTAGGGTTAAAAAAGTTACGATATGTTGGTCTACTATGATCTTGAGAAGTTGCTACCGAAGCGCCTCTCAACACCATTTTATTGCTCATAAATTTTCCGTTGTATTCTCCAACCGCTCCATTTTCTTTTTTAAATCTTGGGTAAGGCAAGTAGGCGCTATTTGTCCATTCCCAACGTTTTCCCCAATCTAATTTTTGGGCTGCAATTTCCCATTCAAATTCGGTTGGTAGTCGCATTCCTTTCCATTCTGCAAAAGCATTGGCTTCGTAATAATTAATATGACTTAAAATAGCAGCTGTATCCACTTTTTGCAAACCTGCAAGTGTATAAGAATGCCATTCTCCATCAATTTTATGCCAATACAAAGGAGAATTAATATTGTTTTTATTTACCCAAGACCACCCCTCATCTAACCAAAGATTAAAATCTGTATAGGCGCCAGAATCCATAAAATCTATAAACTCTCCATTGGTTACCAAATGATTATTAATTTCAAAATCATCTAGATATACTTTATGAACGCCCAATTCATTATCATAACAAAAATCTGTTCCTTGGTGTCCTATTTCATAAATTCCGGCAGGTATTTGTATGCTTTTTGTTGCAGTATTTTTATCTTTAACTAAATTATACTCATTATTAAAAACTGGAAAAATAGGATTGTGCCCAAACATATATTTCACATCAGTTACTAATAATTCTTGATGTTGTTGTTCGTGATTTAAACCCAATGTTACCAAATCAATTATTTTTTCATCGGAAAGATCCTTTAAAAAAGCATTCATTTTAGCATCTACATACGCACGGTATTCATAGATTTCATTGGTACTTGGTCGAGACATATTACCTCTATTTGCTTGTAATATTCTAGTACCAACATTGTTGTAATAACTATTAAAAAGAAAGTTGAAATCCGCATTAAATTCGGTATAATCCGCTATGTATTCTTTTAAAATAAAAGTTTCAAAAAACCAAGTAGTATGTGCTAAATGCCATTTGGGGGGGCTAGCAAATAGCACTACCTGAATAGCATAATCTTCTATATTTAGATGATTACAAAAAGTGGTCGTTTGCAATCTTACTTGTTTGTATTTTTCTGCTAATCTCATTTAGGTTTTTATAGCTTTATTCCAATCCTTTTTTATCAGGATTCCAAAATGGTTTTGTTTTAATTTGTTTCGCACTCCAGTTTAGTTCATTTCTAAAATATTTATTTAATGCCACACAAACTCTACTGTCTCCTGCAATATAAACAATTTTATTTTCTTTTAATTTAGGTGTAATTTTTTTTACCTTTTTTAAAATTTCGTTTATTGGATTTTGCTTTAAATAATACCTATTAAATGGTTTAGAACCATCTATATCATCAAAAAAAGCACTTTGGCTCTCACTATATAGTATACTTTCTACTTGCTTATTATTCGGTAAGTTTCTGTTTAGAATGTATAAATGTGATAAGGCAGATAAATCTCCAATCATTAAATAGCTTTCTGCAGTTTCGTCTAATAAAAAGTTTCCTTTTTTCCATTTAAAATAGACAGTCTCTCCTACTAAACAATTAGCCACCCATTGCGATCCAATACCTTTGCTATCGGTTGCAATGGCAATATCTAAGTAGCCTTCGGTTTGGTTTATGTCCCAAACACTATAGCTACGTACTTTATCTTTCATTGATAAATTATCATTACCAATTCCGATTCCTAAACGTAAAAAATAGCCAGGTTTAAAATCTGCTTTTTTTATACTTTCACTTTTCAACCTGATTTTATAAACGGATGCTGAAATTTTCTCCTTATGTTCAATAATAGCAGCTTCTAAAACGACCTTTTTGATTATGTTTTCTAATAATCCCATCTTAATTTAAGATTTTAGTATTTTTCGTTTTCTTCTTTCTATGAATTTATTTTTGATAAAAGGAATTCTTATCATAAAACCGAGACCAACAACTATTGCATAAATAAGCCATGTTTTATCTAAAATAGCCACGTGTAATACGCTTAAGAAAATAGCTGCATACGCATAACTTTGTAATTTTTTCCAGTTCGATTTTAGGAACTTCATAGACTTTCTGTTAGAAGTAAAAAACAACGGAATTAAAATTAAAATGGCAACAAAACCAGCTACATAATTAACTTGTGTAAAGGTTTCTAAAAAACCTTCTGCCCAAATAAAAATAATAAAATGCAGAAAACTCCAAACAGCTGTTGCAATTCCCATTGCCTGACGTACAAAAAGGTTCATTACACCAAAAATGATAAAAACCGGAGTTAACGTTAATACAGCCGTCATCCAACGGATGGCAAACTCACCAGAAACATGATACAACATTTCTAAAGTGGTTTTTCCGTCAGCTCCTTTGCCTTCTATCAACGAAAGAGAAAATCCGTTGGACAGATCTACATCAAACATATTGATGATAACAAGCATTGGTAATAGCGCTAGAATAGCAACAATTACCCAACCGTAATTCTTTTTTATTACTTTCACTATTTGTACATGGTATTATTGTTCAAAGCTTCTTTTGGTACTTGTTGAATGCTGTCCCAGTGTTCTACTATTTTACCATTTTTATCGAACCTAAAAAAATCCATGGTCACATAATTATCGTTGTCTGGCCATTCTTGATAGGTATGTAAGGCAACCAAATCTCCTTCGGATATTGCTCTTACAAACTCAATCGTTTTAATAGGAAACTCCTTTTGCATTCTATCAAAATAATCAATAAACGCCTGTGGTCCATCTCCTACCATTGGGTTGTGTTGAATATATTTTTCACCTACATATAACGCAACAGCCTTTGTAGGGTTTCCTTCATATGCCATTTTGTAAAAAGCAATTGCATTTTTTTTATTTTGCTCTATATTCATGGTATTATAGATTTGCTTTTAAAACAGCTAATTCTTTTTCTAAAGTTTCTGCTTTTAGCTTAAATTTCTCCATAGCTTTTTTAATCTGACCTATTTTTTTGAAGGCTTCATCATCTTGTACTGCCGTATAAATAGTATTTCCTTCTTTTTCTTTTATTTTTGATTTGCTGCCACATGTTGGGCAAATTCCTACTTGACTCATATTATTTGTTTTATAATTTACAAAGGTCTAATTATCTTCTTATTATAAAAGGTAAATCTAGGGTCCTTTATGGTAAATATGAGAAATCTATTATTATTTATTCATTGATATTAAGACTACTTCCCTTCAAATTTAGACTCTAATTCATATTTATCGGTTTCAGCAATTACTTTTGAAAACACTTTAGATGCTGACATATTTGCATTATCAACATAAATAATTGTTTGCTTATGAAAGTTAAGCACAAGCATATTGAATAATGGTAAATACAATTGTTTTTATCAAAAGAAGCCTAAAAACGGTAAATATGAACCTCTTATAAATTAATTGGATTTCTATAACGCAAAAAAAATCTGATAAACACTATAAGGAATTTATCAGATTAGATATATTGAATTGATAAGTAGTAATTACTTCTATTATTATAAAACTTATTAGGGTCTTTTTAAATGATCTATAATACCACTTGTAAACACTGTTCTTAAAGTTCTTTCTGGTTTATTTTGATAACCCACTATAATAGAACTGTGCATTAGCATTTTGTCAAAATCAAAAACAATGGTTAAATAGTCTTTTAAACCTATTTCGTGCCAATTCACTAAATACATATCGTTTCCAAGTTTTGTTGATCTGTACGGAATGTCTTCGTTTCCGTTTCCCTTATTTGGTCCAGCAACCCATTGGTACTTTGCTTTTCCATCATTAAACTCCATATGCAAACCAGCACCGTTTTGATATTGAAAATTAAAAGAATACCCGTCTAAAAGGTGTTCTGCTTGTTCAAACTGGAAGTTGTTTTCTGTTGTTGTTTCGTTTTGTGAAAAACCAAGTCCTACTGTAAATAGTGCAAGACATACTAAAGTAATTAATTTTGCTTTCATCTTTGTTGAGTTTTAAATTTAATACAAAGTTGCTATAAAACTCTTTTATGAGAAAGGTAAATCATCCGATAAGAATGGTAAATATAGGAATTAAAAAAAATGTTGATTCTTAAATTCTTTCGGACTTACCTTCATTTTCTTTTTGAAAAACTTCGTAAAATTAGTAACCTCATCAAAGCCAGTATCAAATGCAATTTCTTTTAAGCTTTTGTTGGTACTCATCATATCTCGCTTTATTTCTAAGATAACATAATCATCTATAAAATTTTTAGCCGTGTTTAAAGTAAATTCTTTTACGGCACTATTTAAAGTTTTGGTAGTAATAAATAATAAATTTGCGTAGTCTTTTACATTTCTAGTGTTTGTAAAATTAGTCTCTACCAAGCTTTTAAACTGATCAAAAGTATAAAACTGTTTCGACTTATTTTTTGGAATGTAATTATCAGGAGATTTACGTTCTAACTTTAATAAATACAAATCTAGAAACGCCGCCATAATATTACGATGTGCAAAACTATTCTCTAGTGCAATTTCCGATTGCAGTTGATGTATTAGAATCTCATTGTCTATTTTATTTTTAAAAACAGGAGAAGATAAATGGTAATTGTATAAATTAGAAATTAAATTAATAGAAGATTTAGAGAAATAATTCATCAGAAACTCTTCTGTAAAAATTATTAAAAAACCTTGGTATGTTGCATTTCTTTGAAAAGAATGTACTTGCCCTTTCGCTATTTTAAGAACCGTACCCTCTTCAACCTTATAATCCTTTAAATCTATTTGATGAGTACCAGTTCCCTTTGTAACAATTAGCAAGGCAAAAAACGAAATTCTATGTGGTTGCCTTGGCTCATGATCCTCAATATTATCTAACCTTTCAAATAAATCTGATAAGTTTAAAAGCTCAAAAACACTTTTACGATCTTTACCTTGAAAGGCTATATTTGGAATATTTTTCAATATATCAATTTATTTTTTTTGATTAAAAATAGTATTCGTTCTGTAGACCATAATAGAGAATATAATTATCTTTTTTAACTCTTTGTTAATAAACGAGTCAATTCTTCTGGAGAAGTTTCAAAACCAATCTTATTATATAAATATTGTATATGTGCTAATTTTACGCTCTTTAAACTTAAGAATCTAAAGATAGTTTAATTTAAGATTAAGTAAAGAATCCCAAAAATAAATTATATAGCAATAATTCCTATAATTAAATTTACAATTTGTTCTTTTTGAATTTGTGCTTTAACTCGCTTCCGAATTTTAAGTTTTTCTGATTCATTTAGTTTTTATAAAACTTATACTGACTTTTTTTTAGATTTTAACCTTTCCATCTCATCTCCATAAATGGGTTTTATTTTATCAAAAGGAACTTTATTTTTTCTAGTAAAAACGGAAGCTTTATTACCAGACCCAATATAACCAACACCCGGACTCATTCTTCTTCTGTTTTCTCTTTTCATTTTATACGAGTTACTTGGTTATAATTAATCTAAACGCATTAAATTCGAAGTAAACATAATTTTAGAAAAAATAGAAAAACTGAAACTATTATATTTCTTTATCGTTTTTAATAATAGAACTAACCAAATTGAATGTCTAAAGAATTAAATCTTTTAATTAAAAACAGTAAAAGAAGAAATCAAAAAGCTCAAATAAAGCTTTACGACTTGTTTTCTGAAGCTATGTTTTTTATATCCTATAGATATCTAAAAAACGAAGAGGAAGCAAAAGACGCTATGCAAGATGCTTTTCTTAAAGCCTTTTTAAGTTTAGATACTTTTAAAGAAGACACTAGTTTTGGTTCTTGGTTAAAAAAAATTGTTATTAATACTTGTATTGATAAATTAAAAAAGAAAAGTATAGAAACGGTTTCTTTAGAAAATTATCCTTTGGAAGTTTTAGATGATAACGATTGGAATTTTGATGTAAAAATTGATAGAATAGAAATTATTGATGCAATTGAAAGTCTAAAAACTAAGTATCAATTGGTTGTTAAATTATATTTATTGGAAGGTTATGATCATTCAGAGATTTCAGAAATTTTAAAAATTCCGATTAAAACATCAAGAACACAATTAAGAAGAGGAAAATTAGAACTTAGAAATCTTCTAAAAACTTAGAATTATGGAACATGATATAAGAGATTTATTTAAAAATAAAGAATACCCAATAAAAAAATTACCAAAAGAACATCGTACAGATTTTATAAAAAAATTAGACGGAGTGAAAAATAGTAAGAATAAAAAGAGATCTTATTATTTCTTAAAAATTGCAGCATCAATTTTATTCCTTCTTTTCTGTGGGTATTTTTTCCAGAATACGAATTCTAAACCCGAAAAAACTGCACTTGAAATTCAATTTGAAGGAATAGAAAATGAATATTTAATCAATATAAATAAAGAATGGAATGCTTTTATTGATGTAGCAAAGGATACTGTTTTAATTAGAAAATATAAAGAGAAACTAAAAGAGTCTGATACTGATTATAAAAAAATAACTACTCAATTAAAGGAGTTTCCAAACAATATAAATGTTTTAGAATCTTTAATAGATAATTTGCAAAGACGTTTGCAATTAATCAGAGATATTAAAGAACATATTAATGAGTTAAATCAAAAAAATACAAGTAATGAAACCATATATATATAGTATTTTATTTCTAATAAGCATCCATTTTTCTTTTTCACAAACAAAAGAATTGGTCTTAAAAGAAAGTTACGAGATTGACAAAAACACCATATTAGAGATTGATATAGACAATGCATCAATTGTATTTGAAGAATCTAATGATCATAAAGTTCATCTTGATTATTCAATTCTTTTTGATAAAGATTCAGAAGATATTCAATATAAAATTTTTAAGGGACTTAAAGCCAAATCTTCAAAAACTAATAACAAAATAAAATTAGAGGTAAAAAACTCAATGTACCTTGGGGAATTACATCCTTTAGATGTTGATATAGAAACTTACAAAGAACATATTAGAGGTTTTTTTAAAAAGAGGAGAACAAATGAATTTTACTATAAATCTAAAGATTCTATAGTAAAAGAAATCGACTTTAGTTTGGGTACAGATTCTAATGATTATTTTAAGAAACTTAAGTTAGAAAACCCATATAAAAATTACGGAAAATCACCACGAAAATTTAAACAAGATTTTATAATAAAAATACCAAAAAATGTAAAAATTAAAATTAAAGCACTTCATTCTAGAATAGATTTCACATATAATGTTAATACGCATCTAGATGTAAGTTCATTCAAAACTTATTATAAATTTAAAGGCATCAACAATGAGAATAACTCATTTAAATTGATGAGTGGAATTTTTCAAGCAGAAGCTATATCAGGAGGAAATTATGATTTAAAAGACATCTACAAAGTAAGAATCGGGTCATTTTCTAATGCAATGTTAATAACGGAAACCTCAAAAATTCAGATTGGTGAAATAGGCAAAAAAGTTTCATTTAAAGATTTTACAAGTAAAGTACATTTATATAATTTTAGTGAAAGTTTTGCTGATTTTAATTTTGAAGGAAAATATTCTGAATTAAATGTATACAAAGTAAAAGAAAGTAATTATTCTGTAAAAGTTTTTGGTTTCAATACCGTTTTAAATATGGATGGTACTAAAACTACTTTTGGTAATTCTAAAGAAGAGAAACTCACAAAAATTCTTGAAAAGAAACCAAAAGAAAATATTATTTCTAACGGAAATATTGCAATTGAGTTAGAAAATGGCATTTTAAATATTAAATAAAAAAAAATAATTCTCATAAATTTATGAGAATTGTTTTTTTTTTATAAATGTAAATCTATTTTTTATAAATCGAATTTAATTCCTTGTGCTAAAGGCAATTCATCGGAATAATTAATGGTATTTGTTTGTCTACGCATATACACTTTCCAAGCATCAGAACCAGATTCTCTACCGCCACCAGTTTCTTTTTCACCACCAAAAGCACCACCAATTTCTGCACCAGAAGTACCTATATTTACGTTTGCAATTCCACAATCTGAACCAGCATAAGATAAGAATTTCTCTGCTTCTTTTAATTCGTTCGTCATAATTGCTGATGATAAACCTTGCGCAACTCCATTTTGTTTTTCAATAGCATTTTCTACTTCTCCAGCATATTTCATTAGATATAAAATAGGTGCAAAAGTTTCATGCTGAACAATTTCAAAATGATTTTCTGCTTCTATAATTGCTGGTTTTACGTAACATCCAGATTCATAACCTTCGCCTTCTAAAACACCACCTTCTACTAAAACAGTTCCTCCTTCTGCTTTTGCTTTTTCAATTGCAGCTAAATAAGTGTTTACAGCATCTTTGTCTATTAACGGACCAACATGATTGGTTTCATCTAAAGGATTCCCTATTTTAATTTGTTTGTAAGCACCAACAATGGCATCTCTTACTTTATCATACACCGATTCGTGAATAATTAATCTTCTAGTAGATGTACAACGTTGTCCGCAAGTACCAACAGCACCAAAAACAGCACCAGGTACCACTACTTTTAAATCCGCCGTAGGCGTGATAATAATGGCATTGTTTCCGCCTAATTCTAATAAAGATTTACCGAAACGTTGGGCAACCGTTGCTCCTACAATTCTTCCCATTCTGGTAGAACCTGTTGCAGAAACTAGAGGAATACGAGTATCTGTAGTCATCATCTCTCCTACTTTATAATCGCCATTTATAATGGAAGAAATTCCTTCCGGTAAATTATTTTTCTTTAAAACATCTGCAATAATATTCTGACAAGCAACGGTACATAAAGGTGCTTTTTCAGATCCTTTCCAAACACAAACATCACCACAAATCCACGCTAAAGAGGTGTTCCAAGCCCAAACAGCAACTGGAAAATTAAATGCAGAAATTATACCAACAACACCTATTGGATGCCATTGTTCTCTCATAACGTGTCCTGGTCTTTCAGACGGAATTGTTTGTCCGTTTAATTGACGAGACAAACCAACAGCAAAATCGCAGATATCAATCATTTCTTGCACTTCTCCGTAACCTTCTTGTAGAGATTTTCCCATTTCATAAGAAACTAATTTTCCTAAAGGTTCTTTTAAATCTCTTAATTTATTACCAAACTGACGTACAATTTCTCCTCTTTGTGGAGCAGGCATATTTCTAAATGATAAAAAAGATTTTGTAGCAGTTTCCATCACTTTTTCGTAGTCTTCTTTTGATGTAGATTTTACTTTTCCTATTAATTTCCCATCAACAGGAGAGTAACTTTCTATTAACTCACCATTAGAAAAATTATTAGATCCTGTAGAAGTACCATTATTTATAGCTTTTAAACCTAGTTTTTGTAAAGCTTCTTTAATTCCAAAGTCTGTCATTTTGCTATTCCGTTTTTGTTGTTTACATTCGAATGACAATTTACAAATAATTCTAAACAAAAGTAAATTAAACAAAAACAATAATAATTGTTTTATTTTAAACATAAATTATGATGAAATCCTTTTTTATTACCCTGTTATTATTAATTTCTTTTGGATGTAAAAAAGAAATAACATCGCCAGAAGAAAAAACAGCTACTACAAAAAAACATGAATTTGCAATTATTATTCATGGTGGAGCAGGAACTATTTTAAAGAAAAATTTATCTGATGAAAAAGAAGCAGCTTACAAAGCAAAATTAGAAGAAGCTATTAAAGTAGGACATACAATTCTTAAAAACGGAGGAACAAGCCAAGAAGCAGTTATTAAAACCATACAAGTTATGGAAGAATCTCCATTATTTAATGCAGGAAAAGGAGCTGTTTTTACACATGAAGAAACCAATGAATTGGATGCTTCTTTTATGGATGGAAAAACATTAAATGCTGGTGCAGTTGCTGGGGTAACTAATGTAAAAAGTCCTATTGAATTGGCTGTAAAAATTATGACAGATTCTGATCACGTAATGCTTTCTGGAAAAGGAGCTTCTATTTTTGCTGAAGAAAAAGGATTAGAAATTGTAGATCCAAGTTACTTTTATACAGAAAGACGTTTTCAATCGCTTCAAAAAATAAAAAATAAGAATAAAACAGCGTTAGATCATGATGATAAAAAAGCCGCTTTTTATGATGCTGATATTAAAAATGCAAAATTTGGTACTGTGGGTTGTGTAGCTTTGGATAAAAGTGGAAATATAGCTGCAGGAACTTCTACTGGAGGAATGACAAATAAACGTTGGGGAAGAATTGGAGACGCACCAATTATTGGTTCTGGTACGTATGCAAATAATTTAACTTGTGGTGTTTCTTCTACAGGTTGGGGAGAATATTTTATTAGAAGCCAAGTTGCTTATGATATTTCTGCACAGATGGAATATCAAAATAAATCTTTAAAAGAAGCAACTACAGACGTAATACAAAACAAACTTACAAAACTTGGAGGAACGGGTGGTGTTATTGCTTTAGATAAAAACGGAAATATGTCTTTTGAGTTTAATACTGCAGGAATGTACAGAGCTTCTATGAATGATAAAGATGAATTAATTGTAAAAATTTACAAAGAATAAGCCAACCATTCTTCTGGAATTGGTCCTAAATCTAGTTCTATCTTTTTAGATTTTACAATCTTTTTATACCCTAATCTAGAAATTATAGGTACAGATAAGTTTATATTATTCTTTTTATTAATAATTTCTAAAACCTCCCGAATAGATCTTTTGGTACATAAAACTAAGCTATTCATCATAGCATTAGATTCTTTTTCTAAATCGTAAAAATCTACAAAATAAGCAGGTTTTTCATCCTTATAAACAACCCATTGTGTAGCTTTTCTTTCAAATGTTTCTATAACTTCTTTCGTTCCGCTTAAAGTTCTATATGTAATTGCTAAAAATGTCATCTTATTTTCTTTTAAAAAATCAAATTTAATATAATGCATTAGTAATTCTTTTTTAATTTCGATAGAACTACCATAAACATCGTTAAAATGTATATTTAATACCTGAATATATGCCAAAATTGAAAGGAGAAAAACCATTGGAATTCTCACTAAAAGTATCTAACTGAGCTTTAAACATGGGGTTTAAATTTAAAGACCATTTATTATTTAAAAAATAATTAAAATCAAAACCTAGATTCCCACTAAAGTTAATATTATTTAAATTGTTAGCACTACCCGAATTAGTAAAAAATTGAGAACTAAAATTAACTTCATTTTTATTTAAAAACAAAGAACTGAACCCAGCAACCACCTGTGTATTGAAATTTTTAACAGTTAAAAAATTATATTTCACTTCTATAGGGACTTCAATATAACCAAATATTTGATTCAAATCTCCATTTAAACTCGTTCTACTTATCAATGCACTGTTATCAAAATCTGAAGTTTGTAAGGGAGCTGTATTAAAAGATAGAGAAACACCACTATTAAATGCAACAGGTGATGTGCTTTTAGAAATTGAAGAAACAGCTGTTACCTGATTGTTCACAAAAATCATTTCTTGCAAATGCACACCAGATTGAATGCTCCATTTTTTATTGATTTGGTAGCCTATTTGAAAACCATAAGAAAAAGAACTCTTACCTTTTGTGGAGTTTGATAAACTTCTATTTACAGGAGATGAATTTGAAAATGAATTAGAATTTAAAACTGCAAAAACAGGTGCAATAGACCATTTATGCTTTAAATGTTTAATAGAAAAAATACTATCCTTGTCTTTTATAAATTTATTTAAATCGACCTTCTTGTTAGGCAATTCTTTTTCTACAGCTACATTGTCTACTATTTTCTCTTTTTCTTCAGTAAAAACCTCCTTATTTTTATTTACATCTATCTTTTTATCGTTCACAGAATCTAACGTCTCCTTAGCTGTATTATTAGCTAACAAAGTTTTTTCCACAACGTTTTTATCACGAACTAACTTCTTTTGAAAACGAGGTTTTTCTATATCCTTTTTTATACTTTCTTTCGTTTCTTTATCTGTAACCAGTATTTTTTTATCAATTTTTGTATTTTGAATAAGTGAATCTATTTTTGGCAGGTCATTTTTTTCTACTTCATTTTCGGTACTCTCTGTTACAATCGTTTTAGAATCGATTTTCATAAAATCTGTTTCGTTTGTAGAGACAGGAAAGAGTAACATTCCTAAAAGTAACATCGCTGCTGCTCCACCTGCAAACCACCAAAGAGGTACTCCCCTTCTTTTCTTCTTTTTAAGCTTAGATTCTATATTGCCCCAAACTTTTTTATCTGGAGTTACCTCCAAATTTTTAAGCTGATCTTGAAACAATTTATCTAAATTCTTATTCTTCATTAGTTAATCATTTACTGTTGTTTTTTGATGCATTTCTAATTGATCTTTCAAAATTTTTCTTGCTCTAGACAGGTTCGATTTTGATGTTCCAACAGAAATCCCTAACATTTCTGCAATATCTTTATGAGCATAATCGTCTAAAACATATAAATTAAAAACCAGTCTGTATTGATCTGGTAATTGCTGAATAAAACCCAACAACACATCCACATTAAAAGCAGTGTCTTCTATATTAAACTCTTCTTCTGTTTCTAATTCATCAGAAAAATCACTTACATTTTTCAAAGGAGACTTTACTCTATATTTTTGCAAAACAGTATTTACAGTTACACGTTTTAACCAACCTTCAAAAGAACCTTTATGGTTATATTGTTTTATTTTTTCGAAAATAGTCATAAAACTATCTTGTAGATTATCTTCTGCATCTTGATAATTACTCGAATATTTTAAACAAACTGCAAACAGCTTATCAGCATAAAGCTGATAAACTGTTGATTGTGCTGTAATTTTCTGCTTACAGCATTCTTGTATGAGTTCTTCTAGTTTGATGGTACTAATTTACAGGAACTATTACTTCCTCAAAAATATTTTCGCCCTCACTATCAGTTCCTTTAAAGAACTTAAAAATATAGTCTTCTGTTTGAGACGCTGTAACAACAAACTTCTTTTCTTCTTGTACAATTTCTTCTGTACATTCTTCATCTAATAAAACCATTGCCGTTACTGCAACAGTTCTCGTAGAATCTTCAGTCTCATAATAAATTTGTTCAAAAGAATAACAATCGTTTGGAAAAGAATATTTTATAGTAATAGTATCTGATTCTCCATATGTAAAACTTTCTGGAGTAATCGCTTCATCTATTGGCATAAACTCAAATTTGTAATTGGGTACATCATCGTTGTTTAAACAAGAAGCAAAGACAAATAATCCTAATAAAAGTAAACTAATTTTTTTCATGGTTTTTGTGTATTAAATTAATATTTAAGGGTTGGAATTCCATTTTCGCATTCAACAGAAACAGGAACACTTGCTATTGAACAATCTGAAATTATGCCCCATCTAACGTTAAATGTTTTTTCTGCTTGTGTGTATATTTCTATTTTATTTAAAAAATCATTTGTATCTATTTCAGTAGAATAAGCGATATATCCTTGCGAACCTCCACAAGCTTTTGAACCGTAAGCGGTAAACAACCAATTTGTAGCGTCTGAGCAAGAAACACTGCTAGACAACTCTTGAATTTCATTGAATAAATCCATTAAACTTCTATATTCTACTTCTTGTGCTGTCAGTTCTCTTTTTACAACCAATTCCTGTTCTGTAAGTGTAATAATTCTCCAAGCATAATTTGTAGGATAGCTTTCTGTAGAAATGTTAACTAGTGTACTTTCTAGCTCAAAAGTTCCTTCAATATTAAAAAAAGATAAAGGCGGTGTACCGCACCAACCAGAAGTACGTTCTATAAAACCACCGTTTTTATGAAATGAAATTCCGTAAGCATCATTTGGCAAAGAGTTCCCTCTTTTAAATGTTGTAGTTTCTCCTTCGTAAACCGGATCTAACCAAGTACCTATTAATAAATTATTAGCATCTATTATTACCTCATTGTCTTCGCAAGAAAACAATGAAACTAGAAAAAGGAAAGCAATTATTTTTTTCATCATTTTTAGTATTGTATTTGAGAATCCCACCCTTCTAAATTTAAAAGAATTGTAGTGTCACTGTCTTTTAAATCTTTAATATTAAACGTAAAATCTTTAGAAATAACAGCCAAACAAGCTTCCGTATTTTCTAAATTGATTTTAATGTTTCTTTGAGTCGGATTCGATTCTAAGATTAAATCTGCATCTACAAGCGTTGCTCTCCAACTAGTACCATCACAACCACTAGCCATAATGTTCAGAGTTAATAAATCCCCATCTAAAATTGCATTATTAATATTGTAACCAGTGGTTGCTGTTTCATTATATAAATTATTATCTATAATTACACATTCATTACAGAGTTCTAAAGTAGTTTCTGCTGTTTCTGAACATCCTAAAAATGCTAAAAGGGTAATTAGAAAAATACTTTTTAACTTCATTATTTAGGTGTTTTATTACAAGATGCAGAAATTTTAAAAAGGTTGCGTCTAATATTGTTATTTTTGCAAAAGTATATGCAAAACACAATTTTTAACATCCGAAATCAAGAAGAATTTAAGCAAGCTGCTTTAGCTGTTTTTAAACATCAATTTAAAAACAATAAAGTATATCGTTCTTTTTGCGATTTATTATACATTCATCCTTCAGACGTTACTAAGGTTGAAGAAATTCCGTTTTTACCTATTCAGTTTTTTAAAAGCAGAAAAGTACTTTCTTCTTTAGAAGAAATTGAAGAAACTTTTACAAGTTCTGGTACCACAGGAAGCCTTACTAGCAAGCATTTTGTAACAGATATTAACCTCTATAAAGAAAGTTACCTAAAAGGATTTGCACATTTTTATGGCAACATAGAAGACTATGTTGTGTTGGCTTTATTGCCAAATTATTTAGAAAGAAATGGTTCTTCTTTGGTGTATATGGTTGATGATTTAATTCAGAAATCTAATAATACTGAAAGTGGATTTTATTTAGATAACATTGAAGAATTAGCAAAAAAACTAGTAGAATTAGACAAAAAAGGACAAAAAACGCTCTTAATCGGAGTTTCTTTTGCTTTGTTAGATTTGATAGAAATGCAACAATTCAACCTAAAAAACACCATTATCATGGAAACTGGTGGTATGAAAGGACGAAGAAAAGAATTGATTAGAGCTGAATTGCATCAGCTTTTACAAAGCGGATTTGGAGTTTCTGAAATTCACTCAGAATACGGAATGACAGAATTATTAAGTCAAGGATACTCTAACGGGAACGGTGTTTTTGACACACCACCTTGGATGAAAATTTTAACAAGAGATACAGAAGATGCTTTAACCATACAACAAGTAGAAAAAACAGGCGGCATTAATGTAATTGATTTAGCCAATTATAATTCTTGTGCTTTTATTGCTACACAAGATTTAGGCAAAGTACACCAAAACGGTACTTTCGAAATCATTGGTCGTTTTGATAACTCAGACATTAGAGGTTGTAATTTAATGGTCTTATAAAGAAATTAAAGATGAAGTTTAAATTAATTGAAGATTTTAAAGAGTTTGCTGTAAAAGGTAACATGATAGATATTGCTATTGGGGTTATTATTGGCGCTGCCTTTAATAAAGTTATAAGCGTATTGGTAAAAGAGGTTTTTATGCCTCCTTTGTCTTTTATGACCCAAGGTGCAAAATGGGAAAACAAGAAAATTATTCTAAGAGAAGCGGTACTTGTTAAAGAAAAAATTACAGTTGATGAAATTGCCATTGGTTATGGTAAATTATTTGAAGCTAGTATCGATTTTCTAATCATTGCTTTTACCGTTTTTATCATTGTAAAAGCAATGAATGCAATGAAAAAGAAAGCAGACGACCCAAAAAACAAAGCGGTGGTGACTCCTAAAAATATTGAGTTAATGCACAAAACCAACGAGCTTTTAGAAAAACAAAATGAATACTTACAGAAACTTTTAGCAGAAAAAAAATAACGATACATACGTTTTGTAAATTTTGTTTTTAAATTACGACTGATTTGTTATCAGCTAATTAAACACAAAACGTAATGAATACTAAAACAACCCTTTTATACCTAGTCCTTTTTTCTTTTATAGGATGCCAATCCGGTCAAACCAAAACAGCACCTCAAGCAACTACAAAAAAAGAAAACACTCCTATTCCAAAAAGTGAACAATTTAATCAGTATTGGTATTCTGGAAAAGCAGAATTAAGCAGCTACACCTTAAAACAGGCTAGATATGGCGAAATACGAGACGGAGAAGTTGTTTTGGTTTTTGTTACAGAACCTTTTTCTGTTAGTAAACAAGTAAAATTAGACAATCCGCAAAAAGCAGGAACTGACAACGTTTCTGTTATGAAATTGAATCATGTTCGTAAATTTAATACCGGTATTTACGATTATTCTATTGTCACCTCTACTTTTACACCTATTGATACTCAAAACTATCCTTTTACTTTAAAAGCTTCCACAAGTATACAAGAATGGTGCGGACATACTTTTACGCAATTAAACCTTGCTGATGACAAATACAATTTTAAACAATTCTCTTATTTTGAAGCTGACGGAGACGAAGAGAAAACAATTAATGCTACCTTTTTAGAAGAAGCATTGTTTACTAAAATTCGTATAGCAAAAGGTCAATTACCAGAAGGAGAAATCAATTTGATTCCTTCTACTATTTACAGTCGTTTTAACTACAAAAAAATGGACGTAGAGAAAGCTGAAATTAGTAAAACAACATCAGAAAAAACACTTACTTATAAGATAAAGTATCTAAATATTAATAGAACTCTTACCATTGATGTAGAAAAAGAGTTTCCGTACAAAATTTTAGGTTTTACAGAATTTGATGGAACTAGTTTAACCACAACAGCGAAACTAAAGGCAACTAGTAATGAGCCTTATTGGGAACAAAAAAAATTATCAGATCAAGATAAAAGAAAAGCACTTAAATTAAAATACGAATAGATTTTTTTTAAAATTTCTACTATTATTTCTTTGCTAGATAGTTACGCATTTCTCAAAAAAAACAGCTAACTTCGTTTAACTTCATGATAAAATGAAATTGAACTGAACTTGATTCCGTATTAAAACTCACCTTATCATTTTAGTTTTAAAAAACGAAAATTATGAAAACTCTTTTTATCTCTATTTTATTCATTTCGCTTGGACTTTCAATGAATGCACAAGGCGAAGAAAAAAAACAATCAGAGCATAATAAAAAGAACGTAATTGCGTCGGAGAGAACAGTAATTGTCTTAATAAATAATGAAATAATTGGAAATCCATCTATTTTAAAAAACATCCCTCAAGAAAATTTAGCAACTGCTGATTTTTCAGAAGATGCTAAATTAGGTTCAAAAAAAATATTTTCGGCTGAATTGATGAGACAAGAACTACTGAACCCTGAATTAAAAAATGGGGGAATCATAAAACTAGAAACAGCATTAAAATTTAATATTAAAACTCAGAAAGATTTAAATACTTTTTTTGGATTAAAAGAATCAAACGACATTTTTGTAAATGGATACTTATTAAATAAAAAGTATGCTATTATTAATGAATGTATAAGAGAAATTCAGTTAATAAAAGAGGGGAATCTGTTTTTAAAGGATAAAGTATTAAACATAATAATCTGATGAAATATTTTTCAACACAGTTTATAAAAAATTACTTGCTTAACTAAATCTATGTTTGTTGCTCGTTTGCTAACTTCTAATTTCCCTTCAGAAAATCTTCTTACATAAACACAACTTACCAAATACATTAAAGTTAAACAAACCTTTTTCAAAAAAACACTCTTGACTTTCTAAAAAAATAAACTAACTTCGTTTAACTTCTGATTTAAAACATTAAAATGTTCGATATCAATATAGTTATATGCTATTTTAAAACGAAAAACACATAAAATGTAAAAAAACAAGTAACTTGCTCAAGTTCTTTTAAAGAAAGGACATCTAAAAAAATAATATGTATAATTAAAAAATAAACTTATGAAAAGTAAACTAATATCAATGCACTTTATTACCTCGTTCTTAACATTATTTGTGATATCTTTAGGTATGGTATCTTGTAGTTCTGATGATGACTCGGATACAGATACAGACACTACTGATTGTGTTCAACAAGACTTGGCAGAAGGAAGTGGTGTTTGTGATACAGAATTAGCTTATGATTCGTCTGTAACAATTAGTATTAATGGAACTGATAGGATTATCACAACTAATAGTATTCCTGATCATTTAGTAGGGACCTTCATTAATGGAAATATTACCGAACAGAATGAAACTTATACAATAACTACAGATCCTGTACTTACAGGAAATTTAACTTCGCTAGAGGGCGATAATGGTCCTGAATATATTTTTGGTATCTTATTAGACGGTGTAGAATTAGACCCTATTGCAGCTGAACCTTGGCCACATAGTGATCTTGGAGTTATGGATCCTGATGTAAATTGGGATTGGAATTTAGAAGCATTAAATGTTCCTATAGGTTTAGACTGTAACTACTCACATGTTCAGCCTACTGGTAAATATCATCATCATGGTACACCAACATTATATGATTTAGTTGCAGATGCAGACGGAACTGAAATGGTACAAGTTGGATGGGCTGCTGATGGATATCCTATTTATTATAAATACGCATATACTGATGCTGATGATAGTAGCTCTGCTGTTATAGAAATGACCTCAAGTTATGAATTGTTAACAGGTAATAGACCTGGAGATGGTGAATCGGCACCTTGTTCTGAGTACAATGGTGCATATTCTGCAGATTACGAGTATGTTGATGGGCTTGGAACTCTTGATGAGGCGAATGGAAGAACTGGTGTAACTCCTGAGTTTCCTGATGGTACATTTTATTATATATTGACTGATGGTGATTCTTTTCCAAGTATCCCAAGATACTTTAGAGGAACACCTTCTGATGACTTCCAACAAGGGCCAGGGAATTAAAAAAAATCTTAAAAAACTAATCAAATATGTATAAATTATATTTATCATGTTTATTCTTTATCATGTGTATACCTTTTACGTATGCACATGATTCTGATATAGCTTATTTTGATATTACAACAGAAGGTACTCAAACTATAATTCATGCTGAATTTTCATGGAGTATTCGAAATGCCTTAATTGCATTCGATTCTAATTATAATAATGCTAAAACAATAGAAGATATTAATGACATATTTTTACGTTACACCAAAGAGAAGTTAAAAATTTTTGACACAAAAGACAAACAATTACATTTATTAAAAGTTATTCTTGAAAAGAATAATGAAGAACATAACCATGCCACACGTTACACATTAATATTCGAGGGTTCAGATATTAGTAAAGTTTCAAACACCATGATGTTTGAACAGAGTAACTCTCAAAAAAATTATCATTGGTACTTAAACAAAAACGGAAAAAAGGAAGAAGTAATTACAGACAACACTACTTCATCTTTTAATATCACCACAGAAACTAGTAGTTATTTAAAATATTATTTAATTGTTGGCGCAATACTGTTGTTAGGTTTTCTGATTTTTTCTTTTAAAAGAAAGACAAGGTAAATTGTAATAAAATAGAATTTGTGCTAATTATAGTAAAAGATTCTATTAATTTTTAAGAGCCAAATTAGATTGAAAGTTGTACTTGTGGAAAAAAATTATGTTATGATATCTGTGAAATTGAATAAACTACTGATTAAACAGCATATAACACAGTGTATAATTAATTGCTTTGTTCTTCACTACTTGCGAATATTCCTGCGGAATATTCACGGGTTCGTAAAAGTTTGCTAACTTAGTTGCTTAACCACGCACAAACACGTTAAACGAATCTCATAAAAAAAGGCGAAAAATTTAAAATTTTTCGCCTTTTTTATTATAAAATATCATCACTGTATTTATTCATTCTTCAAAGCATTCCAACCTTGAGCTTTCAACTCAATTTCTTGGCTAGCTCTTGTAACCAAGTTCAATCCTTGGTTTTCTGCAGTAATATGCCCAATAATAGAAAAATGAGGATTTCCTTTTATCTTATCAAAATCTGCAATAGGCACGGTAAACAACAATTCGTAATCTTCACCACCACTTAAAGCAACCATGGTAGAGTCTAACTCAAACTCTTCACAAGCAGAAATTACTTGCGGGTCTAATGGCAATTTATCTTCGTATATTTTACAACCTACTTTACTCTGCGTACAAATATGAAAAAGTTCCGATGAAAGTCCATCAGAAATATCAATCATAGAAGTTGGTTTAATTTCCATTTCTTTTAATAAACCAGGAATATCTTTACGAGCTTCTGGCTTTAACTGACGCTGAATTAAGTATGTGTAATTATCTAAATCTGGCTGATTATTTGGATCAACTTTAAAAACCTGTTTTTCTCTTTCTAAAACTTGTAATCCTAAATAAGCAGCACCTAAATCTCCAGAAACCACAATTAAATCGGTTTCTTTAGCGCCATCTCTGTAGACAACGTCTTCTTTTTCTGCTTTACCAATTGCGGTAACAGAAATTAAGATTCCTTTGGTAGATGAAGTAGTGTCTCCACCAACTAAATCTACATTATAACTTTCACAAGCCAACTGAATTCCGGCATACAATTCTTCAATTGCTTCTAGCGGAAACCTATTCGAAACCGCAATAGAAACCGTAATCTGTTCTGCAACTCCATTCATCGCATACACATCAGATAAATTTACCATTACAGCCTTATATCCTAAATGCTTTAATGGCATATAACTTAAATCGAAATGCACCCCTTCTATCAACAAATCAGTAGTAACCAAAGTTTGTTTATCCGAAACATCTAAAACCGCAGCATCATCTCCAATAGCTTTTATCGTAGATGAATTTTGCACTTTAAAATATTGTGTAATATGATTGATCAAACCAAACTCACCTAGTTCGGCCAACGACGTCTTTTGTGTATTTTTATCTTCTAACATGTTGCAAAGATAGGTACATTCTAAAAAATGACAGAATTACTTTAACACCTATATTTTTTATTTTAGATTTTAAACAGTACTTTTAAATTCTAAGCCTAAGAATTATGATTCGTTTTAGTATTGTTTGCTTTTTTATTCTACTCCATATTTCAAATATAACTGCTCAAGAAATCATAGAAATCGCAGAATCTGAAGCAAAATCTGCTGCTACAAAAATTCATTTTAAGGCAAATCCTAATACTTCAAATTACGATATTACCTACCATAAACTAGAGTTTTCTGTAGATCCTGCTGTGGCAGCTATTTCTGGTAAAGTAACCACTACTTTTACCGCTTTAAACAATTTATCTACCGTTACTTTTGATTTAGATGATACTATGACGGTGACTTCGATAACTCAAAACGGAAATGCAGTAACCTTTTCTCAAAACTCAAATGACGAATTGGTAATTACGCTTCAAGCGACTTTAAACCAAGGAAACTCAACATCAGTTGTAATAGATTACAATGGAAATCCAACAAGTAACGGTTTTGGCTCTTTTGAAGTAAACACACACGGAACAGCAAATACTCCGGTACTTTGGACACTTTCTGAACCTTATGGCGCTTTAGGTTGGTGGCCTTGTAAGCAAGATTTGAATGATAAAATTGATACGATTGATGTATATATCACTGCTCCTGAACAATATGTTTCCGTTTCCAACGGATTAGAGCAGAGCACAACGACTAATTTAGGCTTTAAAACCACACATTTTAAACACGAATATCCTATTCCCGCTTATTTAATTGCCATTGCAGTGACCGATTATGAAACCTATTCGCATGATGTTTCTCACAATGATAATAATTTTCCGATTGTAAATTATGTGTATCCAGAAAGTTTAAATTCAGCTCAAAACAGCACTTTAGTCACGGTTGATATTATGGAACATTTTATTGATTTGTTTGGCGATTATCCTTATAAAAATGAAAAATACGGTCACGCCCAGTTTGGTTGGGGCGGCGGAATGGAACACACAACCGTTTCTTTTATGGGGAATTTTAACCGTGGATTAATTGCGCATGAATTAGCGCACCAATGGTTTGGAAATAAAGTTACCTGCGGAAGCTGGAAAGATATTTGGCTAAATGAAGGTTTTGCTACTTATTTATCTGGTTTAACCATAGAACACTTAGATGGAGATGCTTCTTTTAAAAGTTGGAGAAATTCCACAATTAGTTCTGTAACCTCATCTACAAATGGTGCTGTGTACCTTACGGATGCAGATACCACAAGCGTTAGCAGAATATTTAATAGTAGATTATCTTATAATAAAGGCGCCATGGTTTTACACATGTTGCGTAAAAAATTGGGAGACACTCACTTTTTTGAGGCTTTAAAAAACTACATTTCAGACCCAAATTTGGCATATAATTATGCAAAAACTCCAGATTTAATAGCACATTTAGAAACTGCAAGTGGCTTAGATTTAGAAGAGTTTTTTAACGATTGGATTTACAATCAAGGGTATCCAACTTACCATCTAAACTGGCATCAACCAACAACAAACACCATAAATATAACATTGAATCAAACTCAGAGTGATCCTTCTGTTTCTTTTTTTGAAGCCAATGTTCCCGTTCGTTTAAACGGAACAAACGGAGAAGTTTTAGATATCATTTTAAACAACACCACAAACGGACAAACTTTTGTAGAAAACGTTACTTTCACAGTAAATTCAATAGATTTTGACCCAGACGCTGATTTAATTTCTAAAAACAACAATGTTACTTTAGGTATTGAAAACAATCTTTTTGTATCTAAAAATATTTCTTTATTTCCGAATCCTGTAAATGATATTTTAACTATTGAAACCTCAAAAAATATCACGTTCAAAAATGTGATTCTCTATAACACACTTGGTAAAGAAATTCTTACTTCTAGCAATAAACAAATTAATCTTAGTCTACTAAGTGATGGTATTTATTTTATTAAAGTTTTTACGGATACAGGAAACTTGTATAAAAAGATTATTAAAGAGTAACTTTTTGATTGAAGTGTTCTCGATACAAAATTTCTGAAAAAGAAATTCCACTCGAACTGATAGCTTGTATTATTTAAAAAATTTATTAAGCAGAAAGGGTAAAATACAGTTTTATCATTTCGATAATAGGAGAAATCTCATAACAGTGATACCACAACAACCACCAAACTATATGTGATTTCTCCCAAAAAGGTAGAAATAACAAAACTGGATGGAAACAAAACTGAACGCAAAAAAAACACAAAGCTTGTCACTTCGAAATATTGAGAAGTCTCATAACAGTGGTACCACAAAATTGTATCGAGATGTTTTTCGTTTTTTAAATAAAATTAGTACCCAACCTTTTTAAAGCCTTTCACCCGTTTATAAATTAGTTTTTCTATTTTTACCGATATAAATAAACAACTCCTTGATTTCTATAACAACTTCAGAAAATAAAAAAGTCTATTTTGCATCCGATCAACATTTTGGAGCACCAACACCAGAAGCTAGTTTTCCTCGTGAAAAAAAGTTTGTTGCTTGGTTAGATGAAGTAAAAAAAGACGCAGAAGCCATTTTTTTATTAGGCGATTTATTTGACTTTTGGTTCGAATACAAAACCGTAGTTCCTAAAGGATTTGTACGAGTTCTAGGGAAATTAGCAGAAATAAAAGATTCTGGAATTCCGATATACTTTTTTATCGGAAATCATGATTTATGGATGAACGATTATTTCCAAAAGGAACTGAATATCCCCGTTTATAATGAACCACAAGAGTTTTTAATCAACAATAAAAAGTTTTTAATTGGTCATGGAGATGGTTTAGGTCCTGGAGATCATGGGTACAAACGCATGAAAAAAGTATTTACATTTCCATTATTCAAATGGATGTTTAGATGGTTGCATCCAGATATTGGTGTACGTTTAGGGCATTATATGTCTGTAAAAAACAAGTTGATTTCTGGTGATGATGATGCAAAATATTTAGGTGATGAAAACGAGTGGTTGGTATTGTATTGCAAAGAAAAACTAACCCAACAACATTACGATTATTTTGTTTTTGGACACCGACACCTTCCTTTAGAAATAGAGCTACAAGAAAACAGTAAATATGTAAACCTTGGAGACTGGATTCAGTATTTTACTTATGGTGAGTTTGATAAAGATTTTAAATTATTAAAAGCATAAAAATAAACCTTCACTGATTTAGTTTAAATACTTTTATAAAATAATAGACATAAAAAAAGCGGCAAGTTGCCGCTTTTTAAATATAAAAATAATTCATTTATTTTAAGTTAAAACTTACTCTTGCAAATAGAAATCTACCGCCAATACCAAATTGTTGTGCTCTTCTAGACCAATCGAAACGACCATCACTTCTGTTACCAAAAGAAGCTTCTGCCATATCTGGATAAATATCAAACAAGTTATTTGCACCAATTGTTAACGTTAAAGCATCTGTAGCTTTATATCCCAAAGATAAATCTGTAACCACCTTAGAACTGAATACCTGTTGGTTTGCAACCACTGTTGTAGCCTCTGTTACTTCACCAAAATATACATTTCGTAAAAAGATATTAAATTTACCTGTTGTAAAACTATTTGTTAAATTTAACTTCGTTCTTGGCACTGCTTCTTCTAAATACACTCTACTATCTTCAGGAAAATAAGTACTTACTAAGCCTGCATTTTCTAAAACTGTAGATGCATTAATATCTCCTACCTGTTCTGTTTTAGATAAAGTTGCAGATAAATCTGTTTTTAATCTAGAATTAGCTCCAATATCTGCTTTATGCGTAATTACAAAATCTACTCCTTTAGATTGTGTATCTATTGCATTTGCGAAGAAAGACGCTGCAGAAGCATTTGCTTGTGCCAATAAATTATCTAATTCTGTGCCAGTACCAGGACCTGCAAACTGACCTGTATAAACCACTCTGTCATCAATATTAACAACATAACCATCTAAAGTTAAAGTAATATTAGCTTCTGGTAATTTTGCAGTAAAACCTGCACTAAAACTGGTAGAAGTCTCTTCTTTTAACTGAGGAATACCTAATAATTGAGCTGCTCTACTATCATTAGAAAAAGTACCTACTTCTTGTGGATCTCCATTCTGATCAAAAATAGTTGACGTAGAATTAAAGTTTAATTGATGTAAAGAAGGTGCTCTAAAACCAGTATTAAAAGAAGCTCTAATTCTAAAATTATCCGAAGCTTTAATTAAAGTTGCTAATTTAAAATTTATGGTAGAACCAAAATCCGAATAATCTTCAAAACGTGTTGCGAAATTTAACGAAATAGCATCAGAAAAATCTGCATCTAAATCTAAATAACCAGCAATACTACTTCTACCTCTAGACAACTCATTACTTGGACTAAAACCTGGAAAAACTTGCGAACCACCTGGTCTTGCTGCATCAAAAAAGTCTAATAAAGGCGTTTGAGATGATAAGGTAATTGCCTCACCTACTGCTGTATACTGAGTATAAGAAGCTTCTTCTCCGGCAGTAATTTCATAATTTTCTAAACGATATTCTGCACCAAAAGCGACACCTAAACCTTGAAAAGTGTTTTTATAAAACTTATTTAAATCTAAGTTTACGGTATTTTGAGCAAAAGCAAAACCACCAGCATCAAAAACTGTTGGAGAAGCATTTCCTTGAGATGCATTAAATGTATTACCAATCATATAATCGAAAGCATTTCTACCATATGTATTTGAAAAATCTACATTCCATTCTCCAATCTTACCTTTTATTCCCACTGCTAAAGATTTGTCTGAAATAGTAGAATTAATTTCTGGCAAAAAACCATTAATGTAAGCAGGTGTGTATGTTCTACTTTGGTTTGGCAATCTATAAAAACCAGCAGAATTACCATCTCTAGACCCTAAACCAGCAAAGGAATATAATTCTGTACCATTATCATCTAGAGGTAATTTAAAGTTGGCAAAAAATCTACCTCCACGTACTTTAGACTGCCCAACTCTCATGTTAAAGTCTTTACTTTCTAAACCTCTTGCTGCTAATTCTGCAGTTGTATTATCTCCTGATAAAATACCTTGTAATTGTGTCTTTGTGGTAGCTCCATTTAAATTAATACCAGCCTGATTTGCATATTGTATAACATCACTAACATCATTATCTAATAATTTGGTTAAATCATAACCATCATCATTTGCAAATCTTTCAACGGTATTATATAAATTAAAGATTGTTCCTTCCCAATCTTTCATTCTGTTGTAAGCTTCTCTTACATCAAAATCTCCTGTAAAGTTAATGAACCCACCTTTATCACCAATTGGCAATCCATAGTTTGCACTAATATTGGTAGTTTGTCCGTCTACACCTCCCGTTTGTCCATTGGCATTTTTACTAAAATTAGCACCAGTAGTTACTACTAAAGCTAATTCATTTACGCTTTCATTTAAAACGATGTTAATAACACCCGCAATAGCATCAGAACCATATTGTGCCGCTGCTCCATCACGTAAAACTTCAATTCGTTTTATAGATGCTGCAGGTATAGCGTTTAAATCTGTACCAACAGAACCTCTACCAAAAGTTCCATTAATATTTATTAAAGAAGAAGTATGCCTTCTTTTACCATTTATTAATACCAAAACCTGATCTGGTCCTAAACCTCTTAAAGATGCTGGATCTATATGATCTGTACCATCAGAAATTGTTTGTGTATTAGACGTAAATGACGGAGCTACAAAATTTAAAATCTGATTTAAATTTACTTGTGGAGAAGATGCAGCCAATTCTTTCATATCTACAATATCTATTGGAACCGGAGAATCTATAGCAGTTCTATTAGGGTTTCTAGAACCTATTACAACAACTTCTTCTAAAGAATTATCTTCATTTACCAAAATTGTTAAATAAGAGGTATTTGTAACATTTACCTCTTTAGAAGCATATCCCATAGAGGAAACTACCAATTTAATAGGTAAACTTTCTACAGTAACAGAAAACTCTCCATTAATATCTGTAACCGATCCGTTGGTTGTTCCTTTTTCAATAACATTTACATATGGCAAACCACCACCAGATGAATCTGTAACTTTACCCTTTATAGTTTGTGCTACCATAGCCAAAGGCAACATAAATAACAAAGTGATCACTACGTTTTTTAATAAGTAATTTTCTTTCATATTAAAGTATTTTTAAAGTTATTATCTCTAAATATCGCCTTTTTAAACTAAAAATCCAATATTTTAACAATTTCTTTATACTATAACTCTTTTTATAAATTAAAAAAATAGACATCTTTAACCTTCTTTTAACAACAATAATTTTGTTATTATTGTAGCTTTGTTCCTGTAAAAAATAACACCTAACACAATATTACAATGGATGTAGATGTAAGAGCTATTAATGAAAAAATAGAAAGAGAAAGTGCCTTTATAGACATTCTTACTTTAGAAATGAATAAAGTAATTGTTGGCCAAAAACAAATGATAGAAAGTTTGTTAATTGGATTGATTGGAAACGGTCATATTTTGCTAGAAGGGGTTCCTGGATTGGCAAAAACCTTAGCAATTAATACATTGTCTAAAGCGGTACAAGCCTCTTTTAGTAGAGTTCAGTTTACACCAGATTTATTACCTGCAGATGTTGTTGGAACCATGATTTACAACATGAAAGAAAACAATTTTGAGATCAAAAAAGGTCCAATTTTCGCAAATTTTGTGTTAGCAGATGAGATTAACAGAGCACCTGCAAAAGTGCAATCTGCTTTGTTAGAAGCAATGCAAGAGCGCCAAATTACTATTGGAGACACTACTTTTAAGTTAGACGAACCTTTCTTAGTAATGGCAACTCAAAACCCTGTAGAACAAGAAGGGACATATCCTTTACCAGAAGCACAAGTAGATCGTTTTATGCTAAAGGTTGTTATTGACTACCCAAAATTACAAGACGAACAAATTATTATGCGTCAGAATTTATCTGGCGGATTTTCTAAAGTAAATCCTGTAGTTTCTGTAGAACAAATTATTAGAGCAAGAGAAGTGGCTAATGAAGTGTATATGGATGAAAAAATTGAGAAATACATTCTTGATATCATCTTTGCAACGCGTTACCCAGAAAAATATAATTTACCACAATTAAAAGATTTAATTAGTTTCGGAGCATCACCAAGGGGAAGTATCAACCTTGCTAAAGCAGCAAAATGTTATGCTTTTATCAAAAGAAGAGGGTATGTAATACCAGAAGATGTTAGAGCAGTTGTTTTTGATATTTTACGTCACAGAATAGGAATTACTTATGAAGCGGAAGCAGAAAATGTAACGTCTGTAGACATTATCAATTCAATTATTAATGAGATTGAAGTACCATAGATAGTTGGCAGTAAAAACAGTTACAGTTGGCAGTTGCTTACTCATGTTTAAAAAAACCGATTCAATTACACGCTTCAACAATTAAACAATTACACGTTGCAAACTAAGGAGATACTTAAAAAAGTTCGTAAAATAGAAATTAAGACAAAGCGTTTGTCTAATGATATTTTTGGAGGTGAATACCATTCATCTTTCAAAGGACGTGGTATGACTTTTTCTGAAGTAAGACAATACCAATTTGGCGATGATGTTAGAGCAATCGACTGGAATGTTACTGCGCGTTACAATGAACCTTATATTAAGGTTTTTGAAGAAGAACGAGAGTTAACTATGATGCTTTTGGTAGATGTTTCTGGTTCTGAATTATTTGGAACATCAACACAATTTAAAAAAGATACGGTTACAGAAATTGCTGCAACCTTGGCTTTTTCTGCCACTCAGAATAATGATAAAGTAGGTTTAATTTTATTTTCTGATGATGTAGAACTTTTTATTCCTCCTAAAAAAGGAAAAAGCCACGTTTTACGTATCATTAGAGAGCTAATAGAATTTAAGCCAAAAAGTAAAAAAACCAATATTGCTGCTGCTCTAAAGTTTTTATCTAGTGTGATGAAAAAAAGAGCAATTGTTTTTATGTTATCCGATTTTATGGATGATGATTATGAAAAAACATTAAAAATTGCGGCTAAAAAACACGATTTAACAGGAATAAGAGTTTTTGATAAACACGATGAAGAAATTCCTAATTTAGGAATGGTACCTATGTTAGATTCAGAAACAGGCAATGTACAATTAATAAACACTGCATCAAAATCTGTAAGAACTAGCTACAAAGCAAATGCCTTACGTTTGTCTGATTATTATTTAAACATGTTTAAAAGAAGTGGCGCAGGTACTGTTAACACAAGAGTTGATGAAAACTACGTAAAAAAATTATTAGGTTATTTTAAACATAAAGGAAGATAGTAACGCAGTTACCCTTAAAAATGAAAAAACAACTATTCTACATACTACTATTCGTTTCAACCATAGGTTTTGCACAAGAATCAAAGGTAAAAGCAGAAATTGACACCACTAATATTAGAATTGGTGAACAATTCAATTTAAAGATTACTGTTGATGACACTCAGAATGTGATCATACCCAAATTACAATTAAAAGGTTTAGAAATTATAGATTCTACTCAAGTAGATACTATAAAAAACTCTTTAATAAGGAAGTATATACTAACTGGTTTTGATAGTGGTGCATTTTACATTCCGCAACAACAAATATTTGTAAAAAACCAAGCATTTTTAACAGATTCATTATTAGTAAATGTAGCCACCATTGCTATTGACACAACTAAGGTGAAAAAATTTCCAATAAAATCTATTAAAAGCGAACCTTATACTTTTGACGATTTTAAAATATACGTTTACATACTTTTAGCAGCATTAGCTATTATCGGTTTCTGGATTTATTGGTTTGTTATCAGAAAAAGAAAAGAAGAAATAGAGGAAGATACTTATAAAGCAATGCCTCCTTATGACGAAGCTATTTTAAAGTTAAATGAATTAGACGAAAAATTATTGTGGCAAAACAATAAGGTAAAAGAATATTATTCTGAATTAACAGAAATTGTACGTGGTTATATAGAGCGAGAATTAAAAGTACCTGCTTTAGAAAAAACAACTGATGAGGTATTAGATATGCTAAAAGACTTTAAAGATGCAGAAACCATACAAACATCAGAAGATACTATTAAAAAATTAAGAGATTTGTTAAGAGAAGCAGATTTGGTGAAATTTGCAAAATCGAAACCTTTAGCTTTAGAAATAGAAGAAGATAGAAAAGATGCTCAGGATATTGTGAGTAATTTAAAACCTAAACCAATTATTGAAGAGAATGATGAATTGGAGTAATTTTGAGTTTCATAATCCGGAGTTTTTGTGGTTGCTAATTGTAATTCCACTAGTAGCAGTATGGCATTTTTTTATGCGCAAAAAAGATGCTGCAGTATTAACAATGCCAAGTATAAAGGGGTTTAAAACAGACTCGCTTTTATCAAAATTAAAACCACTTTTATATCTTTTAAGAATATTAGCTTTAGTAGCAATTATTGTTGCTTTAGCAAGACCGAGAAATGTTTCTGTCAGTAAAAAAACAAAAAGCAATAAAGGGATAGACATTGTAATGGCAATTGATGTTTCTGCAAGTATGTTGGCAAAAGACCTAAAACCGAACAGATTAGAAGCGCTTAAAAAAGTAGCCATAGATTTTGTAGATAGAAGACCAAACGATAGAATAGGAATTGTTGTGTATGCCGGAGAAAGCTTTACACAAACACCTATTACAAGCGACAAAGGGATTGTAAAACGAACCATTTCCGAACTTCAATGGGGACAATTAGAAGGCGGAACAGCTATTGGAATGGGATTAGGTTCTGCTGTAAACAGGTTAAAAGAAAGCACCGCAAAAAGTAAGGTTATTATCTTATTAACAGACGGTGTAAATAACACTGGTAACATAGACCCAAGAACAGCTACAGAACTTGCAAAAGAACTAGAAATTAAAACCTACACGATAGGATTAGGAACTAATGGAATGGCAGATTTTCCTTACAGTAAAGACCCAAGAACAGGAAAATTACAATTTAGAAAGTTGCCCGTAGAAATTGATGAAGAATTGCTAAAAGAAATAGCTACAGAAACCCAAGGTAAATATTTTAGAGCTACAGATAATGAGTCTTTAAAAGAAATTTATGACGAAATTGACAAGCTTGAAAAAACGAAGATAGAAGAATTTAAATATTACAATTATCAAGAAAAATATAGAATTTTTATCTTTTTAGGATTAGGATTCTTGTTGTTAGAATTTATGTTGAGAAACACGTTATTTAAATCGTTTATTTAAAGCAAGTGTAACTGTTGAATTGTTTAATCGTGTAAATGTAAAAAAGATGTATATATTTTCATTTGAAAAGCTGAAGGTTTGGCAAGAAGATATAGATCTCTCTGTTGAAGTTTATAGTATTACCAAAAACTTTCCTACTGATGAAAAATACGGAATTACAAGTCAATTAAAAAGAGCTTCAAATTCAATTTCAGCAAATATAGCAGAAGGCACATCTAGAATTACAAATAAAGACAAAGCACATTTTTCAACAATAGCATTTAGTTCAACTATGGAAGTTTTAAATCATATAATTTTATGTCATAAACTTCAATTTATAAACGAAGAAATTTATAATGACTTGCGTAAGAAAATTTATAAAATATCTAACATGTTAAATGCTCTACGCAAAGCACAGTTAAACAAATAAACAATTACACGATTACACATTAAAAACAATGTACAAAATAGAAGAACCCGTTTATTTTTCCCTGCTCATAATCATTCCAGCAATGATTGTTGTTTTCTTGTTGGTTTTATGGTGGAAAAAAAGAACACAGAAAAAATTTGCTGACTTAAATTTACTTCAAAATTTAGCTCCAAATTCATCCACTTTTAAATCTGTTTTAAAACTGGTATTTTTACTTTTAGGAATTACTTTTTTAGTAATTGCGTTAGTAAACCCTAAAATGGGAACCAAATTGCAAACCGTAAAAAGAGAAGGTGTAGATATTGTATTTGCCTTAGATGTTTCTAAAAGTATGCTAGCAGAAGATATTGCGCCAAACAGACTAGAAAAAGCAAAACAAATTATCTCTAAAACTATTGATAAATTAGGTTCTGATAGAGTTGGTATTATTATTTATGCAGGAAATGCATACCCGCTTTTACCAATAACCACAGATCATGCGGCTGCAAACATGTTTTTACAAAATGCGAATCCAGATATGGTTTCTAGTCAAGGTACAGACATCAATGGAGCTCTAGAATTAGCAAAAACTTATTATAATAATGACGAACAAACAAACCGTTTTTTAATTATTATTTCTGATGGTGAAGATCATCAAGAAGAAACAAAACAAGTAGCCCAAACATTAACCGAAGAGGGGGTAAAGATTTACACAATTGGTGTAGGTTTAGAAAATGGAAGTCCAATTCCTATGCGAGTAAACGGTACTATGATTGGCTACAAAAAAGACAATAAAGGAGAAACTGTACTCACCAAACGCATGCCAGATGTTCTACAAGGCATTGCAGATGCTGCAAATGGCAGTTACATAGATGGTAACATTACAGAAAAACCAGTAACAGTGATTGCTGATATTATTGCTAATGCTGAAAAAAGCGAATTCGAAACAAAGCAATTCTCCGATTATAAAGACCAATTTCAATGGTTTGTAGCTATCGGATTACTATTCTTATTGATAGATATTTTATTATTTGACAAGAAAACCAAATGGTTGCGAAAAGTAGATTTGTTTGATGAAGAAAAACAGAAGAAATAACGCCTTTATTCCTTCCGAGGTACGAGGAAATCTCTTAAAAATTACAACCTTTTTATAAAGTTACATTTTAGATGAGCTGATTAATAATTTTAATCAGCTCATTTATTTTATTTCATTTGTTAGAAAAAACTTTATCAATTACACAATAAAATCTTCCACTCATTAAATAAGGATACTTTTTACCCATAAAATGGGTAAATAATACACACTTAAAAATACTCAAAAAAGATAACCTACTATAAACAAGCTACATACACTAATGGTACATATATTGATTTAATCTTGGTACAAAAAGTCCTAAACAAACACCATCATGAAATCAACAGCATTTAATTTAAAATTACATAATAATAAATTCTCTATAGAAGACAGAAAAACTTCTCCAATTAACTTTAGAGCGGTTATTGTTCTTGTTAGTTCATTTGTTATAATGATTGGTGCCGCTTTTGCAGTTTATTTATTACAAGATGATTTTTCAAAATTTAATTTTGAAAGATTAAACAATAGTTTCGGAGCTGTATTTTTTAATCTTGCAGCTGTATTATTTGTTTTTACATCATTAACCTTTCTTTACGATGTATACTTATATTTTAAATACAAACCTATTGAGTCTGTAAGTGATGAAGAACTGCCAACAGTTACCGTTATTGTACCAGCGTATAACGAAGGGAAGCAAGTTTGGGCTACCTTAAAAAGTTTAGCTAAAAGTGATTATCCTAAAGAAAAATTACAATTATTATCTATTGATGATGGTAGTAAAGATGATACTTGGGAGTGGATGAAAGAAGCTAAAAGAATTTTAGGAGATCAAGTAACCATTATGCAACAGCCTAAAAACATGGGGAAGCGTCATGCTTTATACCGTGGTTTTAATATGGGAACAGGAGAAATTTTTGTTACAGTAGATAGTGATTCAATCGTTAAGGAAGACACACTACGTAACCTAGTAAGCCCATTAGTTGTAGATGAAAAATGTGGAGCAGTGGCTGGTAATATTCAAGTACTGAATAATAAAAAAGCTTTATTACCAAAAATGCTAAATGTAAGTTTTGTAATGAGTTTCGAATTTAAACGTTCTGCTGAAAGTAGTTTAAACTCAGTATTATGTACTCCTGGTGCTTTAGCTGCTTATAGATCAAACGCTGTTTTTGCTTGTTTGCCAGAGTGGATAGATCAAAAATTTATGGGGAAAGCTTCTGATATTGGAGAAGACAGAGCATTAACTAACATGATATTAAAGCAAGGTTACAGCGTTTTATTTCAAAGAAATGCTTTTGCTTACACAAATGTACCAGAAGATTATAAAGGTTTATATAAGATGTTTATTAGATGGGGAAGAAGTAATGTTAGAGAAAACATTGCAATGTCTAAATTTGTATTTACAAACTTTAAAGAAGGAAACAAGTTCGGATCTAGATTATTATTTTTTACACAATCAATTAAAATGATTATGTCTTATCCTTTCTTAATATTTATGTTATATTTTATAATTGCACATCCAGCATTATTTATAAGCTCTACGTTATTAAGTATTTTAATAATATCTACTTTTCCAGTACTATTTTATGCAAAAAGATATGATTTTAAAGAAGCATTTTGGGCGTATTCATATAGTATACTATATACTTTTGGGTTGTTCTGGATTACTCCGTATGCCATTGCAACAGCAGGAAAAAGTGGTTGGTTAACTAGAGAAATAGCCGCTTAAGTAGCATAAAAACAACATATAAATAATTCTACCCCCTATTTTGTAGAATTATTAAGAAAACATCCAGGAGGCTCTTTTATAGAGCAAACTGGATGTTTTTATTTGTAGAAAATTAAACACAATACTTTTCATCCCAAACCACTTCATTATACAATAAGTTCATTAAAAGCAACCTAAAACAATGAATATTAGGCTCCTTAAAAATAACAACTTATTAACAAAATTCTTTTTTTGAATACCTTACTTTTGTAATCATTACTTTTATGTAAAAAGATACAAATTATGAAAGAAGTTAAAGATAACATGAAGATCTTACAGTACATCCTTATCGTTTTCTTGATGCTATTTTCACCGAAAGAAATTTTAGCACAAAAAGACTCTATTGCCTTACAACGAGAAGCTAGAAAGTTGTTAAGACAGGGAAATGATTTATACAATAAAAAGCAATTTACAGATGCTTCAGTTGCGTATCAGAAATCATTAGCAAATAATACAAAATACGATAAAGCATCATACAATTTAGGTAATGCTTTATATGAAAATAATAATTTTAAAGAAGCGGTACCACAATACGAATTAACCGCAGAAACTGCAAAAGATAAATTTACAAAAGCAGAAGCGTACCATAACATTGGTAATGCAATGATGGAGCAAAAACAATATCAACCTGCTGTAGATGCCTACAAAAATTCGTTAAGAAACAACCCTAATGATGATGAAACTCGTTATAATTTAGCCGTTGCTCAATCCTTACTAGAAAAGGAAAATCAGGATAATAAAGACGACAAAAACAAAGACAACAAGGATAAAAAAGATCAGGACAAGAAAGACAAAGACGATAAGAAAGAAGGAGACGACAAAGATAAAAATAAGGATAAAGACAAGGATCAAAAAGACCAAAAGGATAAGGACGGCAAGGGAGATGATGAAAAAGATAAGAATAAAGACCCTAAAAAAGATGAGAAAAAGGAACAAGAAAAGCCTAAGCCTCAACCAGGAAAAATGTCTCCAGAACAAGTAAAGCAATTGTTAGAAAGCTTAAATAACGAGGAAAAGAAAACTCAAAAGAAAATGAATGCTCAAAAAGCGAAAGGCAAAAAAGTAAAACAAGAAAAAGATTGGTAGAAAACTACCCTTAATCTTAATTGAAGCTAGCGTACATCATATTCTAAAAATTAGTTTGTTTAAAAAATAAGTACAAAATTGAATACCTATAAAATTAAAATAATAAATAAAACTCAAGAGTGGCTCTCACAAATGGGGAAAGTTAGAGGTGCCTTTATGCTTATATTTTGTTTAGTAACCACTTTTGTAGCTGCTCAAGAAGCTACCCTAACAGCAACTGTAAGTAAAAATAAATTGGCAGTAAACCAACGTTTACGAATTGAGTTTACCATTAATAAACAAGGTGGAGACAATTTTTCTCCTCCTAAGTTTACAAATTTTAAAGTAGTTGGTGGCCCAAGTCAATCTGTTAGTCAGTCTTGGGTAAATGGAAAAACAAGTTTTTCACAATCTTACACCTACGTTCTTCAACCAAATAAAAAGGGAGAATTAACTATTGGAGAAGCTAGTATTAAAATTTCTGGTAAAACCATAAAATCTGAAGCTATAAAAATTATAGTTTTAGATGCTGTAGATATTCCTAAAAACCCAAATGACCCAAATTATATTGCACAACAAAACATTCATTTAGTAGCAGAAATATCTAAATCTAGACCTTATGTAGGAGAAGGTATTTATGTAGAATATAGATTGTATGTTAGCGAAAATGTTAGTGTGTACGATACTAATGTTACAGAAGCACCACAATATAATGGTTTTTGGAACCAAGCCATTAAAATAAGTAATTACCCTGTAAAAATGGGAAAATACAATGGCGAAGATTATAGATACATTGTACTTCAGAAAGCATTATTGATACCTACAAAAACAGGGAATTTAACAATAGACCCCATGAAAATGGATATTGTTATAGGCGTTCCTACAGGTAGAGCAGATTTTTTTGGAAATGTAATTACAAGAAATGTACAAAAAGAATTTGCATCGGCTAAAAAAGTAATTAACCCAAGAAGTCTTCCTTTACAAGGGAAACCAACAAACTTTACAGGTGCCGTTGGTGATTTTAATTTTGATGTTACTCTAAGTAAAGAGGTTTTAAAAGCAAATGAAAGCTCTCAAATTAAAGTGGCTGTTTCTGGTAAGGGAAATTTAAAGTTGTTTGAATTACCAGAGGTAACAACTCCTGTTGAGTTAGAAAAATATCAACCAGAAAGAAAAGAAAAAGTTCAGGTAAATTCTAGTGGAGTTTCTGGTGAAATATCAGATTTATATACCGTAGTTCCACAATATAAAGGAAAGTATAAAATACCGAATGTTTCTTTCTCTTATTTTAACCCAAATGAACGAAAATACCATACAATTACAACAGATGATTTCTTTGTAGATGTCTTAGAAGGAAAAGAATTAAAACCTGCAATAGATACAAATGCTACGCAAAAACAAGATGTGGTTTCTACAGGTAATAATTTTAGATACATACAAACAAAAAGTAATTTAGAACTTGTAGACACAGAAGATTTCTTTAAGTCTAACTTGTTTTACATTTTGTTATTGTTGCCGTTAATAACAATTCCTATTGGTGTTTTTATTGCTAAAAAAGCAGAAGAAAGAAGTAATGACCTTATTGGAAATAAATTAAGAAAAGCAGAAAAATTAGCTAAAAAATATTTGTCTGAAGCGCAAAAACAACTAGGTAAAAAAGAAGCTTTTTACGAAGCCTTAGAAAGAGCGTTACACAACTACCTAAAAGCAAAATTAGGTATTGAAACAGCAGATATTAGTAAAGAAAAAATTACAGAAATTTTAGAAAATAAAAAAGTTGAACCAACAACAATTATTCAATTTATAGAAGTTTTAAAACATTCTGATATGGCACGTTACTCACAGATAACAAATACAGAAATGGAAGCTGAATTTGAGCGTGCTAAACAAGTTATTGTTCAATTAGATAAACAATTATAACCTATTTCCTAGAAGGCTTCAAAACCTTTTAAGTATATTTCAATATAGACTATTTCGAATGAAAAGAATATTTTTTTTATTGTTGATAATTGCCAATTCGGTTACTGCACAAAATGTAGATAGCTTATTTGTTTCTGCAAATATTTTATACAAAGATGGTAAATTTAGCGAGGCAATTGAGTTCTACAAACAAATAGAAACTAAAGAATTAGTATCATCAGAATTGTATTACAATTTAGGTAACTCTTATTACAAGCTTAACAAAGTTGGACCAGCTATTTATTATTATGAAAAGGCGTTAATATTAGATCCTTTAAATGCTGATGTAAAAAACAACTTGGTTTTTGCACAACGTTTAGCATTAGATAATATAGAAGAATTGCCAAAAACTGTTTTACAAAAATTTAAAGCAAATTATTTACAAAAGTTATCTTACAACCAATGGGCAATAGTAGTTGTAGTATTTTCGATTTTAGGTAGCTTCTTATTTTTACTCTTTTATTTTGCTGATGGACCTACTAAAAAAAGGTTCTATTTTACAACAAGTATTATTAGCTTTATACTTCTTATTGCATCATTATTTATCACTTATAATCAATATAATTTTGCGCTTAACAATAAAGAAGCTATCGTTTTTGCAGAAGAAACAGACGTTAGAAATGCACCTACATTAAACTCCGAGGAAATATTTACGTTGCACGAGGGAACTAAAATTATAGTTTTAGATGGCGTGGATGAATGGAAAAAAGTTAAAATTAATGATGGTAGATTAGGTTGGATACACGCTGAAGACATTAAGTTATTAAACGATATTTAATTTTTTTTTAACACTAAATACAAAAAGCTTTCTTAAATTCGCAAAAAAAATACTTGAAAGTTAAAGTAGCACTTTTCTTTATATTGATATTTTCCTCCCTATTAATTACGCCTACAGTAATTAGTTTAATTGACAGTACCCAAGACATTTCTGTCTTAATTAACATGAATGAGGAAGAAGAAAATCATGGAAAAAACACTTTAAAAGAAGTAAAAATTATTCCTTATTCTGATGTTTCTATCTCTTTTAGAAAAAATCAGAAGATAAAAAATGTACGTTACAGATCTAAAAACTACATTTCTGAATACCCAAAGATAGTTACTCCTCCACCTAAGTTTGTACTATAACTTCTGTACAAAAAAACAAAATTTATAAAACTTAACAAATAGCTCTACTCTAAAAAGAATAGAGTAAAAATATATTACATATGTTTAAAAATATTAAAAATGACTTACCTGCAAGTATTGTAGTGTTTTTCGTAGCATTACCATTGTGTTTAGGTATTGCATTAGCAAGTGGTGCACCATTATTTTCTGGAGTTATTGCAGGTATAGTTGGTGGTGTTGTTGTAGGAGGACTAAGTGGCTCTAAGCTTGGTGTTAGTGGACCTGCAGCAGGTTTAGCAGCTATTGTATTAACTGCCATTGCTACTTTAGGTAGTTATGAAAACTTCTTAGTAGCTGTAGTTTTAGGTGGAATTATTCAAATAATTTTTGGCTTTTTAAAAGCAGGAGTTATTGGTTATTATTTTCCTTCATCAGTAATTAAAGGAATGTTAACCGGTATTGGAATTATCATCATATTAAAACAAATACCAAACTTTTTTGGTTATGATGAAGAATCTGCTTGGGATCTAGAGTTTTTTGAAATTGATGGTGGAAATACATTTTCTGAGCTTGTTAAAATGTTTAGTAACATAAACCCAGGAGCTGCTTTAATAGGTTTTTTAAGTTTAGCAATTATACTTTTTTGGGACATTATTTTAAGTAAGAAAGCAAAAATATTTAAAGTTATACAAGGCCCATTTATTGCTGTGGTTGCAGGAATTATATTTTATACGCTTACTCTAGGTGATGAAACACTTTCAATTGCTAGTAAACATATGGTAAGTGTACCAATTCCAGAGGATTTAAGTTCTTTTATAGGGCAGTTTAGTTTTCCTAACTTTTCAGTTATTTTTCAACATGAAGTATGGATTGTAGCATTTACGATTGCTTTGGTTGCTAGTTTAGAAACTTTATTAAGTGTAGAAGCTTGTGATAAATTAGATCCAGACAAAAATGTAACACCAACCAATAGAGAATTATTGGCACAAGGAACTGGTAACATTATTTCTGGTTTAATTGGTGGATTACCAATTACACAAGTAATTGTAAGAAGTTCTGCCAATGTACAATCTGGCGGAAAATCAAAATTATCTACCATTTTACACGGTATTTTATTATTGATATCAGTAGTTTTAATTCCTACTTTATTAAATAAAATTCCATTAGCCGTATTAGCTTCAATTCTTTTAGTTGTAGGATACAAATTAGCAAAACCAGCTCTTTTTAAACAAATGTATAAATTAGGTTGGAAACAGTTTATTCCTTTTATAGTTACGGTTGTAGGTATTGTTTTTACAGATTTATTATCAGGAATTGCTTTAGGTCTTTTAGTAGGAATTGTTGTGATCTTATTAAAAAGTTACCAAAACTCTCACTTTCTTCACATTGAAGACAATAGTAACGGTAAACATAAGATAAAAATGACCTTAGCAGAAGAAGTAACTTTCTTTAATAAAGGAGCAATTTTAAAAGAATTAGACAGCTTACCTGGAGATTCTTACTTGGAAATAGACCTTATTAAAACAAGGTATTTAGATAATGATATTATAGAAATTCTTGAAGACTTTTTATACAAAGCCAAAGAAAGAAATATTGACATTAAACTTATATCTAAACGAGGAACAGTAGAAAACCCAAAAAGTTTTATTAATTTCTTTAAGGAAAATCCAAAGTCTAGTATTAGTTTAAGTTAAAACTAAGTCGACTAAAAAAGAATATAAAAACCAAATAGCATCTAAACTACAAATACTGTAAGGTAATAGATAACGGTGCTAAATTTTAAAACAAATAATTATTGAAACAAACGTTTCTTTAATACAAAACATAAAGAACATGAAAGCACATACTAAAGAAACACAAGCAACAATGACGCCTAAAAAAGCGTTAAATTTTTTAACAGAAGGAAACCAAAGATTTCAAGATAACTTAAAGGCACATAGAAACTTATTAGAACAAGTAAATGATACAAGTACAGGTCAATTTCCTTTTGCTACAATTTTAAGTTGTATCGACTCTAGAGTTTCTGCAGAGTTAATTTTTGATCAAGGTTTAGGAGATGTTTTTAGTATTAGAATTGCAGGTAACTTTGTAAACCAAGATATTTTAGGATCTATGGAGTTTGGTTGTAAACTTGCTGGAACAAAACTTGTTGTAGTTCTAGGACACACAAGTTGTGGCGCCATAAAAGGTGCTTGCGACAATGCAAAATTAGGAAACTTAACTGCAATGCTTAACAATATTAAACCAGCCGTAAACGCTGTTTTAGAGCCAAAAGAAGCTAGTTCTAGAACATCATCTAACTTAGATTTTGTGGATAATGTTGCTGCCAGAAATGTAGAATTAACGATTGAAAGAATTAGACGCGAGAGTGAAGTTTTAACAACAATGGAAGAAAGTGGTGAAATTATGATTGTTGGAGCTATGTACAATATTAATGATGGATCTGTTAATTTTATCAATTAAAAAATAAAACAGCTTAATAAAAGAGGGAGCACAAGCCTCTTTTATTAAGTTATAATAATTACCTTTCCATTATTAATGCACAGCATAATCATATATAAATGTGCAATTAGAAAAAGTATAAACTAAAAAATACTAACTAAAACTTTAATAATGAACTTAGAAACTGTATTTAAGAACAATGAAAATTGGGTTAAAGAAAAATTAGCTACAGATAAAAACTATTTTGAAGAATTAGGGAAAGGTCAAAAACCAGAGTTACTATACATTGGTTGTTCAGACAGTAGAGCTACCGCAGAAGAACTAATGGGAGCAAAACCTGGAGAAGTTTTTGTGCATAGAAATATTGCGAATATGGTTATTAGTATAGACTTAAACGTAATGTCTGTAATTAATTATGCCGTAGATCATTTAAAAGTAAGCCATGTTATTGTTTGTGGCCATTATGGTTGTGGTGGCGTTAAAGCTGCTATGCAATCTGCAGATCTTGGTATTTTAAACCCTTGGTTACGTAATATTAGAGACGTGTATAGAATTCATGCTACAGAATTAAATGCTATTGAAAACGAAGAAAAAAAATACGAACGTTTGGTAGAATTAAACGTAAAAGAACAATGTGTAAACCTTATTAAAACAGCGGCTGTACAGAAAGCATATAGAGATCGTGGTTTAAAAGTACATGGTTGGGTTTTTGATGTACATACAGGTAAATTAATTGATCTAAAAATTGATTTCGAAAAATACCTAAATGATATTATGAAAATTTATCATTTGGATTAAAAAATAAAACCCAAGGAAAATTCCTTGGGTTTCTTATTGCCGTAAAGTTTATGCAATTTTTATAAAGCTTTATCTTGTTCTTCTTCCTTTATTATTGATGGAAAAATAGTAGGTGCTACCTTTTTAACTGGAGCATATAAAATAGATTCTTGCAATGTTTCCTTTTCTACAAAAGGAATTGTATCATTCATTTTACCAAAAAAAATGAAAACAACACTTAGTATCAATCCTATTTTTAAGGCGCCAAATACACCACCCAATATTTTATTTAAAATTCCTAAAGAAGCAAAATCTGCTATTTTAGTCAATGCTTTTCCTAGCAGTGCAATTACTAAAATAATTATAACAAAAGTAACGGCAAAAGCCGCTAAAGAAATATATTCTGGATTCCAAGAAACATACTCTTTTAAAAAATCTGAAACAAAATAAGAGAAATGAATTGCACCATACACACCACCAATAAGTCCTACCAAAGAAGCAACTTCAACAAATAAGCCTTTTAATAACCCTCTAACAAAACCAAAAAGTAATAAAGAAGCTATAACAATGTCAAAAATATTCATGAAATTAATTTTATCAAACCTACATAATTTTTTGTCAATTTAAAAATGCCAGTTGTATCTTTACAACTTATAAAAAAAGTAAGATGCCAAAAACACTCACCTTAAAAGAAAAATGGGAATTGTTAGTTAGTAAATTAACCAATCAATTTGCAGATGGAGACGAATTAAATATGGATGGAATTATCTATTTAATTGGTGTACAAGAATTAGGACAAGGACAAAGAGAATTTAAAAAAGACGAAAAAGTAAACCTTATGCATATTGCCATTTGTAAGCTTTTAGAACCTTATGGCTATTACGAATTCGATTATTATGATGATGATACTTGGCCACATTATAAAACACTAACAGAGTTACCAAACTTAAAACCTGGTGAACAAACGGTATTAATGAAAGAAGCTATTATTAATTATTTTGAAGCTTTAAATTATTAATAAGACTTTAAAATAGAGAAATAGTACTTTTGGTATGCTTCTTGAAAATAGTTTAACAAGACCAAAAAATCAATTTAGAAAGATGAAAAAAATACTCGCTCTTATATTCTTAATTTCTTCATTTGCACAAGCACAATATACTGTTAACGGAACCATGTCTCCTACAATAGATACAGATTGGGTTATTTTATACAAAATAGAAGGAGCAACACAAAAGTTTATACAAAACACAAAAATTAAAATAGATTCTGTTGCTATTCAAGGAAAAAAACAAGCAATAGGTAGCTTTAGTTTTACACTTCCAGAAAACACAAAAGTAGGTTCTTATAGAATAACGTATAGATTGGAAAATGCAGGTTTTCTAGATTTTGTTTTTAATAAAGAAGATGTAAATTTTGGTTTTCACCCAGAATACGCAAACCAAACAGTCACTTATACAACCTCTAAAGAAAACATGTTGTATAAGGATTATGTAGATACAATTTCTACAGCACAAGCAACATTAGACTCTATACAAGTTGCAGTTTTACAAAACCAAGGTTTAAATTTAAAAAACGAATACAAAGAGGCTTTAAAAAAGGTAAATAATATTCAGAAAGGGTATTTAGAAGCTTCAAACGGAATGTATGTACAGCCTTTTATTAAAGCCTCAAAAAGAAATAATCTTCCAGAAATAATAGAAACTCCAGAGAACTATATGTCTAATATGATTGATTCTTTTTTTGACCCTATAGACTTTAATAACAAAACGCTAGTAAACTCTGCTTTTATTACAGATAAAATTACCGATTATGTTTTTTACATCAATTACTCTCCAGATCCAGCAACACAACAAAAATTATATAAACAATCTGTAGATAAAGTTTTTTCTAAGATTGGTAACATTTCTTATAAAAAGGAAATCATTGAGTTTTTAATCAACCAGTTTGAATCGGATATGAACCTTGAATTAATAGATTATTTGTTTGATAACTATTATTATAAATTACCTACTAACTTACAAGACAAAGAGTTTAAAGAAGGAAAAGAGGCGTTATTTGCTGCAGAATTTGGCCGAATTGCACCAGATTTCACATGGAAAGAAGACGGCAAACAATTAACCCTTTCTAAATTAAATGATGCAGAAAACTATCTATTAATTTTCTGGAGTACTACGTGCTCACATTGTTTAACCGAAATACCACAAGTACATACCTTTTTAACCGAAAACGACCAAGTAAAAGTAATTGCTTATTCTTTGGAGAGTGATAGTTACGGTTGGAATAGTTTCAAGAAAACATTACCAAATTGGCACCATGTTTTAGGTTTAAATAAATGGGAAAATAAAACTGCTAGAACTTATAACATTGTTTCTACTCCTAGCTATTTTATTTTAGATACTAACAAAAAAATCATTGCAAAACCAGAACATTTTAAAGATGTAAAACTATTTTTTAATAAGAAATAATGACTAAAAAACTACTTATTCTTTTAGTTTTATTTATTCATTTTTCTGCTGCAAGTCAACAGTTTTTTAAAATTGATGATACTGCTCCAGATTTTAAGTTATGGCTTACAGACGGCAGTCAATTAACAAATAATGACACCAAAGAAAAGGTAGTTGTTTTAAAATTTTGGTTTACCTCTTGCATGCCTTGCCTAACAGATATTCCTAAGTTAAACAACCTTGTAGAAGAGTTTAAAAAGAGAGATGACATTCTTTTTATTGCACCTGCTTTAGATAGAAAACCTGTTATAGAAAAATTGCTAAAAGTGCATCCATTTAGCTTTAAAATAGCCTATTCTGCGATGGATGTTAGTCAGAAATTTAATAAACAACAAGTTTATCCATCCTATTTTATCATCAACAAAAAAGGGAAAATTGCATACATAGATAGTGGCAGTAAAAAATCTAATGACAAGGATTTAAGAAAAGCTATTATTGAAGCATTAAAGTAATTACGTTTTCTTATTCTTTGCTTGCTTTAAAGAAGTAATCACAATACCAATGACTACTAAAAATGCTCCTAAAAACTGAAGTAACGTTAATCTTTCTCCTAAGAAAAAAGAGGCTAAAACAATAGTAGATATTGGCCCAACACCAGCCACAATTGCAAAATTTGAGGAGCTAATCATTTTTATAGAAGTACTTACTAAAAACGAAGGAATTACCGTTGCAAAAACAGCAATTAAAAGTCCGAAACCATATACTTGCCAAGGCAAATTAAACAAATCTGTTTCTCCCATAAAACTAAAGTGTATAAACACACAAAAACAAGAAACTAACATGGCATACGCTGTAAATTTTACAACTCCGAATTTAGGAATTAACCAACCACTTCCAACCAAATAAGAAGCATAGGTTATAGCGCTTAAAAGCACAAAAAAGCCTCCTAAATAAACGTTGTTTCCAGAAACATCTACTTCATCAGAAAAAGCAATTACAATTCCTAAATAGGATAAAAAGATGGCTAAAGCTTGAAATTTAGTAATCGGCTGCTTAAAAAAAAGTCTATTTAATAAAATTACAATTGTGGGGTACACAAATAGAATAATACGTTCTAAACTCGCTTTAATATAAGTTAAACCCTCAAAATCGAAATAGCTTGCTAGATAATAACCTACTACCCCAAAAAATACCACCCAATAATAATCACTTTTGGTAGTTTTGATCTCCTTATTTTTATTTCGGTATAAATAGGCAATCACTACGTAAAACGGAAAGGAAAATAACATTCTTAACAACAACATGGTTATTGCATCTACATTATACTTGTATGCAAGCTTAACCATTACCGCTTTAGAAGAAAAAAGCACAATGCCCAAGACACCTAAGAAAACACCCAACCAAAAGTTTTTTTTCATCATAAAACGAAACTAAAACTTACCGTTTTATAAAGTTGTTTTAGAATTAAACAATTACGATGTTCAGAAAGACATCTACGCCATTAATTCTGAGATTTAGATTTACCTAAATACGTTTAGCACTATAAAATATCGATTGTCAAAAACTTAATAAACAACCTTGATAAACTACACTGGCAAGGAGTATGCTTCCGATACTAATACTTTTCATTTATAGGAAAGTCTATGGGGTATTAAATACTTGGCTATCGCCCTGCGATTAAAAATGTAGAAAAGCATCTTCTAAATGCTCAATTTTTGTTTTATTTTTTTGATGAATAATGGCAATGATATCAAACCGAACCTCCACATCTAAATCTTTTTCTACCACATAATAATCGATTGCAGAAACTAATAATTTAATCTTTTTAGCTTTTACAGCATCTTGTGGTTCTTCAAAATAGTCTGAACTTCTTGTCTTTACCTCAACAGCAGCTAATACTCCTCCTTTTTGAGCAATAATATCTACTTCAGCCTTTAAATATCGGTAGTTTGTTTCTAAAATTTTATAGTCGTTTTTTAACAAAAACGCAATGGCTAATTTTTCTCCTTTTTTACCAAGCTCGTTGTGTTCTGCCATATTATGAGTTTACAGTATTCAGTGGCAGTTTTCAGTCATAACTAAACCTTAAATTATTATTAAATGAAATTACCAATGTGTTAATTTACACAATATTGATTACTTTTATAAACTATGAGTGAAGAAACCTTGATTAAATATTTGGAATTTCTAAAAACGGAGTGCTTAAGACATTCTAATGATAAAATTATTACAGATGATGAAATCAATCAGTTAAAAATTGAAATAAAACTGTTTATAAACAACATCAATAATCTTTTATCATCAGAAGAGATAAAACAAGAAATTGTAAAAATTGATTTCAATTTAAATGAAGAAAATCATAATCATCAAAAATACAGATGGTTAAACATCATCGGTGGTTCTAAAGGCAAAGAATTTAAACAACAAGAAAACCGTAAACAACGTTTTTTAAAACTTTACAATGACTTAGATACTTCTCTATTTAAAATAAAATCTATTCTTCAAAAATAACAGAACTCTGTCCAGAGCCAACAGTTAACTGAATATTCCTTCCAAAAATTAAAGCTCTATTATCTGGTTCGTGTCCTGCAGGAAAATCAAACATCACAGGAAAATCATACTCTTTTACAACATCTAAAACAAGTTGTTCTATAGAGCTACCCCAATTAGTAGAATTACTCTTGATTTTAGAAATATCACCAATAATTAAACCCGCACAATTATCAAAATAACCAGCACGCTTTAAACTTTGTAACATTCTATCTATAGAATATTTATACTCACCAATTTCTTCAATAAAAAGAATCTTTCCACTGGTATCTATCTGACTGTTGGATCCCAACATAGAGGATAATAATGCAAGGTTTCCTCCTACTATTTGTCCGCATACCACTCCATTTTTATTGTAATTAGAAGAAGGAATCGTGTACTTTAATTGCTTGCCAAAAATTGCTGTTTTAAAACTAGCTACTGTTTCTACAATTAACGCTGGTTTCTCATCTACACTTGTCCCCATCATTGCATGCATCGTTTCTACGCCTAAATTATGAATATGGCTATGAAAAGCTGTAATATCTGAATACCCAATGATCCATTTAGGCTGTTTTAGAAAAGCACTATAATCTAATTTATCTAAAACCCTCACAGAACCGTAACCGCCACGACCCGACCAAATTGCTTTAATATTTGGGTTGTCTAATGCGTTTTGAAAATCTTCAGCTCTTTCGTTATCTGTACCAGCAAAATGACTATTCTGATTAAAAATATGTTTCCCTAAAATCACTTTTAAACCCCAACTTTCGGCCATTTTTTTAGCTCTATATATGGTTGCTTCTCTATTTTTTAAAATTCCAGCAGGTGCAAGAATTGCAATCGTATCTCCTGGTTGTAAATAAGCTGGTGTAATTAATTTTTCTTGTGCATATATTGTTGAAAAAATCATAAAGAGTGCAAGTGTAAAAAGTGTTTTTTTATTCAAAATATGTCTTATTTATGGGTTCTAATCTAGTAAAAATCTATTTCCTGTAAATGTATCAATTTTCAATGGTTTTTAAAAGTCTCTTTTTCGTACTTTTGCACTTCAAAAATCAGTACATAATTAATACACAGAACACATGAGTGCTCCTAAAAGATATACAATTACTGCCGCATTACCATATACAAACGGTCCAATACATATTGGGCATTTAGCAGGCGTTTACGTTCCTGCAGATATTTATGCACGTTATTTACGATTAACTGGTAATGACGTTGCCTATATTTCTGGTTCTGATGAGCATGGTGCTGCCATACCAATGAGAGCAAAAAAAGAAGGAGTTTCTCCGCAAGTAATTATCGATAAATACCACGGAATCATCAAAAAATCTTTTGAAGATTTCGGAATTTCTTTTGACAACTATTCGAGAACTTCAGCAGAAATTCATCATAAAACTGCCTCAGAGTTTTTTACAAAGATGTATAATGATGGTGAGTTTATAGAAGAAACTTCTGAACAATTGTACGATGCAGAAGCAAATCAATTTTTAGCAGATAGATTTGTGGTAGGAACTTGCCCAAAATGTGGTTTCGAAGAAAGTTACGGAGATCAATGCGAAAGCTGTGGAACAAGTCATAACGCAACAGATTTAATCAACCCTAAATCTGCTATTACTGGTAATACTCCTACTTTAAAAGAAACAAAACACTGGTTTTTACCTTTAGATAAACACGAAGCTTTTTTACGTGAATGGGTTTTAGAAGGTCATAAAAAAGATTGGAAACCTAATGTTTACGGACAAGTAAAAAGTTGGGTAGAAGATGGTTTAAGACCAAGAGCCGTAACTAGAGATTTAGATTGGGGAATTCCTGTACCTGTAAAAGGCGGAGAAGGCAAAGTTTTATATGTTTGGTTTGATGCACCTATTGGTTACATTTCATCAACCAAAGAATGGGCTGCGAGAGAAGGAAAAAACTGGGAAGACTATTGGAAAAAAGACGATACGAAACTTGTTCATTTTATAGGAAAAGACAATATTGTTTTTCACTGTATTATTTTTCCTGCGATGTTAAAAGCACACGGAGATTATATTTTACCAGACAACGTGCCTGCCAATGAATTTTTAAATTTAGAAGGAAATAAATTATCGACTTCTAAAAACTGGGCGGTTTGGTTGCATGAGTATTTAGAAGAATTTCCAAATCAGCAAGATGTTTTACGTTATACACTAACGGCAAATGCACCAGAAAGTAAAGACAACGATTTTACTTGGAAAGATTTTCAGGCAAAAAACAACAACGAATTGGTAGCCATTTTTGGTAACTTTATCAACAGAGTTGTCGTTTTAACCAACAAATATTATAACGGAATTGTACCAGCACCTAATGATTTTACAGAAGTAGATGAAGATGTTTTAGCTGCTCTAAAAGAGTTTCCAAATATTATTGGTAAATCTATAGAACGTTACAGATTTAGAGAAGCTAGCCAAGAATTAATGAATTTAGCAAGACTTGGTAACAAGTATTTAGCAGATGAAGAACCTTGGAAAGTGATAAAAGTAGATGCAGAACGTGTACAAACAATTATGTATGTTGCGTTACAAATTTCTGCGGCTTTAGCTGTAACTTCAGAACCTTTTATCCCTTTTACATCAGCAAAATTAAAAGGTATTTTAAATCTTGATGAAACACTTTCTTGGACAGATATTACTGAAAAAGATATTTTACTTGCAGAAAATCATCAAATAAATAAAGCTGAATTATTATTTTCTAAAATTGAAGATAAAACGATAGAAGCTCAAATTGAAAAATTAGAAGCTACAAAAATTGCCAACGAACAAGAAAACAAAGTGGTAGAACCTCAAAAAGAAACGATTGACTTTGATGATTTTACCAAATTAGATATTAGAATTGGTACTATTTTAGAAGCAGAAAAAGTAGCAAAAACTAAAAAGCTTTTAAAACTAAAAGTTGATGTTGGTATAGATACAAGAACAATTGTTTCTGGTATTGCAGAAAGTTTTAAGCCAGAAGATATTATTGGGCAACAAGTGTCTGTTTTGGTAAACTTAGCGCCAAGAAAAATAAGAGGTGTAGAAAGCCAAGGAATGATTTTAATGACAGATACTCCTGATGGGAAATTAGCATTTGTAGAACCAGAAAAAGAAGTTAAAAACGGACAACAAGTAAGTTAATCACTAAAAATACAAATAGTTAAAAGCTATTGATTTTCATCTGAAAGTCAATGGCTTTTTTATTATCACATAATTTTTAGAATTATGAAAAATTAGTTAATTTTTCATAAAAAACTAATAAACACATAATAAAAATCAATTTTACTTACATTTTATTCAAATACGGCATGAATATTGATGCTAATTCTGAAAAAAACTATGAAAAAAAAACAACTTAGCAAAAAGCTTACAGCAACACTTTATTTTATTTTTTTTTCAATTCTTCTTTTTCAAGGACAAAGTAAAATCAATCAAAACATTGATAAAAATGTTCCGTTAGATTATAAAGAAACGGTGTATTCTCATCTAAATAAATCGACCTACATTAAAGGGGAAGAAATAGGTTTTACTTCTTATGTTTTCAATAAAAAAACAAAAAAACCCTCTCTTTTAACAACCAATCTTTACTGTGTTATTACAGATAAAAAAGATAATGTTTTAAAAGAAAAACTGGTAAAAGTTGAAAACGGTATTGCATCCGGTAGTTTTAAAATAGATTCCGTTTTTACAACAGGAAGCTATAAGGTTAAGACATACACAAACTGGATGTTAAACTTTAAGGAACAAAATTACTTTATAGAAACAATTAAAATTATTGCTCCTGGTAAACCAAATAAAAAAATCAACATTACTGAAAATGATAAAATCGACATTCAGTTTTTACCTGAAAGTGGTACTTTTTTAAATAATGTTCACAACACAATTGGTATAATTGCAAAAGATAGTTTAGGATATGGAATTCCTAATATTTCTGGAGAAATACTAGAAAACAACCTTATAATAGGAGATTTTAAATTAAATAAATTAGGTATTGGTAGAACGTCTTTTACTATTGAAAAAAACAAAAAATACTATGCTAGTATAAAATTTAATGGACAAAAAATAACGAAACCTATTAATACAAATACCAAAATAAATGGCATTTTACTAAAAATTACAAAAAACCAAGAAGAGATCTTTGTTTCTTTAATTACCAATAAAAATTCCTTGCCAAAAATTAAAAACAAAGATTATTTTTTGAATTTTCATAACGGTGAAAAAATAAATAAACTAAAAATTAAATTCGTAAAAAATACCTCTATAATTAAAAATATAAAACTTGATAATTTAGCTTATGGAGTAAATATTTTTACTTTAGTTGATGACCAAAACAACCCTATAGCCGAAAGATTATTTTTTAATTACGAAGGATTACCTCTTTTAGATTTTAATAAAACTTCTGTAAAAACAGTAAAAGACTCTTTAGAAGTTTATTTAAAATTTGATGATAAAATTAATTTTAAAAATAGTAATGCAAGTATTTCTATACTTCCAAAAAGAACTAAATCTTATAATAAAAGTTCAAATATCATTTCTCAAACACTTTTAAACCCTTATTTAAAAGGCATTGTAGAAAATGGAGGCTATTATTTTAAAAACATCAACGACCAAAAAAAATATGATTTAGACAATCTGTTGATTACTCAAGGTTGGAGTAGTTTTGATTGGAAATCTATCACAGATAAAGAACAAAACAGAATACATCAATTTGAAAAAGGAATAAGTATAAAAGTAAATATTCCTAATGTTGAAAACGAAAGTGATTATTTAATTCATCATTTATCTAATAGAAATGGAAATATTTTAAGTTTTAAAGAAGAAGTAAAATCTTTTCAATTGTATTCTTATTTCCCTATGAATAATGAGAATCTATTCATTTCAAAAATAAATAAAAAAAAGAAACTTGAAGGACCTCCTCTTTATATTCAATATTATCCAAATCATATTCCAAAACTAGATGAGACAAAAGAAGTATTAGAATCTAAAATATACTACAGTGATCCTAAAGTTGAAAATTATTCTAATTTTTATTTTTTAAATAAAACAAATACTTTAGATGAAATTTCTGTAAAAGTAAACTTAAAAGAACAAAGAATTGAAAAACTCAGAAACCAATCTATGGGAAGTTTCTTCCTATTAAATGATTTTGATAAAAACCGAACACTTGCGAATTTTATAGGTTTTAAACCTGGTATTTATGCTTACGACGACTTTAAATCTGGACAAATAGTAGCAATAAATCGCTCAAATAAATCTCCAATAACTTTCTTTCTAGATGGTTTTCAAGTAACAAGTAGACGTTTATTATTCTACTATAATCTTTATAATGTGGAATATATAGACATTAATTTACGAGATTTATCTGGTGGTCTAGCATATGGTGCTGGGGGTGTTATAAGAATACAAACAGATCCTTTATTAAATTCCGTAAATAAAAAAAAGACTGTAAGAAAGTTTAATTTCCCTATTACATTTAGCTCTTCTAAAAAGTTTTATGTGCCAAAATATAAAAATTATCAAAACTCATTTTATAGAAGTTATGGTGTTATAGATTGGCTCCCAAAGAACAAAATTCAAGAAGACGGAACTTTAAAAGTAACATTTAAAAATACGGATCAAAAAAATGTGAATCTATTTGTTGAAGGAATTACTGCAGATGGTCAGTTTATTTCTAAGAAGCTATCAATTGATGTAGAATAATAGAATTAGTTCTTTTAAAAACTATGCCTTATTTATTAATAATAATTGAATTTTATTCAAAAAATGCATCTTAAAGTTTAACTTTTCACCGATAATCACAAACAATTCACAGAAAGTTATGTTCTTTTTAACGAATTAATATTTTTTCTAATACCTAATGAATTAAATTTGTAGTAGAAAAACATTTTTACCTTAAAGATATTAGAGAAGTAACATGTTAAGAAATCCCTATAATTTTTAACAAATAAAAGTTACCCTCACTTTTGTTAAATCGCCAAAACATTAATTTATTTTGGCGATTTTCATTTTACTTTAATAATGCTTTTAACTATCCTAAAATTTCACTCTTATTCAATTCATTAACAAAAGGCTGACGATATAGTCTCTTACCCAATGCAGCGTTAATTGCATTTGCCACTGCGCCTCCTGCTGGTGGTAAACCTGGTTCTCCTAATCCGGTTGGAGATAAATCATTTTCTACAAAATGAACTACTACTTTTGGCGTTTCTTGCATTCTAATTAAACGATATGTATCAAAGTTTTTTGCATTTGGTTTTCCGTCTTTAAAAGAGAAACCTGCATACATAGCATGCCCTATTCCATCTAAAACACCACCTTCTACCTGATTCCTTGCTCCCGTTGGGTTTACAACAATACCACAATCTACGGCAACAGTTACTTTTTTAACTACAGGAAAACCATCTTTTAACACTATTTCGGCAATTTCCGCAACGTGTGTATTATGGCTATAATAAGCAGAAAAACCTTGGTAAACACCTTCTTTTGTTTTACCCCAATTTCCTTTTTCTCTCACTAATTTAATAGTATCTTCCATTCTTTGTCCAGAATATTCAATCTTTTCATCGGTAGATCCTTTTACAGACTGCAATAAATCTAAACGTAATTGAATGGTGTCTATATTTAATTCTGCTGCTAATTCATCAAAGAAACTTTGTTCTGCAAACGCTAAAAAATTGGTGTAAGGAGCTCTCCATGCTCCGGTTGTTATATTGCTATTATAACTACCTGTTTCTACTTTATAGTTAGGGATACATCCTGCAGGAAAAAAGTTAGGGATCAATCCGTACATGTTTCCATTTACGGCGGCTTCCTTTAAATGATAACCAGTTACCTTTCCGTCTTTTAAAGCTGCCTTTATTCTATATTTTACAGCTGGCTTATAAACTCCCGTTGTCATATCATCTTCTCTGGTAGAAACCAATTTTACAGGTTTCTTAATTGCATTAGATATTTCTGCAGCTTCATACACAAAATCAGCGTACAATCTTCTACCAAAACCACCACCCATTCTGGTCATTTCTAAAGAGATTTTTTCGATATCAAAATCTAATAAATCTGCAACTACATTTGCTGCAAATTCTGGTGTTTGTACAGGTCCCGCTAAATGTATTTTTTCTGATGTAACATCAGCATAAAAATTCATGGGCTCCATACAATTGTGTGGTAAAAAAGGAGAATGATATGTTTTTTCAATCACTTTATCTGCAGTGGCAAAAGCCTTTTTTACATCTCCATCTTCTCTTCTTGTATTTAGTTTTTTTCCATCTAAAATATCGGTTAAAACTGTATCATGGTTTTCTGTAGATTCTAAATTACTATCTTCTTTCCAAATTGCAGTAAGTGCTTTTTTTCCTTTTATTGCCGCCCAAGTATTTTCTGCAATAACAACCACCTTATCTGTTTCAGACATGGTAAATGTCCAATTTGTCTTACCAGATGCCACATACTGTCTTATCTTATCACCAATAGTAATTACATCAATAACGCCTTTTACTTTTTTTGCGGCTGTAGCATCAAAACTTTCTAATATTTGCCCGAAAGCTGGTGGTCTTAAAACAGTTGCAATCACCATTCCATCTGTTTTATAATCCAACCCAAAGAGAGGTTTTCCAGTGATAATTTTATCAATATCTACATTTACAATTTCTTGACCAATAATGGTATAATCCTTCGTTTCTTTTAACGCTACATTCTCCGGAACTTCTAATAATGCAGCTTCTTTAACAACATCTCCATAACCTAATGTGTCTCCATTGGCATTGGTAATAATTCCTTTTGATGCTTTGCACGTATTGGCATCTACACCCCATTTTGTAGCTGCAGCGTTTATCAACATTTGTTTAGTAGTTGCTCCTGTTTGCCTTAAAGCATCCCAACCAAAACGAATAGACTGACTTCCACCAGCCAATTGTCTGGTAAAATTATTAGTGTCTAAATTACCTTGAGCTACGTTTACCTTACTCCATTCTACATCTAATTCTTCTGCAATAAGCATAGGCATTGCTGTTTTTACACCTTGCCCTATTTCTGGGTTCGGAGAAAAAATAGTGACATAGCCATCATCAGAAATTTTGATAAATGCATTAAAATCATTGAAGTTTAATTTTGTAATATCCACAGGCATTACTGCTTCTGGTTTACAAGCTGTTAATAAATTAAACCCAATTAATAAACCACCACTTGCTAAAACTGATGTCTTTAAAAAGTTTCTTCTGCTAAAATTATTCTTTGATATAGATTCCATTTTGTGAAGTAGTTTTATGATTAAGACATTTTATTTGCAGCAACTTTTACCGCTTTTTCAATTCTATTATAAGAAGCGCATCTACAAATATTACCGTGCATGGCTTCTCTAATTTCTTCTTCTGAAGGATTTTTATTTTCTGATAAAAAAGCAGAAGCAGTCATTATTTGTCCCGCTTGGCAATATCCACATTGTGGCACATCAATCTCTTTCCAAGCTTCTTGTACTGGATGTTTACCTTCAGTTGACAACCCTTCTATAGTGGTAATTTTTACATCATCTAAAATAGAAACTTGCATTTGACAACTTCTTGTTGCAACACCATCTATATGAACTGTACAAGCACCACATTGTGCAATACCGCAACCAAATTTTGTACCTACCAAATTGAATTCATCTCTTAAAATCCATAACAATGGAGTGTCTGCATCTGCAGATACTTTTCGGGCTGTTCCGTTAATATGAAGTGTATAATTTGGCATAGAAAGTCGGTTTTAAATTGATGTTGGAAGTTACAAAAAATTGCTTTTGTTATTTTAACTAGAAGTTAAATGAATACATTTTGGGATTATTTTAACAAAAAAAATCCATAATCACCTAAACAACAACACTATAGTAGTTTAAAAAACAGTTTAAAGCTAAAAAAAATCCACCCTAAGAAAGGGTGGATTCAACTTTTTCAAATCAATTTTACGCAGCTTTATCTTACTATTTCTTTACTCCACATCTATAATTCGTTTTTGTTTTTCTGTCTTCTTTATCTTTTTTAAAATATCAAATAAATTTAGTTTTAACTCTCTATGTTCTTTTAAGTGATTTTTAAATAAAATAAGTAGTGTTTTATGCTCGTTCTTATAAGTTTCTTTTTGTTTATCAGCCTTAATATCTATAACTTCGAGGCTATTTTCATGTTTTTGAACCAATTGAATTAATGCATCATTTGTCTTTATAGAGTTACTTAATTTCTCAATAATTTCTTTACTCTTACCATAAGATTGAAAATCGATTAACTGAAGCGTGTTCCATTTTATTAAGTCTTCGAAAAAGAGATATTCATCATTTAAAAATTCTAATTCTAAACGCCATTCTTTAGAATCATTATGCATTTCTTCTGCACTTAACCATTTTATATAACTTGTATTTACATGTTTAATTTTCATCATAAATAGTATTAAATTCTACACTAAAAAACTTATCTACCCCTAATTTACCTAAAATAACAAGCTTATAAAATGATTAATATCATCTAAATTAGATTGTCTTTTCCCCTGAAGGAATTACTAAGAAAGGTACATTTAAGTGAAAACCTATTTGACTAATAGTTGATTTAAAAAATAGATTTTCGAAAAAAGAATGCTTATTGTTTATCATCACTAACAGATTTATTCGCATTTTTAATTGAAATTCAGAAATTGCACCTGTTACACTTTGGTTGCTTACACTATAGAATAAATGGGTAACATTTTTTAATATTTTATCTAACTTCTGTTTATTTTCTATTTGATTTTTAGATAAATCATCACCATAAGTAGTGTTTATTATATTTATTCTAGAACTATTAGAAAGGCCAATATCTACAATTAACTTTGTTTGTTTTTCATTAAAAGAAACTTCATAGTCCGAAGGAAATAATACTTCATTAGGAGCTTCAAAAGCATAATTACTTGGTATTGCTAACACTGGGCATTTTGCATTTTTAATGATATGCACGGTGTTAGAACCAAATAAAATTTCGGTTAAACCCGTTGCTCCTTTGGTTCCCATTACAATAAGATCCATTACATGTTTTTTATGCAACTCTTCTATCTCATTTGTTAAAGTATTAAATGAAGCTATTTTACGATACGTATGGTTTGGGTTTTTAAATTGATTTTCAATTTTTTGTTGAAGTTTATCAAGTCCTTCCTCTGATGTGTTTTTTACAACATCAACTAAATTAAAACCTTCAACACCTGGGTTCATATACTCTACATCATAAATCATTGGTGTATAAGTATTCATTATAAAGAAATTACATTTTTCGTCCTTAAATAATTGAATTGCATATTGAATTGCATTCCATGAGTTATCTGAAAAATCTGTAGGTAAAAGTATATTTTTCATGATGTTTGTTTTTAATAAATTCTTAATTACATTTCCTATTCCATAATCTTCCTAGAAGAGATTTTTACCTATAAATTTATTTTATCTATATGGTTTTAAAATAGAATGTGTTGCTTTTTAAGTATAAAATGGACCTCTAAATTTCTTAGATTCTCCTTAATAAAGAGTTAAATATCTATCAGAAAGATAAAGCACATCTGTTGCAGAATTATTATCAGACTAAAAAAAGTCTTTATTAGCCTGATGATAATTTAACCGAGCATTTATCTGTATTTACAGATAAGGTTTTGTAATTGCTTTTCTCTTTTGTAATTGCTTTTCTAAATCTGAAATAGTATTTTTTACAGCAAGCTCGTAATTTTTTTCATTTGAAGATGCAAATAATCTTGGTCCTGGTGCACTTAATTCTATTTCACAAATTACGCCTTTGTTTTTAGAATCATTTTCCTTTTTAAAAAACACATCTGCTTTAATAATTGTTTCGAATTTTTTAACCAAACCATCTAGCTTTTTTTCTGTATAAGCTTCCATAGTTTCACTTGTAGACATGTTAACAAATTGAATATTCATTTTCATCTTTATGGTGTTTTTAGTTATTAATAAAAAAATTATTGAAACCTATCGTTTCATATGTAGTTCTAAGATAATCCTTTTTAATTAAATTATTATAATAGCATATGCAATATTTAATAAGTATAAACCTATTAGAAAAAGTAGTGTATAAATTGCCTGTACAAATCTAATATTTACAAGTTTTAACCAATGTATGGTTTGCTTAGGAATACTAAAAAGAGATAACCCTATAAGTAATGATGACCAACCAATTAGGGTAATTATAAGTTTCCAATTAGGCTCCCAAATGTTATGGAATAGAATATTTATCAATCCAATAATAATGGCTAAAAAAGAAAAAATAATCAGAAATTTTTGATCTTCTAAATCATTAAATATTTGCCTAATCCTTTTTGGATTAAAACTTAGTATAACGAAAAAAATAAGTAAGTAATAACCCCAAAACTTTGCTAAAAAAATTGAATTATCCATAACATATTGTTTTTATTCATGTAGTACTAAAAAAGGTACATCGGTATGATAGCTTATTTCCGCTACCTTGGTATGAAATAGTATTTGTTGAAAATAATTAAGATTTTTTGCCACCATAGCAATCATATCTATATTTCTACTATTTACAAAACATTGCACAGCATCTTCTACTTTTTTATTTGTTAAAAAATGAAAACTGTGTTGGTAATTATAAAGATAATCTTCTAATAGTTCTTTACTTTTTTGTTGCCCCTCATTTAATGAGGTTACCTTTTTACTGATATTTAAAACCCTTAAAGACGCGCTTTTTTCTTCTAAGATTTTTATTATTGGTTCTAATATTTGTAATTCATTATATAAAGAAAAATCTGTAGGAAATGCCACCTCTTCTATTTTCTTAAATTTGGCATTCTCAGGTACTACTAAGGTTGTACATTTTACCTTTGTAATAACATCTCCCGTATTACTCCCAGTAATATATCCTTGAAAGCCACTAGCTCCTTTGGTGCCCATAACAATAACATCTATTTTTTTTTCTTCTACCTGCTGTCTTATAGACTCAATAAAAAAATTAGTATCTGTTAAAGTGTAAAAATTATGGTTCTTATTATTAAAGTTTAGAGCTATTTTTTGCTGAAGTCCTTTTAATTGTTTTTTTGCATTTTCTATGTTTACATCTACAATAACTTCTTGCGTGTTATCATAGAAATAATCATCTACTACAACATTATTTATCCTATTAACGTGTAACAAATAAAAATTGCACGTTGCGTGCTTATAAAAATTTAAAGCATACTCAATTGCATTCCAAGAATTGTCTGAAAAATCTGTAGGGAGTAAAATTGCTTTCATTTAAATTCATCTTTATCTAAAAGACAAATTTATTGCTAGAATACTTTTTAAAAAATGATATTAGTCATATGGCCACTAATACATTTATTATCAAGAAATTTCTTTTAGTTTTTCTAAATCTAAGATTCTAATTGTTCTACCCTCTATTTCTATCAAACCTTGTTTTTTAAAACTAGACATGGTTCTTATTAAAGTTTCTGTTGCAATACCTGCAACACTAGCTAAATCATTTCTAGAAATTTTAATTTGATCTTCTGGTTTTCTATTTAATTTTTCTGCAAACATTAAAATTGTCTTCGCTGTTTTTTTACTTACAGAACTATACGCCATTTGCAAAAGTTGGTCTTTTACAACAGCTAAGTCTTCTGTTAACAATTCTATTAACTCTAGTGTTACTTTATGATTTTTATTTAAAACACCCGTTAATGTTTTTTTAGAAAGACCAACTAATTCTGTTTTCTGAATTGCCGTTGCAGATTCTTGATATGCTAAATTTTGAGAAAAAGAAGTATAGCCAAACAAATCATCCTCTTTATATAAAGCAGTTGTAAGTTGTTTTCCTTGTTCATCTAGCTTATGGCATTTTATAAGCCCTTTATTTATTAAATAAATATAATTAGAGTTATTCCCTTCTTTATAAATGCTTGCATCTTTTAGAAAAGTAAAAGTTTCTCCATTATCTTCAAAATAATTTTTTAAGTCATTAAGGCTTCTTATGTCTTCTTCCTCTTCTTTTACGACTTCAATTTTTTCTCTACGATCTTTTAGTATCGCTGCTTTTGCTAATCTGCTTTCTATAGCACTAATTAGTTCATCTTCATTAAAAGGCTTTGTTATATAATCATCTGCTCCTAAATCCATTCCTTTTCTTACATCACATCTTTCTGTCTTTGCTGATAAAAATATAAACGGAATGTGTTGCGTTATTTCGTTATTAGTTAAAGCTTCTAAAACACCGTAACCATCTAACTCTGGCATCATAATATCACAAACAATAATATCTGGTACTATTTTTTTTGCTAGCTGTACCCCTATTTTACCGTTAGCAGCACTGATAACTTCATAGTTTGATAATTCTAAAAGTTCTGATGTGTTTTCTCTTAAAACTACATCATCCTCAATTAATAGTATTTTTCTCATATTGCTTTGTTAATAATCTTCAATGTAAAAGTTGATCCTATATTCTCTTCACTTTCAAAAGTAATCGTTCCTCCTAAATTTTGTAAATGACTTTTAATAATATTTAAACCAATTCCTGTTCCTTCCGTTAATAATGCATTTTCTGCTCTAAAATAACGGTTAAATATATTTTTTTGATCTGCCTTCGGAATCCCAATTCCTTGATCTTTTATTTTAATGGTAGTCGTCGTGTTGTCTTGCTTTATTTTAATGTCTATTTCAGAATTTTCTGGCGAATATTTAATAGCATTGTTTATTAAATTAGATAATGCCAAAGCGATTGTTTTTTCGTCTTGCAGTAAAGAAATATCATCTATATCTTCTGGGTATTTAATTCTTTGCCCTACTTTTAAAAGCATGTTTGCATTATAAATTACCTCATCTACTACTTTACTCAATTTAAAAGTATGAAACTTGTAATTTACTTTACCCGTTTCTAGTATTTCTATAGATAAAAAATCATTTAAAATATTATTTAAATAATGTACTTTATTGGTAATGGTTTCTAAGTGCTTATCTCTTTTTTCTTGTTGTTCTGCTAACTTATATTTACCTAAAAGCATTGTAGACGTTAAAATACCACTTAAAGGTGTTTTAAATTCATGAGAAACTAATGACAAAAACTTTGTTTTTAATTCATTGAGTTCTTTTTGCTTTTTTAAAGCATCTTTAATTTTATTCTCTGCTTCTAGCCGTTTATGATTCTCTGTATCTAGCTCTATATTTACAGCTTTTAATTCATGAACTGTTTTACTTAACTCTTTTGTTCGCTCACAAACCTTTTTTTCTAGCTCATTGTTTAATTGATGTATTTCTTCTTCTTGTTGTTTTCGAACAGAAATATCGATTACCAAAGCCATTATAAAAGTTTGTCCATTAATTTGAAACGGATTTAAACCTGCCTCTAACGGAAAAATAGCTCCATTTTTTCGGGCTCCATACAAGTCTCTCCCATTCCCCATCTGTCTTTTTTCTTTGTTCTTCATAAAACCCTTAAAATGGGCTCCGTGACCTGAGTGATAATTTTTAGGGATTAAAATATCGAGTGGTTTATTTATGAGTTCTCCCGAATCATAACCAAACATTCTCTCTACAGATGAATTTACAGAAACTATGTTTTGCTTATCGTTTACAACAACAACTCCCTCTGAAACAGCCTCAAAAAGCACATTAAAAACATCCCGATCTTTACTTAGCATTTGACAATAAATTATCTAATTAAACAAAGATTAAAAATACTACATTTTATATTCAAATTATAGTAATTTATGACTAATATCATAATTATATAGCTCATAATTATATAACTTTACTCATATTCATAAATTCTTAATTATGAAACCATCACAAAACACAATTATTTCTTTTTATGAAAACTTAGGTAAATTATTTTTCGCAATTGCAGCTGCAGATAACATTGTAGAAGAAGTAGAATTTAATGTTTTAAAAAAAATAGTAAAAGACAAATGGACTAAAATAGATCCTGTAGATGATGATTTTCATTCTGATGCAGCCTATCAAATAGAAACCGTGTTCGATTGGTTAAATATTGAAAGTTTTTCTAATTCAGAAACTTGTTACAATGAGTTTATCGATTTTAAAAAAGAACATCCTTCCTTATTTACCGAAGAAATAAAAAGTCTAATTATAAAAACAGCAACTAAAATTGCTGCATCTGTTGCAGATTTAAATAAATCTGAATTAAGATTGGTTGCAAAACTAAGTTTAGAACTTGAAAAATAATAAATTTAAGTATTATTTTAACCAAGTTGTAATACACAACCAAATTAAAAAAAATACGTATATTACTTTTTAAACACCTTAACTGATGGCTTCTATAGATTATTATAAAATTTTAGGAATTACCAAAAGTGCTTCTGAAGCTGATATTAAAAAAGCTTACAGAAAATTAGCACGAAAATACCATCCAGATCTAAACCCAAATGATAAAACTGCCGAGAAAAGCTTTAAAGAAATTAATGAAGCAAATGAAGTTTTAAGCAATCCAGAAAATCGTAAGAAATACGATGCATATGGAGAGCATTGGCAAAACGGAGAAGCTTACGAACAAGAAAAACGAAGACAGCAAGAACATCAAAGTAGGTCTCAGAGTAATCAAGGTGGTTACTCTCAAGAAGATTTTTCTGATATGTTTGGAGACATGTTTGGTAGCGCTTCTTCAGGAAGAAGAACGAATGCTAAATTTAGAGGGCAAGATTACAATTCTGAAATTCAACTAAACTTAAACGATGTTTACAAAACACAAAAACAGGTAATTACTGTTAATGGAAAAAACATTAGAATTACAATTCCGGCTGGTGTAGAAAACGGACAAGTTATCAAAATAAAAGGGCATGGAGGAAAAGGTGTAAATGGTGGTCCGAATGGCGATTTATACATTCAGTTTTCTATTATAAATAACACCAAATTTAAACGAGACAAAGACAATCTTTATATTGATGTTGATTTAGATTTATATACCGCTCTTTTAGGCGGACAATTAACCGTTGATACTTTTGATGGACAAGTAAAATTAACCGTTAAGCAAGAAACAGCAAACGGAACCAAGGTAAAACTAAAGGGAAAGGGATTTCCTAAATATAAAAAAGAAGATCAATTTGGAGATCTATATATTACTTATCAACTTAAAATACCAACTAAATTAAACGAAAAAGAAATAGCACTAATTAAAGAATTACAAAAACTACGCTAAACATGGAAACTCAAAATTTAATATCTATTCAGCAGTTTTGTGCCCACTACAGCATTCCTACAGCTTTTATAAATGAGTTAAAAGAGTATGAATTAATAGAGATTATTGTAGAAAACGATGATCATTATATTAAAATCACTCAAATAACAGAAGTTGAAAAAATGATTCGTTTACATTATGATTTAAACATAAACCTAGAAGGCGTTGATGTAATTTCCAACTTATTAAACCAAGTGGATTCTTTAAAAAAAGAAATAACCGATTTACAAAACAAGCTAAAGTTTTACGAAAACGAATAAAATTCTAAAATAATTTCATATAAAAATAGTTCCTTATTTTAGCTTTACCTCCTACAATTTTTAGGCTTTTTACACCTAAAAAATCATATAATTCTAAATAAAAAATTAATAAACTGATTTTTATCATATTTTATTTAATTGATTTTTAATACATTAGTTACTCCCTTTAACCAAAACTAAGCATCATGATAACTAATTTAAAAGAGAATGAATGCATAAACATATTAGAAAATAACTATGTAGGGCAACTGAGCTATATTTATATAGAAAGACCTTTTATTGTACCCATGACTTATTTTTTTGACAAGAAAAATAGTATTGTAGGCTATTCCGAAGAAGGTCATAAAACAAAGGCAATGAGAAATTATAGAAAAGTTTCTCTGCAGGTTTCAGAAAGAGCAGACAGTAATACTTGTAATTCTGTTTTAGTTCATGGTATTTATGAAGAACTATCTGGTTCTGTAGCAAAAAAATATTTGCACGATTTTACCGAAGGTATTAAAGCAATTATTCTAAAAAATGAACACAGAAATTTGCATTGCATAAGCGATTTCTCTAATAAAAGAACACAGAAAAAAATTCCAATTGTTTTTAGAATTACTGTTGATGAAATGACCGGTAAAAAAATTACAAACGAGCGTTCTTAATCAGACAACGTAAATATCTAATTAAAAAAAGACCATCTAAAAAAGTTCAATACTTTCTAGACAGCCTCTTTCTATGTAAATTATTTAGCTCCCAAAAGCAATAATTCATTCACCATAATTTCGGTAACATATCTTTTTTCACCTTCTTTGGTATCATAAGAACGGTTTGTTAACTTCCCTTCAACAGCAATTTCTTGCCCTTTATTTACATAGTTTTCTACTACTTTAACCAAACCTCCAGTAATAACAATATTATGCCAATAAGCACGCTCTACTTTATTACCTGCTTTGTCTTTGTAACTGTCATCTGTAGCCATAGAAAATTTAGCCATTTTATTGCCATCTTTAAAAGTTACTATTTCTGGATCTTGACCTAATCTACCAATTAACTGTACTTTGTTTCTTAACGTATTCATAAGATAAGTTTTTATGCATTTTTATTGAATGCAGATTTATAATTTGTTTTTGTCAATTCGTTTTGACTCTGCAAAGTTGCGACACCATTGCAGTTTTATTCGGTTACAAAACAATTACTTTCGGTTGTAATTATTTGTAGTCGTTTGTAAACGGATAAAATTTAAGTATATTTACCTTATGAAATTTCATTTAGAAACAGAAAGGCTACTTCTTAGAGAATTTAGAATAACTGATGTAGATGGCATGTTTGAGTTAGATTCTAACCCAAAAGTTCATCAATATCTAGGAAAAAAGACAATTAAAACGAAAGAGGAAGCAAAAAAAATGATTGAATTTATTCTAAAACAGTATAAGGAAAACGGTATTGGTCGATTTGCTGTTATAGAAAAATCTTCAGGTAGTTTTATAGGTTGGTCTGGCTTAAAACTAAATAAAGGAACAAAAGAAAGCTTAAATGGTTTTCAAGATTTTATTGATATTGGCTATCGTTTCATTCCTAAATATTGGAAAAAAGGATACGGTTTAGAAACTGCTATTGCTTGTTTAGAATATGGTTTTAAAACAATGAATTTAGACATTATTTATGGTGCTGCAGAAATAGAAAATATTGGTTCTAATAAAATTTTACAAAAAATTGGATTACAATTTGTAAACGAATTTAAAGAAGGTAATGAGCTGGTAAATTGGTACGAACTAAAGAAAGAAAACTATGGAAAGTAGAAAATGTTTAGAGTGTGACGAAATTGTTAAAGGTAGAGTTGATAAGAAGTTCTGTTCTGATTATTGTAGAAATGCGTATAACAATCGTGTGAACAAAGACAGTAAAAATCTCATTAGAAATATAAACAACCGACTTAGAAAAAATTACAAGATTTTATCAGAATTAAATACAACTGGAAAAACAAAAGTAACCAGAACCAAATTATACGATAAAGGTTTCGATTTTCAATTCTTTACTTCTATTTACAAAACAAAAACTGGGAATACCTATTTTTACGTTTACAATGAAGGCTATTTGCCTTTAGAAAATGAGACTTTTTTATTAATCAGAAAAGAGTAAAACCTTATATAAATTGCAACTTATACTTGTTTAAAATGTTTTTAGTTACAGATTTCGAACCTTTTTTAATTCCGATGCTATTTATTGTAATCGTTGGTTTAATACTATTCATAACTTACTATTTTAGTACAAAACAAAAAATTATAAGAGCTCTTTCTAAACTACCAATCAAACAAATAGGAAGCTTAAAAAATAATGAACTTACAAGGTTTACAGGTAAAGCTTTACATGTAAAAGAGCCTTTAATTGCACCTTTTAGCAAAAGAAAATGTGTGTTTTATGTCATAAAAATTGAACAGCAAAAAAGTAACGGAAAACAACAACGCTGGAGAACAATTGTACATGAAGAAAAAGTACAAGATTTTTTCCTAGAAAAAAATAGTGATTTTGCCATGGTAAGACTCCATCAAAATCCTAAAAACTACACCAGTTATTTAGTAGCTGATAAAAAAATAAAATCGGGTACTTTTAATGATCCAACAAGAGAGTTTAAAGCACTACTAGAAAGCTATCATATTAAAAGTGATAATTTTTTAGGCCTAAATAAAACCTTACGCTATTCTGAAGCAATTATAGAAATTGGAGAAGAAATTACCGTTGCAGGTATTGCAAAGTGGAAAAGTTTAAGAGAGCCCATAGAAGGCTATTCATATTCTAAAATAGCCGAACTAGAAAGTTCTGATAAACAAAAATTAATTATTACAGATTTACCAAATATTAAATCTAAAAAAAGGTTTTAACTATTCCAGGTATTTCCTTTTACACTAATGGCAGCTTTTAAAACATCTGTTTGACTTATTTGACCAATTAGCTTTCCGTTTTCTACCACAGGAAATCTTCTTCTGTGAGAACTAATAAATTTAAAAGCAGCATCAAAAATATTCGTATTCTTATCAATAGTATCCACACCAGTAGCCATATACTTACCTACTGTATTATTAACATCAGAAGGCATATTGTAATATTTACTTTCAGAAATATGTTTAATACAATCAGTTTCAGAAATAATACCTATTAAATCATTTTTATCATTTACAACCGGCCCACCAGAAATTTTATGTGTAATTAATTGTTCAATTACATGATCTAAGGTATCCTCAGCTTTAAAAGTTATCAATTTTTTTGTCATATAATCAGATACTAAAATTTGAGCATCTTCTTTTCCCTGACTGGTATCTCTTTTTCCTTGAAAGCTTTTAATTGCCATAATAGTTTCGTTTTTGGTTCTCTTAAATTTACTGTTTTTTCTGTTTTAAACAACTTTTCTATCAAGTTTTTTTTTATTTCCTACATTTAAATATTTTTTTTTATCAAATCATCAAATAAAATCCTTTTCTTCTCTTATATCTGTATTTATAATTACTGGCGTTATTCTTTGGAGTTTTTCTGATTTAAAACCTACATTTTATCGAAAATAAAATAGCGTCTAAACAGAATTCTCTATAAATAATCCACTTTGACTTTTAAAGAAATAAAAATAGCTACCAAACAAGTTTAGCCCAGATTGAAACGGCATCCTTTTTTCTGTCAGTTCGAGTGGTTTTTATGACGAAGGAAGAAAAATTGTATCGAGAACAGAAGAAAAAAGATATAGTAGAAAGCTGGAAATAGCTTCTAGAAAGTAAACGCATAAAAAAAAGCATCCAGAGAGATCTCTAGATGCTTTTTAAATATAATTTTAGGTTGTTTTTAGTCTATTTCAGAAACTCTTAATGTATTTACCATACCTTTAGCCTCAACTGGCATAGAAGTAAGGTTAATCATTAAATCTCCTTCTTTAACAAATCCTTTTTCTTTAGATATTTTGTTAATATCTACAACAGTATCATCTGTACTTAAGTTTTTATCGTAATAAAAAGCTTTTACACCCCAAAGTAAGTTTAGTTTTCCTAAAATTCTTCTTTCTGATGAAAATGCTAATATTTTAGCTTGTGGTCTCCATGCTGAAATTTGAAATGCTGTATAACCACTATTTGTTAAAGTAGAAATTGCGGTTGCATCGATATCATTTGCCATTAAAGCTGCGTGATGACAAACCGATTTTGTTATAAATCTGTTTGTTCTAATATGTGGCGCTTCATGTGGTACTTTAATCATTCTAGAGTTTTCAACAGCTCTAATAATTTCAGACATTTTCTGAATTACTTTTAAAGGATGCTTCCCTACAGAAGTTTCTCCAGATAACATTACTGCATCTGCTCCATCCATAATAGAATTGGCAACATCATTTACTTCTGCTCTTGTAGGAACAGGATTATCAATCATTGTTTCCATCATTTGAGTTGCAATAATTACAGGAATTCTTGCTCTCTTAGCACGTCTTACTAATTTCTTCTGAATTAATGGAACGTCTTGCATAGGAATTTCTACTCCTAAATCTCCACGAGCAACCATTAAACCATCACAAAAAGGAATTAATGCATCAATATTTGCAACTGCTTCTGGTTTTTCAATTTTAGCAATTACGGGTACTCTATAATCTGAATGCTCATCGATTAAATCGCGTAACATTCTTAAATCTTCTGGTGTTCTTACAAAAGAAAGTGCCATCCAATCTACATTTAAACCTAATGCAAATACGGCATCTTCTTTATCTTTTTCTGTTAAAGCTGGTAAAGAAATAGCTGTGTTTGGTAAGTTTACTCCTTTTTTAGATTTTAAAGGTCCACCAACTACTGTTTTTACTACAACTTCTTTGTCTTTATCTGTAGAAACTACTTCAAATAACAATTTACCATCATCTACCATAATATGCTCTCCAACTTTTACGTCTTTAGGAAAACGTTGGTAGGTCATAAATGCTTTTTTGTTGTTACCAATACATCTTTCTGTAGTAAAAGTAAACAAGTCTCCATCATTTAAAATAACATCTTCTTCCATTACTCCTACACGAAGTTTTGGTCCTTGTAAATCTGCTAAAATGGCAACATTAAATCCTTCTTCTTCATTAATTTCTCTAATTCTTAGCACATTTTGTTTTACAACATCGTAATCTGCATGAGAAAAATTAATTCTAAAAACGTTGACACCTGCAACTGCCAACTCTTTCATCTTTTCTTTAGTGTCTATTGCTGGACCTAAGGTTGCAACTATTTTTGTTTTTTTGTAGTCTTTCATGTTTAAAATATTAAAAAGTCTTTAGACTTTAAGGTGTTTTTATCTATTGAATATGCGGTAATTACATTCTCAATACTTTTAATTCTATTTACTGTTTTCGTAACAAAACCATCGTCTGAATCTCCACATATTTTTAAAAAAAAATCTACTTTTTTCTTTTCTGGAATCAGATATGTTATTGTTTCTGATGTTAATAACAACCCATTGGCTGCTGTTTGGTTTTCTGTTCTATAACTGTTTGTTATTAAAAACCACTTGTAATCATATTCTATATTTTCATAATTATATATAGAAAAAGAGGCTTTCTTTTCTTCTATAACAAATTTTAAATCTTCTTTTGCTTTATAAAACCTGGTATTAAGGTTTTTATTTAATAAGTAGGCAAGTTTATAATCTTCTAAAGTAGAATGGATTCCTATTAAAGAATATTCTTCTTCGCAAAATTCGTCCATTTCTAAAGCGTGTACCTGCATAGATTATAACTAATACTCGTTTTTATGAAAACCAAAATTACTAATTGTTTATGAACTTTACCGTTAATTTTAACGAAAACGTTATCGTGAATTAGCCTAAATTAATTTCTTTTTGAAATGCAAAATAGACTCTTTTAGCAGCTTGCTCTTCTGCTTTTTTCTTAGAAGTAGCTCTACCTTTGGCTATTTGCTCTCCATCGATACTTACCTTTACACTAAAATGTTTGATAGCTTCGTTACCAGAATCTTCATAGGTATCAAAAGTATATTTCTTCTTTTGTTTCTGACACCATTCTATAATAAGCCCTTTGTAACTTGTAACTTTACCCTCTAGTTTTTCGATATCTACGTAGGGTACAATTACATTTTCATAAATAAATTTCTGACAAGTATTGTAGTTCTTATCTAAATAAATAGCGCCTACTAATGCTTCAAATATATTACCATGAATATTATCTCCAACGTTAGCTTGATCTATATTACTTTTTACAAAACGTATTAGGTTTAAATCTTTTCCTAACTCATTTAAATGCTCTCTACTAACAATTTTAGAGCGCATTTGTGTAAGATAGCCTTCACTACCTGTAGGTACTTTTTTGTATAAATAAGATGCAATTACAGATCCTAAAATAGAATCACCTAAAAATTCTAAACGTTCGTAATTAATAGGTATTCCTTTGCTGTCTAACATTTGCACAGACCTATGTGTAAATGCCTTTTTGTATTTATTTATTCTTCTTGGAGAAAAATTAAGTAGTTTTTTTAATTCGTTGTATAATTGTGCATCCTCTTCACTGTGAGGTTTTACTATTTTACGAATAAAATTCATAGAGTATTATTCATCAAGTTTTTTAAATGCAACACATGCATTATGTCCACCGAAACCAAAAGTATTACTCATAGCAATATTAATCTCTCGCTTTTGAGCTTTATTTAAAGTTAAGTTTAATTCTGGATTGATATTTTCATCTACATTAACATGATTAATTGTTGGAGGTACAATACCATTTTTCATGGCTAAAATTGCAGCTATAGACTCTATAGCTCCTGCAGCTCCCAACAAGTGACCTGTCATAGATTTTGTAGAATTAATATTAATGTTTTTAGCATGTTCTCCAAAAACTGCAGAAATTGCTTTCAATTCTGCAACATCTCCTAAAGGAGTTGAAGTACCATGTGTATTAATATGATCTACATCTTCTGGTTTAATACCTGCATTTTCTAAGCAGTTATTCATTACAGCAATCACACCAATTCCTTCTGGGTGTGGTGCCGTCATATGGTGGGCATCAGAAGACATTCCTCCTCCAATAACCTCAGCATAAATTTTTGCTCCTCTAGCTTTAGCATGCTCATAGCTTTCTAAAACCAAAGCACCTGCTCCTTCACCTAATACAAAACCATCTCGTTCTGCATCAAAAGGTCTAGATGCTGTTTCAGGACTTTCGTTTCTTGTAGATAAGGCGTGCATGGCATTAAAACCACCAACACCAGAAATTACAACTGCAGCTTCCGAGCCACCAGTTACAATAACATCACAAGTACCTAAACGAATATAATTTAAAGCATCAATCATTGCGTTAGCAGATGACGCACATGCAGAAACCGTAGTATAATTTGGCCCCATAAATCCATTTTTAATAGAAATATTTCCTGGCGCAATATCTGCAATCATTTTTGGGATAAAAAATGGGTTAAATTTTGGTGTACCATCTCCGGCTCCAAAATTTATAGCTTCGTTTTGAAAAGTTTCTAAGCCTCCAATTCCTGCTCCCCAAATTACACCAACGCGTAATTTGTTTAATTTTTCTAGATCAAAATTTGCATCTGCAATAGCCTCATCAGAAGCTACCATTGCATACTGCGTAAATGGATCCATTTTTCTAGCGTCCTTTCTATTAATAAAGTCCGTTACCTCAAAGTTTTTTAATTCACATGCAAAACGAGTTTTGAACTTGGCAGCATCAAACCGCTTGATAGGTGCTGCACCGCTAACTCCGTTAACTAAAGCATTCCAATACTCTTCAATATTATTACCAATTGGCGTAAGTGCGCCAAGTCCAGTGACTACAACTCGTTTTAACTGCATATAAATTTACTTTTTAGCTTCTTCAATATAGCTTACTGCTTGACCTACTGTTCCGATGTTCTCTGCTTGATCATCTGGTATTTGAATATCAAATTCTTTTTCGAATTCCATAATTAATTCAACAGTATCCAAAGAATCTGCTCCTAAATCGTTTGTGAAGCTAGCTTCTGTTGTTACTTCGTTATCGTCTACGCCTAATTTGTCTACGATAATAGCTTTTACTCTTGATGCAATGTCTGACATAATTTTGTGTTTTTTAAAATTTTAATCGGGGCAAAAATACAAATCTTAGCAATTAAAACTAATTTTTGTCCTAAAAATGATTCTTAAAAGTAAATAAAAATATTTAATCTTCTCTTAAAATAATCAATTTGTTAATAATTATTCTTTTTTTTGTAGCTTAGAAATGAAGTTATGAAGCGTATTGTTATTTTTGCATCTGGTTCTGGAACGAACGCAGAAAACATTATTAAATTTTTTAATCATACTAAAACCGCTAAGGTTACCACTGTGCTATGTAACAATGAACATGCCAAAGTATTTGATAGATGTAAAAAATTAGACATCAAATGTTTACACTTTAAAAAAGAAGCTTTTTTTACTTCGGATGAAATACTAAACCTATTAAAAGAGCAGGCAGATTACATTATTTTAGCAGGTTTTTTATGGAAAATTCCAACCAAAATTATCGATGCTTTTCCAAATAAAATTATAAATATTCACCCTGCCTTGTTACCAAAATATGGTGGAAAAGGGATGTATGGTATGAACGTTCATAAGGCAGTAAAAGAAAATAAAGAATCAGAAACGGGTATTACAATTCACTACGTAAATGCCAATTATGATGAAGGTGCCATCATTTATCAGGCAAAAACAGCCTTAAATGAAGCAGATTCTCCTGGTAATATTGCAGAAAAGATTCATATTTTAGAGCAACGTTACTTTCCTAGAGTTATTGAAGATGTAATTTTAGCCATAAATGAGTAAAAAAAAGTTTTATGTAGTTTGGAACGGACACAGAAAAGGAGTTTTTACTTCTTGGAAAGTCTGTAAAAAGCAAATTGATGGTTTTGAAGGTGCTCAATATAAATCGTTCGCAGATTTAAATGAAGCCGAAATAGCTGCAACCAAAAATTATGCAGACTATGTAGGGAAAGATACTAAAAAGAAGACGTTATCATCAACAGAAAAAGAAAAAATTGGGAGACCTATTTTAGAAAGTATTTCTGTAGATGCAGCTTGTTCTGGAAATCCTGGTAAAATGGAATACAGAGGTGTTTTAACGCATAATAAGCAACAAATTTTTATAAAAGGCCCATTTGCTAGAGGAACTAACAATATTGGCGAATTTCTAGCTCTAGTCCACGGAATCGCTTTATTAAAGAGCAAGAACAAGGAAAATATCCCTATTTACTCCGATTCTAAAATTGCCATGAGTTGGGTAAAACAAAAAAGATGCAAAACCAACATGCATTTTGATGCTTCTAACAAAGATTTATTAGAATTGATAAAAAGAGCCGAAAAATGGCTAAAAGAAAACACGTTTAAAAACCCCATTTTAAAATGGGAAACCAAAGCTTGGGGAGAAATTCCTGCAGATTTTGGGAGGAAGTGATTTCAGTTATCAGATTTTAAAAATTCTATGACTTCTATCCAATAGAAAACATAACAATTCTTATTAATACATACTACTTGTCACTTCGAAGTAATGAGAAGTCGTATAACAGTGGTAACACAAAACCTATCAAACAGTATGTGATTTCTCCTAAAAGGTCGAAATGACAAACCGGATGAAAATAAACGACAAAACTTGTCACTTCGAAGTAATGAGAAGTCGCATAACAGTGATGACGCAAAACTCAACAGCATTATGTGATTTCTCCTATCGTCGAAATGACAAACTGCATGAAAACCAAACATTATTAATCAAATTCATTATTCAAAAAAGTAAAAGAAGGGTTCATTTCTCTTATAAGTGTTAGTTTCTTCTCACGCCTCCATTTTTTCAATTCTTTTTCCCTTGCAATAGCCAATTGAATCCAAGCATGTTTTTCGTAATACACTAAGAACTCAATATTATATTTTGCAGCAAAAGTTTTCTTTTTTTCAAGTATGTTCGTTTTATGTTGCTGTAAACGTTCTTTTAAGTTATTCGTTACTCCAATATAAAACGTGGAACGGTAACTATTAGTAATTATATAAACATAATAACTATGAAATCCTTTTTGTGGGTTTAGCATCCTTTTTTTCTTAAAAGGTATGTATTATAAAAAGAATCTCCAAAACTTGTCACTTCGAAATATTGAGAAGTCGCATAACAGTGATAGCACAAAACCTATCAAACAGTATGTGATTTCTCCTTTCGTCGAAATGACAAACTGTATGAAAATAAACCACAAAACTTGTCACTTCGAAGTATTGAGAAGTCGCATAACAGTGATAACACAAAACTGAATAGCATTATGTGATTTCTCCTTTCGTAGAAATGACAAACTGTATGAAAATAAACCACAAAACTTGTCACTTCGAAGTATTGAGAAGTCACATAATAGTGATAACACAAAACTGAATAGCATTATGTGATTTCTCCTATCGTCGGAATGACAAAACTGTATGAAAATAAACCACAAAACTTGTCACTTCGAAGTATTGAGAAGTCGCATAACAGTGATAACACAAAACTCAACAGTATTATGTGATTTCTCCTATCGTCGGAATGACAAAACTGTATGAAAAAAACTACAAATTATACCCAATACTAAACATGATTATTCTTGGTAAAATAAAAGTTTTACTATCTGATATTAAATAATCTGAAAAACTATTACTTTGTTTAAATTGTGTATTAAACATATTTTGGACACTTATTTTATAAGACCAAGCAGCATCTTCTTTTTGATAAGACAAGGTTGTATTTGCTATTTCATACACATTTTTTTGCCCCAATGTTTTATTCTGATAGTTGCTTAACTTATAATCGAAATTAAAAATAAAGCTTTTTAAAAAATCGTAATCTACGGTTACAAAAGGTTCTGTAGTTATAAATTTTGAAGTAGCATTACTAGAAATAAATTTACCAATATCTCTACTTACACCAACTTCTATTGTCGGAAAATTATCAAACAAGGTTTCGAAACCTACTTCGTAATTATACCCATTATTTTTATTGGTTTGGGTATTTCCGTTTAATTCTTGTAGGTACTTATTGTTACTAAAACCAACATCAAACTTATATTTTATATTTTTAATACTTTTTTCTAAATGTATATTTCCATGAAGATTTTCAGACGGATTGTCGAACATTTTTACGGTTAAAAACTGGTTAACATCATTAAAATCTACTGTATTTCTAACTCCTTTTATCTGTTTACTATAGTTTAAGTTTGCAAAAAGCATTAAGCCTTTATACAAACTAAAACGGCTGTAATAAATACGCGCTGCGTGATACAAGTTATTTTCTAGCGTATCATTTCCTTTAAAAACCGAATTATACGATTGTAAATAAAAACGATTGGCAAATTTATCTACATCAGAAAAAGACGTTTTTAAATTGTAATTAATGGTAATTTTTTTGGATTTATTAAACTCAATTTTTGCTAAGAAATAGGGTAAAACAATCCATTTGTTGTTTTCTAAATGGGTTTGTTTGTCTAGTTGCCATTTGTAATTGTGTAATTCTACACCTTGTTTTAAAGTAAAAATTCCTGCTCTAAACTTATAATGCAATCCTACAAAGAAATCGTTTAGCTTTAAATTTAAATCGTTGCCAAAATCATCCGAAGAAAAATTATTTGTGGTGCCGTTATCTAACGTCTGAAAATCATCACTAACAAAATCTTCGTTTAAAAATTTATTACCCAACGTTGTGTAAATATGATTGCTGTTGTTAATTTCCCAAAAGTGTTTAAAAATAGCATCAATATTTTGTTCTTTGGTGTTTTTTAGTTGATGAATTCTTAACAATTCTTGATTTGTATCTGCCGGAATTAAACCTTGTAAAATAGCATCTTGCGTTTGCCAATAATTGGTTTTATCACTTTTATCAAACACATAATTAAAAATGGATGAAAACGTGTGTTTATCATTTTGTCTTTTGTGCCATTCTATATTTTGGTTGATATACGTTGCTGTTAAATGGCTGTCTGTAGCAATGGTATTTGTGTTGGCATTTATTAAGGAAGCAACTGTATTTATTTTGGTGTTATTAGTCCTTTTTACTTGTGTTCTTGCATACCATTTTTCTTTATTATTTGGTGTGTACTCTATATTTAGATTCCCAATACCTAACAAATTATCTGTAGCCGTTTTATTAGTTCTTTGTTCTGTAAACGTGGTGTATTCGTTTTGGTTTTCTACAAAACTACTGGTATTTGTATTCGAAAAAATAGCATAACCAGAAACATCTAAGGTAGAAGTTGCCGTTTTTGTAATGTTTAAAGCTCCAAATTTTTGGCTACTTGTCTGCAAATCTCTACTTTCTAAAAACTGAGAAAAATCACCACCTTTCCATTTAAAATTACCGCTAAATATAGCATTCATACCGCCAGAAAAACTCATATAATCTCTAAACGTAAATGTTTTTTCGCCTATATTATTAATGTTTCCTATAAAATTGACATTGGTTTTGGGTGAATAATAAAACAAATTGGCGCTAGTTTTATAAAAGTCTTTGTTGCCTTTACCCGCTTCTACATCACCAAAAAGAAAGCGTTTTTTATCCTCTTTTAGTTTGATGTTCATTGCCATCTCATCAGAATCTGTTAATCCTTTTAAAAATGAAACTTCGTTATAATTATCGATTACTTCTATATTACCAACAGCATTTGCAGGAATGTTTTCTACTGCCAATTTAGAATTACCACCAAAAAACTTTTTACCATCTACCAACATTTTGGTTACTTTTTTACCCTGCACGGTAACTGTTCCGTTTTTACTTACTTCTACTCCAGGTAATTTTTTTAAAACATTTTTAAGTTTGCGTTCTGTACCGTTTATAAATTTATCGGTTTTATAAGTAGTGGTATCTCCTCTAACCGTAACTGGCATTTCTATAATTACCTCATCTAATTGTTCTGAAGATTGCTGTAATACAAAGTCTTTTTTAGTGGTTTTTAAGGCTATAAATTGATATTCTATAGGTTTATATCCTAAATAAGAAATACTAATTGTTATGGTGTCTCCTTTTTCTAAAAGCAACTTATAATAGCCTTCGTTATCTGTTATGGCAAATTGTAAGTTTTTAGAAACATCTTTGGGTTTTGCTATTACATTTGCATACGGCATTGGATTTTGTAAACTGTCTTTTACAGAACCTGAAAGGGTTACTTTCTGTGCAAAAAACGAAATAGAGATTCCAACAAATAATACAAATAGACTTTTCTTTTTCATAGAATGTTTATTGTTTTTCAATACTTTTCCAAAACGCTTCTCCTCTTTTTCTAGACTCTTCTGCTGTCATTTTTTTACCTTTTGTAGGTTTTTTAATTACAATTTCTTTTTTAGGGTTTATAATTATTTCTGATGCACTAATAGTTCTTTTAGACAGTTCTACTAAAAGCACCAAACCAGGTAAACCATTATACTTTAAAGGACCAAAACTAACAGGTAATTCTGGTGTAAACCAAACTACAGGTTTCATTTTTTTGCTGGTTGATTCAATATCAATTGCTTTAAAACATAGATATCTACCAATCTTTTTAGATTCTTGTGTTATTTTCCACTTTTTAGGATTAATTTCTATTAAGAATAATTCTCCAAAAGTGCTACTTTCATTAAAATACTCATTCGTTTTTGTGTTTTTGTAATATCTATTATCTCCTCCAGCAAAAGTTCTATTTACATTAAAAATGGGTTTTCCATCATTTTGCATTTTATCCTCTACGTAATATAAAGACTCATCATTAGAAAACTCTAAATAGGCATTTACATTGGGTGTGTTTTCAAAAACATCTCGCATCCATTTGTCCATTTTTACTTTTTTTGACTTCAATTTTTTAGATATGGAATCTATTTTTTCTTTTGAAAATGATTCCATAGAAACCACATAAGTAACTTTACCACTTATTTTCTGAGAAAAAACCGTTATTGAAAAGCAACAAATTATAAGGGTTATAAAATTTTTCATGTCAATTAATTTATACAACTTTACTATTAAAAACGAAATAAAAAATAAAAGGTTTCAATTATAAAAAAACTAAATTTTATAAAAATCTGAATATGCTTCTTTAGTTATTTTAATTCCGTCAATTATTTCAAATACTATTTTAGGTTTAAAGTAATTTTATTAGCATAATATATTTTCCTGTACGTTACTAATTCTAGAATTACCCCTGTTAAATCATCACAACTAAAGGGTTAAAATGTAAACAAAAAAATGATAAATACTAATCTGGATTTTTTAATTTTAAACTTTTGTACATTTTTTTACTCAACAAATTGAATTCATACAAATTAATTTTCCTTCCAATTTTGGTTTGTCCAATTTTTGAATTGTCAACTTTAACAATCTCTTTTAATTGATATTGCATATTACCTTCTTGCAATTGCATAATTAAACCTGGAAGCCCACTAAATTCTTTTGGCCCAAAACTAAAGGGAATTTCGGATGAAAACCAAGCTGTAATGTGCCTTTTTTTTAAACCTCTACTAGTTTCAATTTCATTTATTAAAGTTGCTTTATAACACAAGTACTTTCCACATTTTTTTGATAAGTTCGTAATATTCCATTTATTTGCAGGAAGTGTAACTAAGAAATCTTGACCAAAAGAATTTTTTTCCCATAAAACGCCTTCTTGATTTGTAAAGTAAGTACCCTTAAATCTTCCTATTCTTTTAATTATAGAAATATATCCTTTTTTTATGTCTAGCTGTTTTGGTAAATAAAAAATAGATTTCATATTATCAAAATCTAAAATAAAGTCTATTTTTTTTGAAAGTGAAATAGTTTTAAGTGTCTCTTTTTTTCTTTTTATAAGTAACACTTCATGTTTGGTTCCCAAATACTTTTCAGGAACTTTAAATTTTGTACTATCTATTACTTCTACATTATAATATGCTCTAAATGAATTTTGAGAGTTTATGTTATAAGTAATAAAAAATAATATAATTGTTATTTTAAGTATTCTCATATTGATTTTTTTTAAATTAAAACCTCAAGATGCAATTCTTGAGGTCTTTAATTTATTATTATTTTTTTTTGTCTTGATAGTGAAAAACTGTAAAACCGTTTTCATTATTGCCAATTTCCAAGGTACGAATCATAAGCTTCTGCAAAGACATCATACGATTCTTCATAGCTTAAACCTCCAAAACCATACCAAGGCGTAGCTTCAATCTCTGCGAAATAAACAGCAGATTCCGCATTATCCCAGCACACATCATTTAAAATATTGGTTGAACTCATCATAGCTCCTGTTGCAAAAATAAAAACCATTGCTAAAATCACTTTTTTCATACTATAAAATTTTGTAACCTAAATTATTTAGGTTTATTGATTTAAAAATATTTAGAACTTTAGATGAGTTAACAAGTTTAAAATTCTATAAAATTGGTAGAAAAAGGCTTACACATCAATGAGATTTCTCAATCGCTTAAAAAAGCTCATTTCGAAATGACAATCGTTTCATTTTTATATTTCTTAATTCCGCAAGCGGAGTTTTTTTTTACTATTAATTAAGAGGTTCTTAAATCACTTTAATGAACTCTCTTTACGGAATAACACTCGTTATAATCTATTGATAGATTAATTCGCGTAAAACTCGTAGTAATAATGTTATTTTGAAGGGAAGAAATTTTCTTTTTCACAGTATTTTTCTCTTTCCAAAGATGGAAAAGATATTTTTAAAAACCTAAAGAATCACTTTCCATTATAGCATACCCAATTATAGGTATACTGAATCACTGTTTTCAGGTATGCCAAAATGGAAATATTTTAAATACTAATTTTACTTATTTTTACATCGAAAAAGAAAACAAGTTGGTGTAAGCCGTTATGAAATGGCACTTCATTTAGGCTTAACAGAAAATGGTTATTTTAAGGTTATTAAAGGACACACAAAGTTAGATGTAGAACGCTTATTACTTATTTTAAATAAATTAGCTATTTCTCCAAAGGAATTTTTTAAAGATTATAAAGACTAATTGTAGATTACAAACAAAAAGTAAAAACCCAAAACTAAAATAGTTTTGGGTTTTTATATTTATTAATTTACTTTAAGATTGCTTCGTTAAAACTCGCAATGACGTTTAAACTATCTTATTATAAATTAGCCTTCATCAATTCTCTATTCATTCTTGCAATGTTGTCTAAAGAGATTCCTTTAGGGCATTCTACCTCACACGCACCTGTATTTGTACAGTTACCAAAACCTTCTAAATCCATTTGTGCAACCATGTTTTTAACACGATCTGCAGCCTCTACTTGTCCTTGTGGTAACAAAGCATACTGAGATACTTTTGCACCAACAAATAACATTGCAGAAGAGTTTTTACAAGTAGCCACACAAGCACCACAACCAATACAAGTTGCTGCATCCATAGCATCATCTGCTGCGTGTTTAGAAATAGGTAAAGAGTTTGCATCTTGTGTATTACCAGAAGTGTTTACAGAAATGTAACCACCTGATTGCTGAATACGCTCAAAAGCCATTCTGTCTACTACTAAATCCTTTATAACAGGAAATGCTGCTGCTCTAAATGGCTCTATTGTAATAGTATCTCCATCGCTAAACATACGCATGTGTAACTGACAGGTTGTTATACCTCTGTCTGGTCCATGAGCTTCTCCATTAATATATAAAGAACAAGCACCACAGATACCTTCTCTACAATCATGATCAAAAGCAACTGGTTCTTCACCACCATTTACTAATTGTTCATTCAAAACATCCATCATTTCTAAAAAAGACATGTGCTCTGAAATATCATTCACTTTATAGTCTACCATTTGACCCTTTGAACCAGCGTCTTTTTGTCTCCAAATTTTAAGTGTTAAATTCATCTTGTCTTTCTTATTTGTATGAACGTTGTTTCAATTCAATATCGTTAAACTCTAATTCTTCTTTGTGTAAAACCGCATCTGCAGGTTCTCCTTTATATTCCCAAGCAGCTGCAAAAGCGAAATCTACATCGTTACGTTTTGCTTCTCCTTTTTGAGGACCATCTAATTCTGCAGATTCTTCTCTAAAGTGACCTCCACAAGATTCTGCTCTCATTAAAGCATCTTTAGCAAATAACTCACCTAATTCTAAGAAATCTGCAACTCTACCTGCTTTTTCTAATTCTGGGTTCATTTCATTTGAAGATCCTGGTACAGAAACTTCTTTCCAAAACTCTTCACGAATGGCTTTAATTTCGGCCATTGCCTCTGTTAAACCTTTTGCGTTTCTAGACATTCCTGCCTTGTCCCACATTACTTTTCCTAATTTCTTATGGAAATAATCTACAGATTTTGTTCCTTTATTATTAATAAAGTGATTAATTCTTTCTGTAACTTCTTTTTCTGCTTCAATAAATTCTGGAGTTTCTGTTGAAATTTTTCCAGTTCTAATATCATCAGATAAATAATCTCCAATAGTATAAGGTAATACAAAATAACCATCTGCTAAACCTTGCATTAATGCAGAAGCTCCTAATCTGTTTGCTCCGTGATCAGAGAAGTTTGCCTCTCCAATACAGTAACATCCTGGAATCGTTGTCATTAAGTTATAATCAACCCAAACACCACCCATTGTATAGTGTACCGCTGGATAAATCATCATTGGAGTTTCATACGGGTTTTGATCTATGATTTTCTCATACATCTGAAATAAGTTTCCATATTTTGCTCTAACGATCTCTTGTCCTAATTCTTTTATTTTTGCAGGCGATGCATTTTCTATATTATGAATCTTTGCTTGCTCTTTTCCGTAACGTTCAAAAGCAGATGCAAAATCTAAATACACAGCCTCTCCTGTTGCATTTACTCCGTAACCAGCATCACAACGTTCTTTTGCTGCTCTAGATGCAACATCACGCGGTACTAAGTTACCAAATGCAGGATAACGTCTTTCTAAATAGTAATCTCTTTGGTCTTCTGTTAAATCTTTAGGCGTTTTCTTTCCTTCTCTAATAGCTAAAACATCTTCCATGTTTTTAGGAACCCAAATACGTCCATCATTACGTAAAGATTCAGACATCAATGTTAATTTAGACTGATAATCTCCAGAACGTGGAATACATGTTGGGTGAATCTGTGTATAACAAGGATTTGCAAAATATGCTCCTTTTTTATGGATTTTCCAAGCTGCAGTAGCATTAGAACCCATTGCATTTGTAGATAAGAAATATACGTTACCGTAACCTCCAGAACCAATTACAACAGCATGTGCAGAATGACGCTCAATTTCTCCTGTAATTAAATTTCTAGCAATAATTCCTCTTGCTTTTCCATCAACAATAACAACGTCTAACATTTCATGTCTGTTAAACATCTCTATTTTACCACGAGCAATTTGTCTATTCATTGCAGAATAAGCTCCTAATAATAATTGTTGACCAGTTTGTCCTTTTGCATAGAAAGTTCTAGAAACTAAAACTCCACCAAAAGAACGATTGTCTAACAAACCACCATAATCACGTGCAAAAGGAACTCCTTGTGCCACACATTGATCGATGATATTTGCAGAAACCTCAGCTAAACGATACACGTTTGCTTCACGAGAACGGTAATCTCCACCTTTTACAGTATCGTAAAATAACCTGTAAGTAGAATCTCCATCTCCTTGATAATTTTTTGCAGCGTTGATACCTCCTTGTGCAGCAATAGAATGCGCTCTTCTTGGAGAATCTTGGTAAGCAAATGCTTTTACATTATACCCTAACTCTGCTAATGTTGCTGCGGCAGAACCACCAGCTAATCCTGTACCTACAACAATAACGTCTATATTACGTTTGTTTGCAGGGTTTACCAAGTCTATTTTATTTTTATAATCTGTCCATTTATCTTTAATTGGACCTTGAGGTACTTTTGAATCTAAAGCCATATTGTATAGATTAATGGTTTAAGTAATGATAAAGTGCAATAAAAATAAATCCTAAAGGAATTATAATTGAATATGCTTTACCTATTGTTTGTAATGTTTTTTTTCGTCCAGATGTAGAACCCATAGATTGAAATGCTGATGTAAACCCGTGTGCTAAATGCAATCCTAAGAAAACAAAAGCAACAACATAAGCAGCAACTCTAATAGGGTTTACAAATTTATGCAACAACTCCTCATGGTAACGGTAACCTTCTATTCCTTCTAAAGTACCAGACCAATCGCCTTGAATAAATTTTGTGTTAATTTCTGGAAACCAGAAATCGATAAAATGTAAAATGATAAATGCTAAAATAGCAGCACCACTCCAAATCATGTTTCTGCTCATCCAAGATGAATTAGCTGCACCATTGTTTTTTGCATACCCAACTCCGTTTGCTTTTTTGTTTTTTAATTCTAAGATAAATCCCATTACAAAATGAAAAACTACACCAAAAATTAATACTGGTTGCAAGGCAAACTGTATTAAAGGGTTTGTTCCCATAAAGTGTGAAACTTCGTTAAAAGTATCTGGGCTTAGAACTGATAAAAGATTGATTGCAAAATGCTGTAAAAGGAAGAACATTAAAAAGAATGCAGAAAGCGCCATGGCTATCTTTCTTCCAACTGAAGATTTGAAAAATCCGCTCATTGTATAAATGTATAATTAAGTTATAATTGTTGTTTTACAAATGTACCATTTAGATACGCTTTACTGAAATAATAATGGTTGTTTTTTGGTTATTTAGAATCGTTTTAATATGATGTTTTTGTTTTAAATATTACCTTATTTTTTAACGTGTTATAACACTGACATTACTTCTGCTACAATAATTATAAGCACCAATGAAAAAGGATACACAGCTGCGTAAGCAATTTGCGGAGCATCCGAATCGGTCATAGAGTCTGTTGCACTTAATCCTGGTGTAGAAGTCATACCTCCTGTTAAGGCTCCTAAAACAGACAAAAAGTTTATTTTTAAGAGAAATCGCCCAACAAGCACCGTAATAATCATAGGAATCAAAGTAATTAAAGCGCCATATAGAAATAAAATAAAACCATGTTTTTCGATTGCTGAAATTAAGCTTTGTCCTGCTTTTAAACCAACAGGAGTAAGAAATAACAAAAGCCCAAACTGACGTAATATTTGGTTTGCAGGACCTGATAAATTCCAAATTACAGTAGCAAACTTTCCTTTCCAACTTAAAAATATAGAAGATAAAAGTACACCCCCTGTAAGCCCTAATTTTAAACCAATTCCTCCTAACGGAATAGCAATAGCACCTACAAGAATACCGATAACAATACCAAATGCTACAGGTAAAAAACTTGTTTGACCTATTCTTTTTAAACTATCTCCAAAGAGTTGTGTCACCGCAGGAACATTTCCTTTAGAACAAGAGACTAAAATCTTATCACCATATTTTATTTTGGTTGATGGATGTGGAGCTAAATCGATACTAGCTCTTCTAATACGTGTTATGGTAGCAGAATAATTTTCTAGAAGATTAAGTTCTTCAATGGTTTTATTTACCACAGCATCATTACTTACTACATACCACTTTACTTCGTAAGTTCCACTTCTAGGAATTTTAATATCGGTAACTTTACCTAATAAAACCTCTATTCTTTGTAACGCATTTACCGTACCTACTGCTTTTATAATATCTCCCGTTTCTAAAATAGTATCTTTTGTAGGAGAAATAGGTAACTGATTAGGCTTCATTATACGTGAAATATTCGCTTTGGTCATAAAACGAATTCTCAACTCTCTAATCGTTTTACCATTTACGTTTTCATTAGAGATAATTAAGTTTTTATTGATCACCATTGGAGTGCTCGATTTCGATTTTTCTTCAAAATCTTTTTCTTCATTCTTAATGTTTATTCTAAATAATGCAGGTCCTAATTTTACAAACAAAATAACACCTAAAACTCCAAACGGATATGCAATACCATAACCAATAGACGCTAAAGGAGATTGAGAAGCCTCTATAGAAGCCGCCAAACCAGGTGTAGATGTTAGTGCTCCTGTTAACAAACCACTCATCATATTCATATCTACATCATAAATATAAGAAATAGACACAGCAGTAATACCACCTGTTATAACCGTAATACCTGCCAAAAGGATTAATTTAGCTCCTTGTTCTTTAAAAGAACTAAAAAAAGAAGGTCCTGCTTGCATACCTATGGTGTAAATAAATAACACCAAACCTACACTTTGAATAATTGGAGGAATATTAAAAGTAATGCCATTTAAATTGTACAGATATCCAAAAAAGATAGCGACAAAAATAACCGCAGAAGTATCAAAACTTATCCCTTTTATACGAATGTTTCCTAAGGCGATTCCTAAACCAATAACTAGAAATAACACAAAGTAATCTTTAGTGAGTAATTCTAAAAAAAATTCCATAATTTTTAATATTAATTTTATTATTTTTTATAAAAATTGACTTTAATTTAAGTAGACAAAAGTAGGTCTTTAGTGTATTTAATTTTTATGATAATTATCACTAGAAACCTTGCTGTTACTGATATTTTAAAACTACACGCCCTCCAACCACTATATCTATTGAACGAATACGTTGTAGTATATTTTACCAATTAAAACAAGCCACTTATTTAGTATCCGAAGAGATTAGACATTTATCATTTTCCCATTTACCTCTAAGCCCCTCTTTGTGAATCACTTCTCCATTACAAGTTAAAAAATTACCTTTTTTATCTTTTTTTATGATTTTCATTTTTCCCTCCTCAATAGCATTTACAATTCTATAGATTAACCCTTTTCTAGAAACAACACTTCCTTTTGTTATTAGTTTTAACCCTTCTTCATTATTGTGTAAATCCATTTCAGTTGAAATTTCATCTGGCACAACACCATCTTCTAATTTTTGTTTTTTGTATGTTAAATAATTTTCTTTTTCATGTGCTTCTCCTAAAGAACGTGCAGAACTCACACCCATTTCTTGTGCTAATCTTGCCATCCAGTAAGCATGCCTAAAAGCATCTACCTGCCCACCTGCTCCATCTTTATCTAACAAGTCTGTTTTTGCAATTGAATCTGCAACCCTATTTGTTTCTTTAGAAATTTCTAAAGATTTTGTTGCTTTAAAAGGATGAAAAAACACCCATTTTTTAATTGGTGGAGAGAGCTTAAAAAAACTTTTAAAATTAGATTGTCCAAATGAATGTACAGCAAAGAGCATCGTTAAGAGAAATAGTGTCTTTTTCATTTTGAAAATAATGATTTGTAAAAAACAAAAATACTCCTTTTAATTGAAAAAAAATTGATGCGTAAACTTCAAGACCACTTATTTAAAAAAAAGCCTTCAACAGCAAACTTCTTTATGAGTCTTAAATTCAAAGTAGTAATATTTAATATTAATCAATTTTAAAAATTTAGCACAAAAAAAATCATCTTAATTATAAAAATTAAAATGATTTAAATATATGTTTTTAAAAAACAGGAATCGCTTCCTAAAAATTGAAGAAATTGGGGGAAATCTTAATTATTTGTAGCAAAACTAAAGTTAATTAAAAACATTTTTGAATAATAATACTCCTAAAAACTGTAGAAATGGGAAAATAAATAAGAATTCACCTATTCAGAATATATTTTTTTAAGAGAATACAGCCTTTAAATCATAGAAGCTTAATGTTATTTAAATAAATTTTATATTCAAAAAAAATATTACACATATTTTTTTCTAAATTCTTCTGGTGTAGAATTAGTGTGTTTTTTAAAATATTTATACAAATTAGTAGGCTCATTAAAACCAGTTTTAAAAGCAATCTCTTTTATAGAAAGATTATAATGTATCAGCAATCTTTTCACTTTAATTATAACAGTATCATCTATAAACTCTTTAGCAGATTTATTTGCTATAAATTTTACAACCATATTAAGCTTCTTTGCAGAATACCCTAACTTATTTGCATAATCATAAACTTTTTTAGTTTTGTAGTAATCTTCTTCTAGTAAATTTTGAAATATAATAAACTCTTTTAAATACTTACTTTGCTGCAAAGTGTTATATCCGGTCGATTTTATTCTATAAATCAAAGTAATTAAAATATGTAGTAAACTCCTTATCAGTTTAAAAGAGTAAATATCATTTACAACTAAAACTTCTTTTTCTATTCCTTTTATTAATTTAAAAATACTCTCAAAATCGCAGTCTTTTAATTGTGTTTTTGGAGAAACTAATAACTCATTAAACATCTGAATTGCATTTGCAACCTCAATTTCATTTAAATAACTATTTAAAAACTCTTCTTTAAAACATAATAGAAAACCTTTTGTTGCCTTATTTAAATAAAACCGATGCATTTGATCTTTTCTAATAGCCAAAATAGTCCCTTTATCATACTCATAATCAGAGAAATCAATTGAGTGTTTGCCTTTTCCTTCTGTTATAAAAATTAATGCATAAAAATCTACTTTATGATTTTCTGTAAGAATTTCTTCACTTTCGAACTTCTCTAAGTCCAGAAAATTTACAATATCAAAATTTGATTGTTGGAGCTTTAAGTAATTATGAGTTCTATGCATGTTAATCGACATTTATTTAAGGTGTTTAAAACTCTAAAATACAGATTATTATTTTAGTCCTTTTACAATTATTGTATTTCCATTAAAAACAATCGCATCTTCTATCTTTTTACCTAACAACAACTTACCGATTGGAGACGAAACAGAAATAGCAAAATACACCTTATTATCAACCGTAAGTTTACCTGCAGAAATAGATAAAAAATAATTAGTCATATTTGTTTCAATCACCGTGCCTAGATGTGCAATATTTGACGTTTTTGAAACATCAATTTTAGCTAAAATTTCTTTCATTTGTGTAATTCCGACAAGTTGCTGACTCGCTTTTTCCATTTCTAACTGCAACATGGCTCTACCAGTTTCGTGCTTATCGCCAGCAGAACTTTTAGTTTCTGATTGCAATGCTTTTTGATTAGAGGAAATAATTTCAGTAACCGTATCTAAGCGTTTATTTACAAAAGTTTCACATTGCTTATAAAGTGCTTCTTTAACTTTTAATTGCGACATATATTATTTTAATTTTCTAAAGTAAATACAAAGGCACCATAATTCCCATGATGCGAAATTGAGCAAGATTTTGTTAATATTTTTTTCTTGTGATAAAACAAAGGAGCACCAACAGTTGTTTTTATTTTTACGATTTCATCGGATAAAACTCCTGTTTCTATCGCCAACTGTGTTTTTAAATCGATATGAATATTTTTTGATGAGCCAATCTTAAAATAAATGGCATCCTCACTTTTCAACTCTTTGGCAATTGTATGGATATAAAATGAGTTTAAACTTGTATTTGTATAATATTTATGATCTTCAAAAAGAACAACCCCTTCTGTTAACGAAATGAAACTACATTCAAATTTTTGAGGCGCAAAAAAACGTGTTTCTACTTTTTGAGTATAACTCTTATAAGCCGCTTCTTTCATAGACCAAAATTGCCAAACTTTTATAAACGGATTGTCTGCATTACGAATTTCTTCATGTTCTTTTTGGGTAAATTGCTTCTCTAAAAACCCTTTTCGTTGCCAATTACTTTCGGTTTTAGCAAGGTTTAAATCTACAATATCATTACCAATATTATGCATCCATTTTAGATTGAATTACAGCAATGGTTGCCTTTACAGAAAGCATTTTCTCCATAGAAGCATTGTCTATTTCTATTTTAAACTCGTCTTCTACATCTAAAATAATATCCACGAGATTTGCAGAATTTATTTCTAAATCATTTATAAAATCTGTTTCTTCATTTAACTTTTTAAACCCATCTTCATTTTGAACATAAGGCTTTACAATTGTAGTTAACTTTGATATAATTTCTTCTTTTGTCATATTTTATTTATTGTTTTAGACCTCACAACTTTTAAAACCTTTGAGGTCTTTCTTTTTCTTAAATTAGTTACAGTTTATACTTTTTAAAGATAACACAAGCATTCACATCGCCAAAACCAAAACTTGCTTTTGCTAAAATAGTAATGTTTTTTTCCATCATTTTTGTCGGAATTTTATCTGTAGAAATTAATTCAGAAATTTCTGGATGAACATCTTCACAATTGATATTCGGAAACACAAATTGTTCTTTAATTTGTAAAACAGCAGCTACAGATTCAATAGCGCCAGAAGCAGCCAAACAATGGCCAACCATAGATTTTAATGAATTAATATGTGGAAAATTTGTTCCTTTTCTTTGCAATGCTTTGGTCCAATTTTCTATTTCTAAACTGTCTTTTGAGGTTGCTGTTAAATGTCCGTTAATAACATCAATTTCATCAGCAGAAATATTGGCATCTAAAATTGCATCCGTAATACATTTCTGAACAGCTTCTGCATTTGGAGCCGTTAACGTTCCGCCATTTCTTTGTCCGCCAGAATTTATATTTCCTCCTAAAACTTCTGCATAAATAGTCGCATTTCTTGCTAAAGCACTCTCTAAAGATTCTAAAACCAAAGCTCCTGCACCACTTCCTGGAACAAATCCAGATGCAGTTTCACTCATAGGTCTCGATCCTTTTTCTGGAGTTTCATTGTGTTTATAAGACATCACTCTCATGGCATCAAATCCGCCCCAAGTATACAAACTACTGTCGCTAGAACTGCCAACCAACATTCGTTTTGCTTTTCCGTTTTTAATACGTTCGAAACCTAATAACAAGGCTTCTGTACCTGTTGTACAAGCAGATGAATTTGTGGTTACTTGGTTTCCTAAACCTAGAATCCCGCCTAAATAAGCCGAAATTCCGCTTGCCATGGTTTGCACTACAGAAGTACTTCCTAAACGTCTTACATTTTTATCGTCAATTTTATAAATTGCTTCTCTAAATTTTTCAATTCCAGAGGTTCCTGTTCCAAAAATTGAACCTGTATCATAGTCTAATTTAGAGTTTTCATCTACAGAAAAACCTGCATCTTTCCAGGCATCAATTCCTGCCATACATCCGTATAAAATAGAAGTACTATTAAACCCACGTAGTTGTAAAGATGTTAAATATGTTGCTTTTTTTTCTTCGGAAACTTCCGGAATTCCACCAATACAGCAAGAAAACCCTTTGTCCATTAAATTCTGATGAAAGGTAATTCCAGATTTCCCTGATCTTATTGCTTTTGTAAACTCCTGCAAACCTACTCCATTTGGAGCTACAACTCCTAAACCAGTAATTACAACTCTATTTTTCATCTTATTTAGCTATTATCATTCCAGAAATAGTTCCTCTACAAACCAATTCATTTTTGGCATTCATCATCTTTACTTTGCACTTTAATTTATTGAATCTAAAATATTCTTTCTCAGAAATTACCGTTACTTTTTCATTTGGTAAAACAGGTAAATAGAAATCAACCTGACTAGAAGTTAACGCAATTTGTGTTTTTTTCTTTGTTGATAAAATTTCCTCTTTTAATAAATAAATACCCAAACAAACAACGCCAATTTGCGCCATAGTTTCGATTAAAATAACACCAGGAGTAATCGGATTTCCTTTAAAATGACCTTCATAAAAAAAGGCACTTTCATTGAATGTGTAATTTCCAGTAACTCCATTTTCTGAAATTTCTGTCAATTCATCAACAAACAAAAATGGTTTTTTGTAAGGTAATAATTTTATGATTTCTGATGATTTCATTTTTAGTATTATATCATATTTAATTTACTTATTAAGTTTTTAGTTTTGACAGAACCTTTAGAGTATCTATTCTCTATAATTTTTTCAGCTACTAACTTCAAATAAAAATTGGTTAATTCATTAAATTTTTCAATACAATTAAATATGTTGTACTCACTAAATTCATTCGTTTCATTAATAACAGTGAAATAATTAAAATTTTTCACAGAACTTCTATCAAGTTTATAAGATTCTAATAGGCTTTCATTATTTTTAAAATCTATTGGATGGGCTGAAACTATATGTCTCAAAAATATGATATCAAGTTTTTCAAAGTCTTTATATAACTTTTTCTCATTTTTTAACTTTACTATTTTAGCAATAGTTTTTATCGATTTGTATTGAATATATACTGCTGAAAAGACTCCATAAATCTTTAAATACGCTTCACCATCATCCTTAACCTGAATATTTTTACTTTCTAAAAATTTATTAATTGCAAATTCCGAATCTCCAATAACATCTAAAGATGAAGTTAAAAACTTCCAAGAATTATCATTTTCAAACTTGAATAATTCTTTCACTTTCGTTAAAAATGTTTTATTTTCCTTTTCTAACCTACCCCAATCAATACAAGTTTTTCCATTATTGATTACATCCCTTATAAATACTTCAATTTCTCGAGTTTTACTTAGTTTCATTTTATTTGTTTGATTTCTTGACAGGAAATTACCACTCCAACAAAATTCTTTGTGCAGAAAAACCTGGACCAAAACTCAACATTAAACCACGTTCTCCTTTTGCAGGATTTCGGTCCATAAATCGTTCTAAAACATACAAAACGGTTGCACTAGACATATTACCGTATAATCGTAAAACTTCTTTTGTATCGTCTATATTTTTGCCTAAAACACCGAATAAATCTTCTACAGTTTGTACAATTTTTTTTCCTCCCGGATGAAAAATTAAGTGATCTATATCATCAATCGTTAAATTATTTCTTTCTAAAAACGGATGTACAATTGCCGGAAAATGATCTGATATTTTCTGTGGAACTTCCTTATCCAAAATCATTTGTAAACCTGTATTTACCAATTTAAAACCCATCATAGAAGTAGCATCGTAAAAATGATACATGGCTTCATCAATAATTTCTGGACCTTTATCGTCTTCATAAGAAGACAAAATAACAGCAGAAGCTCCATCACCAAAAATAGCAGCACTTACAATGTTTGTCATCGAATAATCTTCTAGCTGAAACGTTGCTGTTGGTGCTTCAACAGCTATTACAGCAGCTCTTTTATTCGGATTCGCTTTCAAAAAATTCTTCGCATAAATAATACCAGAAACTCCTGCTGCACAACCCATTTCTGTAACGGGCAAACGTACAATATCTTGTTTCATTTGCAGAGAATTAATCAAATAAGCATCCATAGACGGAATCATAATTCCGGTACAACTTACCGTAATTATATAATCGATATCCGTAGGTTCTAAATTTGCTTTCTCTAATGATTTTGTTAAAGATTGTTCTGCTAGTTTTACAACTTCTCTTGTATAAATATTATTTTTTTCTTCAAAAGAAGTCGCTATAAAAACTTCTTCCGGATCCATAATTGAATACCTTTTATCTACTCCTGCTCCTTCAAAAAGTTTAATAACTTTTCTTTGAAAACGAGTATCTTGATCTTGCATCCATAATTTTACAAACGGAATAATATCTTTGGTTTCTCTATAATATTTTGGAAGTTGTTTTGCAACCGATGTTATTTTTACTTTCATATTTTTAGACACTAATTTCACGAATTCGCACTAATTTATTTCGACACAGGTTTCACCGGATGTTGTTTGTGGTTTAAATTAAAAATCTAAAACTTTAAACTTGATAGCATCCATCGAAAACGGAATGCCCATTTCCAAGAAACTTGTGGCTCTACATTTAATTTTTGAGAGATTCTTTCTAAATCTTTTCTTTTAAATCCTCTTAATACGGATGTTAATCCATCTTCAATAATCATTTTATTTTTGATAAAAAGAGACAATAACATAAACAGATAATACGCCAATTTATGTCGATGCAAATCGTTTACTACAATTGCTATTTTTGTTTGTTTTAAAGTGTCTCCTAAAAAAGAAACCAATTGTTCTTCTTTAAAATGATGTAAAAATAAGGTTGCCAACACCACATCGAATTGTCTGTTTTTAAAAGAATCAGAAAAAATATCTTCCGTTTTAAAACTCAGTTCTGGAAACGCTGTAGATAATTCATTGGCATATGTTATTGCTGTTGGGTTTGCATCAATACCTAACAATTTCATTTTATAGCCTTTCTTTCTTCCAAATTTTGCCACATCTCGTAAAATATCTCCATGACCACAACCAATATCTACAATGGTTAACTCTTGTTCTTTTGAATGATTTTTTAGTACTTTTTTAAGGGAGTTTAAAGTAACTAAATTTCCGCCTAAATATCGATTAATATTTTCTAACTTATCTAAAGTATCTCGCAGTAAATCTCCACCAATAGAAAAATCATCCATCAGTTCTTCTTTGTCTGTTCTATTTTTTGTGCTGATAAAAAAGTCCATTAAATTTTCATTGGTTTACCATGAGTTTGCTTAATTATAATTGGTAATAAAAAAGGTAGTTTCTTTAAAATTTGTAATAAAATCGATGCAATTCTATCTTTTCGAAACAACATTGCTATAAAATGTCCCGCTTTTAAACGGAAACTAAATTTTTTATTCCACTCTCTAAGGTATCGCTTTTCAAGCTCTTTTCTTGACTTGATTTCGTCATTTAAGTAATTTAGAATCAATTTAGACGCAATTTGTGCAGACTGAATTGCCATACTCATTCCGTTTCCACAAAGTGGATGAATCATTCCTGCAGAATCGCCACACATTAAAATATGGTTTTCTACTGGTTTTTTGGTTTCAAAAGAAACCTGACTAATGGTTAAAGGTTTCTCAAAAACAGCTTCAGAATTATTAAATATTTCTTTTAAAAAATGATTTTTAAAAACGACTTGTTCCTGAAAATCATCAATATTTTTATACTTTTTAAAAGACGCGTAATTGGTGATATAACACAAATTAATCGCATCATTTTCCACTTTAGAAACACCGCAATAACCACCTTTAAAATTATGAAGTGCTACTAAATCTTCTTTAAAATTTCCTTTTACATGAATTTTTACGCCTAAATAAGGTGATTTTTTTTTGATGAAATCTCTTTCTAATTTTACGTCTAATAAAGAACGTTTGCCAAAAGCGCCAATACAAATTTTAGATTGAAAACTATTATGCTCTTTGGTTTCAACTGAAAAAACATCCTCTTTAAAATCAATATTTACTACTGAATCTTGTAGTATTGTAACTCCATTTTTTGTTGCTTTTTCTGATAATACAAAATCTAATTGATACCTAGAAATTCCGAAACCACCCAAAGGTAATTTTGCTGAAATCAGTTTATTTTTGGTCGTTGATAATTGAAAATTTTTAATTTTTACCGCACCAAAATCAAACGGATTGATCTCTAAAAATTCTAAATAAGGCAATACTTCATTTGAAATATATTCACCACAAACTTTATGTTTCGGATATTCATTTTTTTCAATCAGTAAAACTTTTTTACCAAATTTTGATAAATGAATTGCATTACATAAACCTGCTAAACCGCCACCAATAATAATTACATCTGCGTTCATAGGTTTTCCATTTTAATTTATTGACTTTTACAATGCTTTTTCAAAACAAATACTATTTTCCATGTTTGTATACTGACCATAATTTTTAATCACTTTGTAATTACATTTCTGATAGAATTTAACAGCTTCTACTTGTCTTTTACCAGTTTCTAATACACATTTTTTATACCCTAATTCTTTTGCCCAAGTTTCTAATTCTTGTAATACTTTTTGTGCAACTCCTTTTCCTCTATCATCCTTAGAAACAAACATTCTTTTTACCTCTAAAGAAGTATTATCAAACTTTTTAATTGCTCCGCAGCCAACTGCTATTTTATCAACAGAAACAACCACCACATTCTTTAAAACATCAATATTATTAAACTGATTGTAAAAATCGTGTTCTGCTCCATCCATAAGTTTTAAGTAGGCATCTAACTGTTTTACCAAATTGATAAAATCTGGGTTTTCAGAATTTGTTCTAATAATTTCTATTTTCATTTCTAATGTTATTTATGTCATTCTAAGACCCGATAAAAAAATCGATCAGAAATAATAACGTACAATTTAGTCCTTTCTATGATAAGCCTCGTAGTATTTCTTTCAGTTTTGTGCTTTTACGGTTATGAGATTTCTCCTATCGTCGAAATGACAATTTGAAGTATTATTAATCCTTTCCATTTTTAGGCAAGCCTACGGGAATTGAACTCTTCATAATTTAAATTAACAGATTACTAAGTAATACTTACCATAATTTTGTAGCATACAAAAAGACGCTTAGCGTCAGAATTCAAACTTTAATTGTACCCAAACAGGTTCTTTATTTTCGGTGTTTAAATTACCAAAAGACAAACCTAATAAACGTACCGAATTGGTAATTTTATCTTGAAGCAACAACTCTTTTACTACAGGAAAAAATTCGTTTTTAGTTTGCATAAAATAATCTTTAGTTTTACTTCTTGTCTGTTGTGTAAAATCTGAATATTTAATTTTTAAAGTGATTGTTTTTCCTTTTGTATCCGTTTTTTTCATGCGTTTTTCTAACTCATCTGCAATTTTCTCTAACTTTTCTATCATAAATATTTCCGAAGAAATGTTTTCACTAAAAGTCCTTTCTGCAGCAACAGATTTCCGAATTCTGTTTGGTTTTACTGCACTATTATGAATTCCGCGAACAATATTATAATAATGAGCACCCGATTTCCCGAAAAATTTAATCAGTTCTTCTAATTTTTTTTTCTTTAAATCGTTCCCAACAAATATGCCTAAGTTATACATTTTAGCTGCAGTAACTTTACCAACTCCGTAAAATTTATTGACAGGTAATTCTTCTAAAAATTGAATAACCTCATCTGGATGCACTGTTTTTTGTCCGTTTGGTTTGTTAATATCAGACGCTACTTTTGCAATAAACTTGTTTATCGAAATTCCTGCGGATGCTCTTAAACCTGTTTCTTCGAAAATACGATCTCTAATTTCTCTAGCAATGGTATTTGCAGACGGATTTCCTTTTTTATTTTCCGTAACATCCAAATAAGCTTCATCTAAAGAAAGCGGCTCTACCAAATCTGTATACTCGTAAAAAATGTCTCTAACTTTTTGTGATATTTCTTTATAGCGAGGAAAATCGCTATTTACAAAGATTAAATGCGGACATTTTTGTTTTGCTAAAGTGCCGCTCATTGCAGATTTTACACCAAATTTACGAGCTTCATAACTTGCTGCAGAAATAACACCTCTTCTGCCTTCTCCACCAACAGCGATTGCCTTTCCTCGTAATTCAGGGTTGTCTAATTCTGCTACAGACGCATAAAATGCATCCATATCTACATGAATTATTTTTCTAAAAGGTGGTTGCAATTCCATGTTTCGAAAATACAAAATGAGTTATCAATCTATCAATATTTTGTTATAATATTCATAATTCATTTTAAAGAGTTTTATCAACAATAAAAACTGTTATAACATTAATTTACATCAACGGGTATTTAATATTTTCACACAATCTGTAAAAGTATAGGATCAATCTAAAATAATATCGTGGTCTATAAAATGGTCACTTAAAAGAACAATCAATAAAACCAATTGTTTAATTGGGTTTGTTAATGAAAGTTTGTTATTTTTCTTCGACTTATATCGTATATTTGCAGACAATTTAGATTTAATCTATTTAAAATTATGATAAAAGTTTCAGACACAGCAAAGAAGAAAGTCATAGAATTAATGACTGACGATGGCTTTAATGCAGTAACCGATTTTGTACGCGTTGGTGTAAAAAGTGGTGGTTGTTCAGGTTTATCTTACGATTTAACTTTTGATAACAAACAAGAAGAAAACGATAAAGTTTTTATAGAGAATGATGTAAAAATCATTGTTGATAAAAAAAGCTTTTTATATTTAGTAGGAACAACCTTAGAATATTCTGGAGGTTTAAACGGAAAAGGATTTGTTTTTAACAACCCAAACGCAAATAGAACTTGTGGTTGTGGAGAATCATTCTCACTTTAAAAATTTAAGAAAAAGATGTCAAAGTACACAGAGGAGCAGCTAGAAGAAGAATTAAAAACCCAAGAATATAAATACGGTTTTTATACAGATATAGAAAGTGACACATTTCCCATAGGATTAAGTGAAGATGTTGTTCGCGCAATTTCTAAAAAGAAAAACGAGCCAGAATGGATGACTGAATGGCGTTTAGAAGCTTATAGAGTTTGGGAAAAAATGGAAGAACCAGAATGGGCAAATGTACATTATGAGAAACCAAAGTTTCAGGACATAGCTTATTATTCTGCGCCAAAAAAGAAACCACAGTTAAACTCTTTAGATGAAGTAGATCCAGAATTATTAGACACTTTTAAGCGTTTAGGAATCTCTCTAGATGAGCAAAAAAAATTAGCTAATGTAGCTGTAGATATTGTAATGGACTCTGTTTCTGTTGCGACTACTTTTAAGAAAACATTAGGTGAAAAGGGTATTATTTTTATGCCTATTTCTGAAGCAATTCAGGAACACCCAGAATTGGTTAAAAAGTATTTAGGAACCGTTGTACCAACAACAGACAACTTTTATGCAGCATTAAATTCTGCAGTTTTTTCTGATGGATCTTTTTGTTACATTCCAAAAGGAGTAAAATGTCCGATGGAACTTTCTACCTATTTTAGAATTAATGAAGGTGGAACAGGACAATTTGAAAGAACACTAGTTGTTGCAGATAAAGGTAGTTATGTTTCTTATTTAGAAGGTTGTACTGCACCAAGTAGAGATGAAAACCAATTACACGCAGCTGTTGTAGAATTAATTGCATTAGATGATGCAGAAATTAAATATTCTACCGTACAAAACTGGTATCCTGGTAATAAAGAAGGAAAAGGTGGAGTTTACAATTTTGTAACGAAAAGAGGTATTTGCGAGAACAATGCAAAAATTTCTTGGACACAAGTAGAAACTGGTTCTGCTGTAACATGGAAATATCCTTCTTGTATTTTAAAAGGAAATAACTCTGTAGGTGAATTTTATTCTATTGCAGTTACTAATAATTTTCAACAAGCAGATACCGGAACAAAAATGATTCACTTGGGTAAAAACACCAAGTCTACCATTATTTCTAAAGGAATTTCTGCAGGTAATTCTCAAAACTCTTACAGAGGTTTGGTACATATTGGAGCAAGAGCAGAAAACGCCCGTAACTTCTCACAATGTGATTCTTTATTAATGGGTAATGCTTGTGGAGCACACACGTTCCCTTATATAGAGGCTAAGAATAAATCGGCACAAATAGAACACGAAGCAACTACAAGTAAAATTGGTGAAGAACAATTGTTTTACTGTAACCAACGTGGTATAGATACAGAAAAAGCAATCGCTTTAATTGTAAACGGATTTAGTAAAGAGGTACTAAATAAGTTACCTATGGAATTTGCTGTAGAAGCTCAGAAATTACTTGAGATCAGTTTAGAAGGAAGTGTTGGATAATTAATTATCCAACCATAAAATATATAATTATTAAAATAATGCTTCTAGCCAAAAGCTAAAAGCCAATAGCATAAAAAGGATGTTAAAAATAGAAAATTTACAAGCGAGTATTGATAATAAATCAATTTTAAAAGGATTGAATTTAGAAGTAAAAGCAGGTGAAGTACATGCCATAATGGGACCTAATGGTGCTGGTAAAAGTACTTTAGCTAATATTATTGCCGGTAAAGAAGATTATGAAGTTACTGCTGGTACAATTGAGTTAAATGGAGAAGATATTAGCGAATTAGCACCAGAAGAAAGAGCACATAACGGTGTGTTTCTATCTTTTCAGTATCCTGTAGAAATTCCTGGAGTTTCTGTAACAAACTTTATTAAAACTGCTATTAACGAAACTCGTAAAGCAAAAGGTTTAGAAGACATGCCTGCAAAAGACATGTTAAAAATGATCAGAGAAAAATCTGAATTATTAGAAATAGACCGTAAATTTTTATCTCGTTCTTTAAACGAAGGTTTTTCTGGAGGGGAAAAGAAACGTAACGAAATTTTTCAAATGGCAATGTTAGAGCCTAAATTAGCTATTCTAGATGAAACTGACTCTGGTTTAGATATTGATGCTTTACGTATTGTTGCAAACGGAGTAAATAAATTAAAATCTAAAGACAACGCTGTAATTGTAATTACACACTACCAACGTTTATTAGATTATATCGTACCAGATTTTGTACACGTTTTACACGATGGTAAGATAGTAAAAAGTGGAGATGCTTCTTTAGCTTTAGAATTAGAAGCAAAAGGATACGACTGGATTAAACAAGAATTAGTTTAAAATGTTTCTTGTTTCTATTGTTTAAAGTTTCATGTTTTGGCTACTATAAGAAGATTCGAAGATTTAGAAATATGGCAACTAGCTAGAAAATTAGCTCAGCAAGTTATTTTTATTTCTAAAAATACTGATTTGAAAAACGACTATCGTTTTAAAGATCAAATTAAAGCTTCTTCTGGTTCAGTAATGGATAACATTGCTGAAGGTTTTGAAAGAGATGGAAATTTAGAGTTTAGACAATATTTATCAATTGCAAAAGGTTCTGCTGGAGAAGTTCGTTCACAATCTTACAGACTCTTTGATTCGGAATATATTTCTGAAGAAAAATTAAACGATTTAATTATTGAGTGTGAACATTTGAGTAAAAAAATAGCAAATTTTATCAGCTATTTAAATAAAAGAGATTTTAAAGGAACTAAGTTCAAGTAGTCACAACTTGAAACAAAAGAAACTTTAAACCTGAAACTTATAAAACAATGGAATTAAAAGATAAAATAGTATCATCTTATGTTGCTTTTGAAAATGATGTAGATATCAATTCAGAAATACATAACATACGTACAAAAGCATTACAAAATTTTGAAACATTAGGGTTTCCTACCAAAAAATTGGAAGAATGGAAATACACTTCTTTAAACTCAATTTTAAAACAAGATTATAGTATTTTCCCTAACAAAGAAAATAACGTTGAATTTGCGGATGTAAAACAGTATTTTATTCATGATATTGACACCTATAAAATTATTTTTATAGACGGAAAATACAGTTCTTTCCTTTCTGATGTAACGCATGATGGAAAAGATATTTGTTTACTTTCTTCAGCAATATCAAAAGCTAAATATAGCCCTGTTATAGAAAACTACTTCAATAAAATTGCAAAACAAGATAATTTAACCTCGTTAAATACTGCGTTTGCCAATGAAGGAGCTTACATTTATATTCCTAGAAATGTAGAGGTAGAAAAGCCTATTCAGATTATTAATTTTACAACAGGTTCGGAAGCTGCTACAATGATACAGCCAAGAAACTTAATTGTTGTAGAAGAAAATGCACACGTTCAAATTATAGAGCGTCACCAAAGTTTAACAGACAACGCTGTGTTGTCTAATGTTGTAACTGAGGTCTTTGCAGCTAAAAACTCTACGGTAGACATTTATAAAATTCAGAATGATAAGATAAATGCTTCTCTAGTAGATAATACCTACATAGAACAAAAAACGAACAGCGTTGTTTCTGTACATACATTCTCTTTTGGAGGAAATATCACCAGAAATAATTTAAATTTCTATCAACGTGGAGAACATATGGACTCTATCTTAAAAGGAATTACAATTATTGAAGGAAAACAACATGTAGATCACCACACTTTGGTACATCATATAGAACCAAATTGTGAATCTCACCAAGATTATAAAGGTATTTTTGACGAGCGCTCTACCGGTGTTTTTAACGGTAAAGTAATTGTAAATAAAGAAGCTCAAAAAACAAATGCATACCAACAAAACAACAATGTTTTAATTAGTGATAAAGCAACGATTAATGCAAAACCACAATTAGAAATTTTTGCTGATGATGTAAAATGTTCTCACGGTTGTACTATTGGTCAATTAGATGATGATGCATTATTTTACATGCAACAACGTGGTATTCCTAAAAAAGAAGGTAAAGCATTGTTAATGTTTGCTTTTGCAAATACGGTTTTAGAAAGCGTTAAAATACCAGAGGTAAAACAACGTATTACCAAATTAATTGCAGAAAAACTAAACGTAAATATTGGTTTCGATTTGTAAATCTTAAAACCACTTTTTATATAAAAAAAAACCACGCAAATTGCGTGGTTTTTTTTATTTATATTTTTTGTAACTTTATAAAAAAACTGAAGATTATGAATAAAACAATTAAAACAGTATTATTAATAGCAGGAGTTGTATTACTTGTTTATGGAACTTACACTATGATTCAGCCAGAAACAGAAGTCTCAATAGGTGATTTAGATTTGATAGAATCTCAAGACAACACCAATTCTTATATCACTATCGCATTAGGTATTGCTGCTGTAGCACTTAGTCTGATAAAAGGTAAAAGTTAATAAACCAACCATTAAATTGTGTTATAAAACCACTTAGAAATAAGTGGTTTTATTCTGTTTTATCATAAAATAGTTTACTCTGGTCTTGCTTTTAATTTTCTGATAAATAAAGAATACACATAGATTGTAATTACACTAACCAACAGTATTACCCAAAAACCATAATTCTGAAACCACGTTTCAAAATTACTTTTATAATTATAATTTTGAGGGTTTAACTCTAAATAAACATCTTTTAAAAATCTAGAATAACTAAAAGCAGCAAACAAAAAGAAGGTTGGTACTGCAAATAAAACTAACGACCAAAAGATAGATATTATCGTTTTTTTCCAATTTAAAATATAAGAAAAAATTGAAAAAACGATAATTAAAAAAGAGATAAACAACATTATAAAGTACTCGTTGTATTTACTATACCCAAACAAATTACTAGAAGAAGACATTAACCAAACTATTAATACCAAAACAACCAAACTTGCTACAAAACTTAACAATATTGTTTTAATGCTTGTTGTTTTAAATATTAAAATAAGAATGCTTAAACAAAAAGAAAAGGCAATTATAAAATACAAAAAGACAATATTAAAACCAGAAAAATAAGATTCATATACGTTCTTAAAGAAATTATCAGTATCATTAAAATCGAAGTATAAACTCTTAGAGTAAGGGATATCTTTACCCGAAGATAAATTGTTTACTCCATAACCTGTTCTTCCATAATATTCTTCTTTTGGGTTGCTCGTATGTATCAATTCCGTTAAAAGGTAACTTGGTTTATTATCGATTAATTCAAACCAATTGTCGACTGTTAAGTTATGTTTTATTTCATATTTTTTTGAGATGGAAAGCACCTCATTTAATCCTTCTTTTATTTTAACATCATCTTTATTATTTAATATTTCTTGATAGAAATTAAGCTGATTTTTATAGTCTAAAGAGTCTTGACCATAATTAAATTTCTCTTTTGAATAATTGAATAAAGACGGATTTAAAAACTCTTTAAACTCACTTATATCAATTATAGTTCTATCTTCAAAATTATCAAAAGCAATCGTAGATCTAGCTTTGTAAGAGTTATTAGTTTCTAAATCAGAATTATTATTGAACTTATAAAACTGTAAAAAATGACCATCCCTTTTAAAAAAAACTTGAGTAGTATCAATATTATCTGTTAAATTCTGATCATAACCTACTGCAACATTTAAAGGAAAAGGTGCCGGATATTCTTTTTTATCTATTTCATACTCATCTTGTTCTTGCATTAAAAACAAACTAAACTTATTAAAAGTCTTAATATCTTTATCTAATTCTTGCCAATTATAAAGAGATCTTGTTTTAATTTTTAAACCTGTTTTAAAAGAATAAAATTGTGTTGTACTTATTAGAATGATGAGAAATACAATACAAAATTGCTGAAAAACCATTCCCTTTTTTACAGAATACAAATTTTTAAAAGCATTGTTTCTTAGATAAAAAATAATCCAAATTAATAATAGAAAAATAGAAATCAACACGTTGTAATACACGTTAGATGTAAAAAAGAAGAAATCATCTAACTTATAATGTTCTTTTAAGTCTGCTAAATCATTAACGGAAGAAAAGCCTATTAAAAAGAAAAGTAAATGAACAATTATATTTACTCCAAGCATCCAAACTAAACGAGTATTCCAAATTAATGGATAATGCTCTAAAAGATATTTATTTATTTTATTGATGAAATTCATTATTATTGTTTAGATGATTAATACACAAAAAAGCGTCTGGTAGATTTAGAAATATCTCTAATATACGTTACATTTAATTGATGACTTGCAATCGTATTTAGCACATTATTAAATGTAATTTCATCCTTAAAGTACAAGATATAAACACCTCCATTAAACTCTAGCTTTTCTAAATTCAGTTCTTTAAAAACAGTTTCTAATTCTTCTCTAGAGTTGGTTGCATCTAATTCTATAATTAATTGCTTTGCTGTTTTTTCTGCAATATTTAACTCATTAGAAGGTTTACCATTTCTTAAATAAATAACCTCATCAGAAATTTTTTCTACCTCATATAATTGCTGAGAAGAAAACACCATTGCAATTGGGTTTACAGGAGATTTAGACATCATCTTTAAATCTTCTAAGATAATTTGTTGTGCCAAAATATCTAAGTTTGCCAACGGCTCATCTAATAAAATAATTTCTGGCTTGCGTAACATTGTTCTTGCCAACTCAAAACGCATTTTATATCCAGAAGAAAGTTCGCTCCATTTTAAATCTTTGTATTTCCAAAGACCAAACCGGGCAACCATCATTAAAACTAGTAAATCATTTTTTTTACCTTTTACACCATAATGTACCAACGTAAATTTTAAATTATCTAAAACTTTACCATACCAAACAGCCGTTCTCTGCGGTATGTAAACCAATTTAGACAACACATCGTAAGCGTCTTTATTTTTTGATGAAAAAGAATACTCTAAACTACCTGCAGATACTTTATTTAAAGAAGCCAACACCGTTAATAGCGTTGTTTTTCCATTTCCATTTTCACCAACCAAACCAAAAATATCTCCTTTTTTCAATTCGATATTTACAGGTCCTAAAACAAAACGACCTTTGTTATAATCTTTGGTAATGTTATCTGCCTTTAAAATTGTTGTACCAACTAAGTTTTTAAATTCAATTTTTATCTTTTTTAGTTGATTACAGCATTCTGTAAACAACAAAAGTAATGACGATTTATCATCACTACTTTCATTTTCATATTTTTCTACAAAGTCTAATACTTTGATAAATATTTCTGTAGAATCTGTGTTTAAAGAAGCATCTAAAAGCGTTCTATAACCTAAAGAAAAATCGCCTCTCTTAAAATATAAAAGTGCATTCTCTATTAATTCCTCTTGTGTTTGTATCATATTTCTCTGAATTCTAGCAATTTTTCTAATTTAGAAATAATAAAATTTATTTAATTGACTCAATCACACCCTTTAAAAAAGTATTTTCATCAAAATTCTTTAAACCAAAACGGACAATTACCATTTCTTGATCTGGTAAAACATACACTCTTTGTCCTTGAAAACCATCTGCATAATACATGTTTTTAGGCACGTCCTTAAAATCATTTTCTGCATTTAGCCAAAACTGCGCACCATAAGTTCCGTTAGAACCAGGCGTTGGTGTTGTTATATAGTTAACCCAATCTTTAGTAAACAGCTCTTCTTCATTCCAATTTCCGTTTTTAAGGTATAAAAGACCAAATTTAGACCAATCTCTTGCAGTTGCCCAAGAATAAGAAGAACCTACGTAATTTCCGCTCAAATCGGCTTCTAAGACCATAGAGTTCATCCCTATTTTATCAATAAAGTTGATATACCAAAAGTCTAAATATTCTTGATGCGTTTTAAAGTAAGTTCTTAAAATACCTGATAATAGATTAGAGGTTCCAGAAGAGTAATTCCAACTTTCGTTTGGGGTACCAACCAAAGGCTTATTTTCTTGCATCTTGGTCATATCTCTTTCTAGAAACAACATTTTAGTCGCATCAGAAATTTCCCCATAATTCTCATCCCATTCTAAACCAGAATTCATTTGTAATAAATTATTGATGGTAATCTTTTTACGTTCATCATTTTGCCAAGAATCAATTGGAGCTTTGCCAAACACATTAATTCCACCTTGATTTTCCATAATACCAAATACAGTACTTAACAAACTCTTTGTCATAGACCAGCCTAAAAATTTTGACTCTTTATGAAATCCGTCTGCATATTTTTCTGAAACAATTTGATCTTTATAAACAACCAAAACAGCTCTTGTTTTATTGGTAGGATCAAATAATAAATCTACAGATTCATCAATTTTATCATAATCTAAATTTGCAAAAATAGTATCTATTTGTGGGGCGTTTCCATAAGGGTAAGGTGTATTATTATCTGCTTCTAATCTTTTAGGAACTAAATAATCTGCAGTTTCATCGCTTTCTTCTAAGGTTAAAACAGCTCCTAAACCTTCTCTATAAATAGCTTTTCTGCTTAACAAGCCAAAAGCAGAAGACGTTGCATTTTTATTTTCTAAATCAATTGCATCAGAAGCCAAATTAACTGGAGAAAAATTATTGTCTGTAGTGTCTGTAAACTCTAGAGTTCTCTCCGCAACAAAAACAGATGAAGCCATGTTTTTAGCCGAATAACCAGCCAAGAGATTCAATTTTGGATAGTTGTAAATAACAACACCAACTATAGCAATCAATATCAAAAGTAGAATCCGTTTAAAAATTTTCATCAGAAAAGAGTTTAGTTATGTAAAAATAAGAAATTCATATTGTCTTTATTACAAGTTTCAAACTTCATCGGTTATCTTTGTGTTTTAAATTGATTTTGTATGATAAATGTTGATAAAATTAGAGCAGATTTTCCAATTCTAAAAAGAACCGTTCACGGAAAACCTTTAGTCTATTTTGATAATGCTGCTACTTCTCAAACACCACAAGTTGTTATTGATGCAATTGTAGATTATTACAGTAACTACAACGCTAATATTCACAGAGGAGTACATACTTTAAGTCAGGAAGCGACAGATAAATATGAACAAGCGCGTATTAAAATTCAGCATCATTTTAATGCAAAAGAAGCGTATGAGATTATTCTAACTGCTGGTACAACAGACAGTATTAATAGAGTTGCTGCTGGTTTTGCATCACTTTTAAACACAGGCGACGAAATTATTGTTTCTGCTTTAGAACACCATTCTAATATTGTGCCTTGGCAAATGTTATGCGAAAAAACAGGAGCTATTTTAAAAGTCATTCCAATGATAGAGGATGGTTCTTTAAACATGGAGGCATATCATAATTTATTGAATGATAAAACAAAATTAGTTTTCTGTAACCACGTTTCTAATGCATTGGGAACTATAAACCCAATTGAAGAAATTATTAACGCTGCACATAAGGTAAATGCTGCTGTTTTAATTGATGGAGCTCAGGCTACACCCCACATAAAACCAGATGTACAGGCATTAAATGTTGATTTTTATGTGGCTTCTGCTCACAAATTATGTGGTCCAACAGGTGTTGGAATGTTATACGGAAAACAAGAATGGTTAGAAAAACTACCTCCTTACCAAGGTGGTGGAGAAATGATTGCTACCGTAACTTTTGAGAAAACTACGTATGCAGGCTTGCCTCATAAATTTGAAGCAGGAACCCCAAATATTTGTGGAGGAATTGCTTTTGGAGCAGCTATAGATTATCTAAATGCTATTGGTTTTGATGCTATCGCTGAATACGAACATGAGCTTTTAGAGTACGGAACACAAGAACTTTTAAAAATTGAAGGCCTAAAAATTTTCGGAACTACAAAAGACAAAACAGCTGTAATTTCTTTTAATATAAACGATATTCATCCGTATGATATTGGTTCTATATTAGATAAATTAGGAATTGCTGTAAGAACGGGTCATCATTGTGCACAACCAATTATGGACTTCTATAAAATACCCGGAACTATTAGAGCTTCTTTCTCATTCTATAACACAAAAGAAGAGATTGATGTTTTCGTTAGCGGAGTTAAAAGAGCTGTAATGATGTTATCTTAAAAAGATTGTTCAATAACATAAAAGAGGCTATCTAAAAATATATTTTTAGATAGCCTCTTTTATGTTATTGTAATTATTTTCTTACTTTAAAGTAGGTGAATAATTTGTAGGATAATCATCTGCTTTAGCCAAACCATCTGTTGCTAAAGTAAAATTAGAACCAAATTCTGCATCTATAGACTCTAAAATTTCATTAGCCATTAAAGCATAACCTCTTCCTGTTAAATGTACACCATCTAAACTTATTAAACCACCAGTAACTAGACTTGTATTTAACCTATACTTATCAAAAAGAATCCCTTCAGAAGCTTCTTGTAAAAGACCTTTAAAATCTACCAATGCAACATTTTCATTTGTACTTGTTATTGTTTCAATTGTTGTATTATAAGCATCTGAAGCCGTTTTTATTGCTGCTTGCTCCTGTGGTGTTAAAACCCAATTATCTGCTAAAGGAACAGATACTCCGTTAATTAACGATGCATTTCCATTAACTGTAGTGCCAATAATAGCAGAACTTGCTAATAATAATAAATCATCTGCAGTTGCTTGTCTATATTTTGGAATTTCTGCAAAAGCTGGGTTTATAGCTCCTAAATCTGTTAAATCTTCATCTATAATTACTACTGCATTTTGACCAGCCGAAAAACTAATTGTTCTTTTAGCTACCTCATCATCTGTTAATAAGCCAGTTCCGGCTAAAGCTGCCGCAGCTGCTTGTAAACCGCCATTATAAGGCGCATAACCAGCATTTACAACTTCTGCTGTTGCTGCATCTAAAGGAAGAGGGTTATAAGGTACTGTACTAAAATTAGCTAAATCTGTAATATAAGGTACATTTGCAACCACTCCTTTTGCTCCATTTGATGTAAGTGCTGTTACCATACCATTTAACACATTTGCAAAAACAGTTGGATCTGTAATATCTGTTTCTCCATAAGTAGAAGGATCATAATTTCCTGTTTGGTCTACTCCAGAACCTCCAGAAAGTGCATAACCTAAAACATCATTTCCTCCAATTTCTGATAATGTAAAAAACGTTGGTGCTTGGGCTAATGCATCTCCTATAACTGTAGCAGAAGAACTAGATTCCATTCTACCAAAATATGGGTTTAATGTTCCATAACCAGCAACACCTAAATGAAAACTTTTAGCACCAGGCACTCCAAAATTATTAAAAGGACCAGATACTTTAGCTGTTAAAGATGTTGTAGGTAAAACACTTAACCTTGTTGGACCAGCTCCATCAAAATAAAATCTTGGCGGTTGAACTGCTGTTCCGTTAAAAACCAAACCTCCAATATTATCATTCATTAAAGGTTGTTTAAATGAGGTTCCAAATTTTTCTGCTAGAATGTTTGGAAAAGAATTTTCTTGCCCCGCTTTAAACAATGCTCCATCGGTATATCCTGCGGTAAAAGAAGCTCCTATAGAAATGTATGTAGAAAAATCTAATCCATTTTTATTTAACGTTACAAGCGGTTTTACTGGATCTACTATTTCATCTAACTCATTGTTTACATCACAAGATGTAATGCTGAAAGCCAAAAGAAATAATCCTATATATTTATAATTTTTCATAAAGTATTTTATTTTAGTTATTAATTGTCCAAGAAATATAGTATTGAGAACCTATTGCTCCTACACCGGTAGCACCTAAATATTCTTGACCTGTTAAATTTGCTCCACCTAATTTAAATACAGATTTCATTGAAGGAACACTATAATTAACTTGAGCATCTAAAACGGTTCTCGCTTTCATTGTACCATCTAAGAAAGAAGATTCCCATCTATATTCATCTTGCCATCTTGCATTAACATTAAAACCAAAGTTTTTAAATAAGTCTGTTTTACCAAATTGTAATTTTACTTTATGTTCTGGTGTATTAAAACCAGCTTCAAAATCTGGATCTGAAGCTTGATCAAAATCAAATTTTGCATAAGTATAATTAAGACCAAGGTTAAAACCTTTTAAAATTTTGGTGTTTAAACCAATGGTTGCACCATAAGAATTAATATCTGCATCAGAATTAGTATACAATTGAAAAACCTTAAATCCGCCGGCAGCATTGTAAGGTACAATTACATTTTTATTGGCTATAAAATCCTCATATTGATTATAATACAAACTTAAATCTACAGTAAGGTTACTTTCATTAACTGGAATAAGCCCCCTATACCCTACTTCAAAAGCGGTTACTTTTTCTGGTTTAACAAAGTCTACCTCTGCTTTTACAGTTCCACCACTTGCAACAGTATAAGAGTTTTCATAAGCATCTCTACCTGTTAACGTATAATTTACACCTGCAGCATCTGTAAAAGTTGTAGTATATCTGTCTATATTATCTTCTACACCACCTACTAAAATTGCGTTACCAACGTCTAAACCAATATATTGATCTTGCGTTGTTGGATTTCTAAATCCTGTTTGAAAAGAAGCTCTAAAGTTTTGATTTTTATTTTCACCACCGGCGTATGCAAATGAAACTCTTGGAGAAAAGTTACCATCAAAATTTTGTGCTTTATCATAACGAATTGAAGCCGTTACCTTTAAACGATCTTCTTCTAAAAATTTCTTTTGAGCTTGTGTATAAACACCATATTCATCATACTTAATAGGCCCGTCTGTATCTGTAAATATATTTCCAAAAGAATTTAAAGAATACCTTCTGTAAGAACCACCTACTTGAATTTCTGCAAAATCTATAACATCTTGAAAATTGTAATTTGCATCTGCATGATATAATTTTGTTTGATCTCTAAACTTTGCACCAGAAATTAAATCAGGATTACTAGTTACTTCATTAAAAGCATTGTTAAACTCTGCAGAACCAGGTAAAAAACGATTTCTATCGGCAAATGCTCTTGCAGCTTCATGAGAACTAGCAGTAACACCAGGTACGCTTCCTAAATAGGCTCCAGCATATTCTGTAAACCAATTTTGGTCTGAACTCCAAGACCTATTAATATTTAAACCTGCAAATAAGGTATTGTAAGAATCTCCAGCATCTTCACTTGTTACATAACCACGAACAAAAAAGTTTTTCCCTTTAAATTCTAATTTATGTTGTTCCAACAAAAAGTTTTTAATGCTATATTTTTGACCACCTAAGTATTGAGTAGTTCCAACGCCTACTTTAGTATTCCATATCACTTCTAAACGATCATCACCAAATGGTCTATAATTTAATGAACTACCAAACTTTACGCTTTTAACGCCATAGTCCATCAAATCGTTTTCATTATAACCTGTTCTACTTACTTTTCCTATAGCTCCCCCAAAATCATTAGAGGCTACATCTCCATAAACATTAACACCATTATAATTTGGATCTGATCTATCTCCTGATATGTATTCATCACCATCTGTATTTCTATAATCTGTTGCATGCCAATCTTCTCCTTCTAAATAGGATAATGTTGCTTTTGCAGCAAACTTATTAGAAAAAGCATACGCCATTCTAATATTAAAATCATAAAACTCATTATTTCCTGCTGCTTCTTGACTTGTAACACCTCCTTTTAAAGAAACACTAATTCCTTGATCTTCAAAAGGGCTTTTACTAGTCATAAACATAATACCATTAAATGCATTTGCACCATATAATGCAGAAGAAGCTCCTGGTAATAATTCTACTGTTTTTACGTCTAGTTCAGACATCCCAAGTAAATTACCCAAAGCAAAGTTTAATGCAGGCGAAGAATTGTCCATACCATCTACCAATTGCATAAAACGTGTATTAGAAAAAGTTGCAAAACCACGTGTATTTACAGATTTAAAAGTTAAACTATTGGTATTTACATCTACTCCTTTTAAGTTTTCTAATCCGTCATAAAAAGAAGGGGAAGAAGTATTTTTAATAGCTCTACTATCCATTCTTTCTATGGTAACCGGAGATTCCATAACACGTTCTGGCGTTCTAGATGCAGAAACTACAATTTCATCTAAAGAAGTTTCATTTTCTATTAAATTAACGATTACTTTTTGGTTGTTTTTTGTAATCTCAACTTTTTCTAAATGAAATCCTAAAACAGAAATTTCTAAAGTAAAGGGAGGATTGTCTGAAACATTAAATACAAATTGACCATCAAAATCTGTAGTTGTACCTACCGCTTTTCTAGCAATTTTAATATTTGCTCCGGGAATTGTTTCTCCTGTTTTAGCGTCTGTAACAGTACCTGTAACCGTGGTTTGACCAACCATGGCTACACTACTAAAAGCTATAAACGCAAGAAGTATAAATTTTTTTATCATAATTTGAATTATTTGTTAGTTAAATGCAAAATACAATATTTTTTGAATAATATAATAAATAGGTCGTTATTTTAAGATTATAGCAATAAATTGTAATTATATTATCAAATAGAAAGTTCAAAAAAACTACTCTTTTTACTATTAGCAGAAACACTTAGTTATTGTACATTTGTATTATCCTTAATTATCTTTTTGATTGAATACAATTCAGAATATTTCTAATTTTTCTACTTCAGAAAAAACATATGTAACCATTGGTACTTTTGATGGGGTACATTTTGGGCATCAAAAAATTATTGATAAGCTGGTTTTAGAGGCTAAAAAAGCAAATAGAAAATCTGTTTTACTTACCTTTTTTCCGCACCCTAGAATGGTCTTGCAAAAAGACGCCACTATAGAGTTGATTAATACAATTGAAGAACGTGCCGAATTGCTTAAAAAAACAGGTTTAGATTACTTAATTATTCATCCTTTTAGCAAAGAATTTTCTAGAATGACAGCGCTAGAATTTGTGCGTGAGGTTTTGGTAAATCAATTAAATATTTCGAAATTAATTATTGGTTACGATCATCATTTTGGTAAAAATAGAGAAGGAAATATTGTTCAATTAACAGAATATAGCCATTTATACGATTTTGTGGTAGAAGAAATTCCGGCACAAGATATCGATGATGTTTCTGTAAGTTCTACCAAAGTAAGACGTGCTTTGGCAACCGGAAACCTAAAAACTGCCAACAATTATTTAGGCTACAATTTTATGTTAAGTGGTACGGTAGTAAACGGAAAACAATTAGGTGGAAAAATTGGCTATCCTACGGCAAATATTAATGTAAAAGAATCTTATAAACTGATTCCTAAAACGGGCGTTTATGTTGTAAAATCTACTATTGACAATAAAACTGTTTTCGGAATGATGAATATTGGCAGCAGACCAACCGTAGATGGAACTTACCAAACTATTGAGGTTCATTTTTTTGACTTCAACCAAAATTTATACAACCAATATTTAACAATAGAATTGCTTTATTTTTTACGTGATGAAGAAAAATTTAGTTCTATTGACGCATTAGTTGTTCAGATTAAAAAGGATGAACAAACTGCAAGGGATTATATTAAAAACAAGCTTTAAGTTTTTTTACATAGGTTATGTTAATACTACCTTTTTAAGGAACATTACATCTCTTTTGTTATCACTGTTATGTGACTTCTCATTGCATTCGAAGTGACATTTGTTGTGTTTTTTTTAGCGAATAGTCTTATTTCTAATCAGTATGTCTTTTCAACCTTTTGGGAGAAATTGCATAAAGTTGCTCTACAATGTGTTTTCTTTGTTATGGGATTTCTCCTTGCGTCGAAATGACAAGTTGGGTGTTTACTTTTATGTTTTCATTATTATGGTGCTTTTAAATACTTCGAAGTAACATTCTTATTAAAGACTTTTCTTTTTCTAGTATTCACTACGCGTTAAGGATAGCGCAATTGTTTGAGCTCTTTTTTGTTCTTTTAACAAAAAAAGCGAGTGCGAAAGCCTGCCCCTTGTGGTAACGCCCAAAAGACATTGGAAAACATCCATTTTCTATGATTTCTTTGTGTCTATTTGGTTAGAATTTTACAACATACTTTTATTTATAATTTAGTGTAAAACCATTTCACAAATTATATCTTTGCATTTACAAAAATTCTACAAAAATGTTACAAGTACAGTTTATTAGAGACAACAAAGAAACGGTTTTAGCGGGTTTAGCTAAACGTAATTTTGCTAATGCAGCAACGATTATTGAACAAGTTTTAACTGCTGATGAGAATAGAAGATCTACTCAGGTTGAATTAGATAATACTTTGGCAGAATCTAATAAATTATCTAAAGAAATTGGTAGTTTTTTTAAATCTGGGGAAGTACAAAAAGCAAATCTTTTAAAGGAAAAAACAGTTCAGTTAAAAGAGAGATCTAAAGAGCTTGGTGAAAATTTTAATGCTTTTGCAGAAGAGTTGCAAACGTTATTATACCAAATTCCGAATATTCCGCATGCTTCTGTAAAAGCAGGAACATCTGAAGAAGATAATGAGAACATTTTTAGTGAAGGAACCATTCCGGATTTAGGAGAAAATGCTTTACCTCATTGGGAGTTGGCTAAGAAATATGATATTATAGATTTCGAATTAGGTAATAAAATTACAGGTGCCGGTTTTCCGGTTTATAAAGGAAAAGGTGCAAGATTACAACGTGCTTTAATCAACTATTTTTTAGATAAAAATACGAAAGCAGGTTATACAGAAGTACAAGTGCCACATTTGGTAAATACAGAATCTGCAACTGCAACGGGGCAATTGCCAGATAAAGACGGACAAATGTATCATTCTACAGTAGATGATTTATATTTAATTCCTACTGCAGAAATTCCTATTACCAATATGTTTCGTGGTAATTTAATGCAAGAAGCTGAATTTCCTATTACAGTAACGGGTTATACGCCTTGTTTTAGACGTGAAGCTGGAAGTTATGGTGCGCATGTAAGAGGTTTAAACAGATTGCATCAGTTTGATAAAGTAGAGATTGTACGTATTGAGCATCCAGATAATTCTTACCAAGCCTTAAATGGTATGGTAGAACATATTAAAGATATTTTAAGAGAGTTAAAATTACCTTATAGAATATTACGCTTGTGTGGTGGAGATACCGGTTTTACGGCTGCCCTAACATTCGATTTTGAAGTATTTTCTACAGCACAAGACCGTTGGTTAGAAATTAGTTCTGCATCTAACTTTGAGGCTTTTCAGGCAAATAGATTAAAACTACGTTTTAAAAATAAAGAAGGTAAAAGCGAATTGGCACACACCTTAAATGGTAGTTCTTTGGCTTTACCTCGTGTTTTAGCGGGTATTTTAGAAAACTATCAAACAGCAGACGGAATTAAAATACCAGATGCTTTAGTACCTTATTGTGGGTTCGATATTATAGATTAATAAATTAGTAAGCAGTATTCAGTTGGCAGTAAGCAGTTAGCTTGTTTGTATAATATTTTTTTATACAATTGAGTACTGTTTACTGCAACTACTAATTCTAAACTAATTTTAGTTTTCAGTATTCAGTCAATATTTGACTGAGTACTGAAAACTGAAAAACGGTAGACTAGTTTGCAACTACAGCAACCATTAATCTTTTGTATTTATTCATTTCTAAAAGTGAGTTTAAATACGCACTAATTTGTCCGTTTTTCATAAACTCTATAGAATTGTTTTTTGCTGTTTCGTATTGTTTTTTAAATGTATTCATCTTCTTAAAATTTGATTGGTTATATTCTCTTTAGACAAGTTTCGTGCCAAATTATTACAAAGAACACCTTATAATAGACGTCTTTAATAAAAATTTAACATATTTCTTACTTATCTTTGAAATTGATGAAACAACTGTTTTTACTTATTTTTATTACTATAACTAGCGTTAGCTTTTCTCAAAGTGATTATTATTTGGCGGAAGATTACTATAGAGAAGGCCAATATGAAAAAGCGACTCAAATCTTTAAAAACTTATATGCTAAGAACCTTTTTAATACCACTTATTTAAGTAGATTGATTTCTTGTTATCAAGAAACCAATAAATTTAATGAAGTAGAAAAACTATTAAAAACCGCACTTGACAAAGACCCTAAACAAGCTTTTTTTTATGTGCATTTAGGATATAACTACCAAAGACAAGAATTACAAGAGTTGGCAGAAAAAAATTACGCTATTGCTTTAAACTCTATTGATACTAATAGTTTTTATGGCGGGTTTATTGGTAGGCTTTTTAAAGATTACAATCTTTTAAATCATGCAATTTTAGCGTATGAAAAAACAATGGCTAAAAATAAAAAAGCAGATTATAACTTTAGAATTGCTCAAATTTATGGAGAAAAAGGTGACTTAAAGAAAATGTTTGAAGCTTACTTTAATCTAGTTGATAAAAACATTGAAAATTACGATTTAGTAAAAAGATATACGAGTAGTTATATTACAGATGACGCAGAAAACGAAGCTAATATTTTATTTAGAAAAACACTTTTAAAAAAATCTGCAAGCAATCCAAAAGATGTTTGGAATCTATTATTAAGTTGGCTTTTTACACAACAGAAAGATTATAATAAAGCCCTTACGCAAGAAAAAGCTTTGTACAAAAGAAACCCTGCTGATTTAAATTCTATTTTTGATTTAGGAAAAATAGCTTTTGAAAACAAAGATTATATTACAGCTAAAGAATGTTTTTATTTTATTACCCAACAAAAAACTTTACAAATAGAAAAAATTGATGCGTCTTTTTACCTCGCTAAAATAGCTGTTGCAACAGATAATCCTGAAGTAGAAAAAATGTTTCTATCTCTTTTTACTCAGTATGGTAAAAATTCATATACCATAAAATTACAAGTGGAATATGCTGATTTTTTAACTTTTAAAAAAGACCAACCAAACGAGGCTAAAACTGTTTTAGAAGAAGCCTTAAACTATTCTCGTTCTCGATTCGACAAAGCAAGAATAAAATTAAAATTAGGGGATATTTTGGTCTTTACAGGAAATTACAACAAAGCATTAATCTATTTTTCTCAAATTCAAACACAACTTAAAAACCACGAATTAGCACAACAAGCCCGTTTTAAAGTAGCGCAAACAAGTTATTATAAAGCAGATTTTACATGGGCAAAAGCACAGTTAAAAGTATTAAAAGGCTCTACAACACAATTAATTGCGAATGATGCTCTAGAGTTGTTTTTAAAAATTACAGATAATGAACCGGTAGACTCTATTCCGTCTGGATTAAAACAATTGGCAAAAGCAGAACTGCTCTCTTATCAAAATAAAAATGAGGAAGCATTAACGGAATTACACAGTTTATTTACCCCTAAAATCGTTTTTGAAAACGGATTAAATCTTGGAGAAGTTATATACGATGATGTTTTATTTTTTGAAGCAAAGTTGTTCATCAAACAAAAAAAATATGACGACGCTATTGTAAGTTTTTCAAAAATTATTGCAGCCGATAATCAAGGTATTTATGCAGATGATGTGTATTATGAAATGGCAGAATTGTATAATAATCAATTAAACAATCCAGAAAAAGCTTCAGAATACTATCAAAAGATTATTTTTGACTATTCTTCTAGTATTTATCTAGTAGATGCTAGAAAAAAATATCGAAAATTAAGAGGAGATAAAATATAACACTCTAATTTTTTCAATAAAACATTTATACAAAATTACAATTACTAAGCATAATGTACATATACAACGTAACTATAAATATAGATGAAACCGTTCATAAAGAATGGCTTACATTTATGGAAACTCATATTTTAAAAGTCTTAAATACGGGTAGATTTACTGCAGCAAAACTAACTGAAGTTTTGGTAGAAGAAGAAATGGGTGGTAGAACTTATTCTATACAATATACAGCAAATACTAGAGAAGATTTAGACGATTATTATAAACACGAGGCAGAAACATTGCAACAGAAAAGTCTTCAAAAATTTGGAGATAAAATGTTAGCTTTTAGAACAGAATTAAAATTGATAAAAGAATTTTATCCTACAAATGTGATCAACTAATAATTAAACATGAAAAACTTTCTCTACATACACAGAAAGAAAGTTCCTTTAATTGGTATTTCGCTAATTTTAATAGGAGCTCTACTTGCCTACTTACAATGGGGCAAAGAACCTGGAGAAACAATTTCTGGAGTGTTTTGTGGACTAGGTTTTGGTTTAACAATAATAGGTCTTGGAGGCATTAAAAAACCCGATAAATTATGAGTGTAAAAGCAAAAAAACATTTAGGTCAGCATTTTTTAACAGATGAAACCATTGCACAAGATATTGCCAACGCATTAACAGGTAATGGGTATGATGATGTCTTAGAAATTGGTCCTGGAATGGGGGTTTTAACCAAATATTTATTACCAAAAAAAGCAAAGGTAACTGTCATGGAATTAGACAGAGAATCTGTTGCTTATTTGCATGAAACATTTCCTTTAGAACACATTAAATTAGACACTTCTAAAGAACATTTCGAAATAATTGAAGGCGATTTTTTAAAGAATCAAATCCAAGATATTTTCAATAAAAAGCAAGTAGCAATTATTGGTAATTTCCCTTATAATATTTCTACCCAAATTGTTTTTAAAGCCATTGAAAATAGAGAGTTTGTACCAGAATTTGCAGGTATGTTTCAAAAAGAAGTGGCTAAAAGAATTGCAGAAAAAGAAGGTAGCAAAGTGTACGGAATTTTATCGGTGTTAACCCAAGCCTTTTTTGATGTAGAATACCTATTTACAGTTCCGCCAACGGTATTTAATCCACCTCCAAAGGTAGATTCTGGTGTTATACGATTAATTCGTAAAAAAGATTATTCGTTACCTGTAGACGAAAAATTATTTTTTAGAGTTGTAAAAACAGCCTTTAATCAACGAAGAAAAATGCTTCGTTCTAGTTTAAAGTCTTTCAATATTTCGGATACCTTAAAAGAAGACCCTATCTTTGCGAAACGCCCAGAACAATTATCTGTTTCTGAGTTTATTTTACTTACGCAAAAATTGGCAGAAAATGACGTTCGAAATCACTGATGAATCTTTAGAAAACCTATCAGAACTTATCATTTCTAACAATGATAAAGAAATAACAGCATTATTTTCTGAAGTCCATTTTGCCGATATCGCAGAAGTTTTAGACGAAGTTAATTTTGATGAAGCTATCTATATTATCAAACTTTTAGATAGCGAAAAAACATCAGAAATACTTACCGAATTAGACGAAGATACTCGTGAGAAAATTTTAAAAAACTTATCTGCAAAAGAAATTGCCGATGAAGTTAGAGAAATGGACACCGATGATGCTGCCGATATTATTGGAGAACTGTCTGAAGAAAGACAAAAAAGGGTAATGTCTGCTTTAGAAGACGATGACCATGCAGCAGATATTAAAGAATTACTGTCTTATAATGATAATTCTGCAGGTGCTTTAATGGCAAAAGAATTGGTAAAGGTCTATGAAACCTGGACCGTTGCCGGCTGCATGCGCAGAATAAGAGGACAAGCTAAAGATGTTACCAGAGTACACTCTATTTATGTAGTAGATAAAGAAGATAAATTGGTAGGTAGAATGTCTTTAAAAGACTTAATCATTGCCAAATCAGACCATAAAATAGCAGACATTTGTAAAGCAAAAGTAGATGCTGTAAACGTACATCAAAACGACGAAGAAGTTGCTAAAATAATGGCTAAGTACGATTTAGAGGCCATACCTGTTGTAGATGACAACAATGTTTTAGTGGGTAGAATTACCATTGATGATATTTTAGATGTTATTAGAGAAGAAGCCGACAAAGATTACCAAATGGCAGCTGGTTTCTCCCAAGATGTAGAAGCAGATGATACCATTTGGGAACTTACAAAAGCCCGTTTACCGTGGTTAATTTTAGCCCTTTTTGGTGGCTTTATTTCTGTTTCTGTCTTAGGTAGTTTTGATAATGCAATAAACACTTTTCCAGAACTGTTTTTTTTTACACCTTTAATTGCTGCAATGGCAGGTAATGTAGGCGTACAATCTTCTGCAATTATTGTGCAAGGTTTGGCAAACGACAGCTTAAAAGGATCTCTGTTTAAAAGGTTGTTAAAAGAAATATTACAAGGTTTGTTAAACGGTTTTGTATTGGCTGCCTTATTAATGTCTGCCGGAATGTTGTTTTTAGGATTTCCACTAGACTTAGGAATTACCGTAGCAGCTTCCTTAATTTCCGTAATTATTATTGCTTCAATTATTGGAACATTTATTCCTATTATTTTAGCAAAAAAAGGTATCGATCCAGCATTGGCCACAGGACCCTTTATAACAACAAGTAACGATATTTTAGGAATTTTAATCTACTTTTCTATCGCTAAATTAGTCTTAGGATTTTAATTTTTTTAGAAGCTATTTCCAGCTTTCCGCTATATCTTTTTGCTGAAAAAGCAAAAAGGATGCCGCTTCAATCTGGGCTAGACTTGTTTGCCAGCAACTTTTATATACTGAATACTCCTTTTAATATCATTTGAAATTTGAAACAGTAAAAGCTAAGAAAACCTAAAAATTAAACACCAAATTTATCATTTCGACGCAAGGAGAAGTCTCATAAAAGTGCTGCACTAACCCGATCAACCTTATGTGATTTCTCTCTCCGTTCGAAAGGACAAACTGTGTGAGAAAAAATATAAACGGCTACAAATATGTGACATCAGAAAGTACAAACTGTATGAGCAAAAAGAACTATTTTCTTAACTTCACAAACAAGTCCCAAATAACAACTCCTGTAGTTACAGAAATATTTAAAGAATGTTTGGTACCCAATTGCGGAATTTCGATACACAAATCAGACGCATTTACCACTTCTTGTTGCACGCCTTTTACCTCGTTCCCCATAACAATAGCATACTTCTCTCCTATCGTCGGATAAAAAGTGTCGAGCATTGTAGAATTTTCTGCTTGTTCAATAGAAAGAACTTTTACATTTTCTGCCTTTAATTTTTCAACTAAAGTCAAAGTATCTTCTACGTATTCCCAAGCCACCGATTCGGTTGCTCCTAAGGCTGTTTTATGAATATCTTTATTTGGCGGAGTAGCACAAATACCACATAAATAGATCTTTTCAATCAAAAAAGCATCACTTGTTCTAAAAACAGAACCAATATTATTTAAACTTCTAATATTGTCTAAAACTACTATAATTGGCGTCTTTTCAACAGTCTTAAATTCATCAACTGTAATTCTTCCTAACTCGTTATTCTTTAATTTTCTCATATCTTGTGAATAAGTTCACTACAAACTGCTACTGATTACTGCGTACTAATTTTTATCTTCGCAAAACTAACTGAAAATTTCCAAAACTTGGCAAAAACAAAAGCTAAAAAGGTAACTCCTTTAATGAAACAATACAACGCAATCAAGAATAAATATCCTGATGCAATGTTACTTTTTAGAGTAGGAGATTTTTACGAAACCTTTGGTGAAGACGCTAAAAAAGCTGCCGATGTTTTAGGAATTACCTTAACAAAACGTGGTGCCGGAAGTGAAACAGAAACTGCTTTGGCAGGTTTTCCACATCATTCTTTAAACACCTATTTACCAAAGTTGGTAAAGTTTGGAATGCGTGTTGCTATTTGCGACCAGTTAGAAGACCCTAAAATGACCAAAACCATAGTAAAACGTGGGGTTACAGAATTGGTTACACCCGGAGTTTCTTTAAACGACGAAGTTTTACAAACCAAAACCAATAACTTTTTAGCGGCAGTTCATTTTGATAAAAAACAACTCGGAATTTCTTTCCTTGATGTTTCTACTGGTGAATATTTGGTGGCACAAGGAAATGCAGAATATATTGATAAATTGTTGCAAAACTTTAGTCCGAGTGAAGTCTTGGTTCAGAAACAACACAAACAACAATTTTTAGAATTATTTGAAAACCGATATTACACGTTTTATTTAGACGATTGGGTTTTTCAAAAAGAATATGCGAATGAAACGTTGCAAAATCATTTTGAAGTAAAAAGCTTAAAAGGTTTTGGAATTCAGGATGTTAAAAACGGAATTATTGCTGCCGGCGCAGTGATGTATTACTTGTCGGAAACGCAACACAATCAGTTAAAACACATTCAGCATATCAGCAGAATTGCTGAAGATAATTATGTTTGGATGGACCGTTTTACGGTTCGGAATTTAGAATTATACAACCCTAATTCTATCAACGCAGTTACACTTTTAAATGTAATTGATAAAACAATTTCGCCCATGGGCGGACGTTTATTAAAGCGTTGGTTGGCATTGCCTTTAAAAAATATCGACGCCATTAAAAACCGTCATGAATTGGTAAAGTTCTTTATAGATTCTGATGAGTTTTCTCAGACAGTAACTTATCAATTAAAACAAATATCCGATTTAGAACGATTAATTTCTAAAGTAGCAACCGGTAAAGCTTCACCTAGAGAAATTGTACTTTTAAAAGATTCTTTAAAGGCCATTTTGCCGATAAAAGCATCCGCAGAAAAAAGTAAAAATAACACAGTAAAAGCACTCGGAAATCAATTACATACATGTGCCGATTTAATTGAAAAAATTAATAAAACCTTGTTTGATGAAGCTCCGGTAAACATCAATAAAGGAAATGCAATTGCTACTGGCGTTCATCAAGAATTAGACGACTTACGTGCCATTTCTAACTCTGGTAAAGAGTATTTAGATAACATGCTAAAGCGTGAAACAGAGCGCACAGGAATTACAAGTTTAAAGATTTCTTTTAACAACGTATTTGGGTATTATATTGAGGTTAGAAATTCTCATAAAGACAAAGTTCCACAAGAATGGATACGTAAACAAACCTTGGTAAATGCAGAGCGATATATTACCGAGGAATTAAAAGAATACGAAACCAAAATTTTAGGTGCTGAAGAAAAAATAGCCAAAATAGAACAAGAAATATTTTCTAAATTACTACAGTACATCATTCAATATGTACAGATAGTCCAAGAAAATGCACAGGTTATCGCAAAAATAGATTGTTTACTTTCTTTTTCTGTTTTAGCAATTGACAATAATTATGTGCGTCCGATTATGGATGAAAGTACTGATTTGGAAATAAAAAATGGTCGTCATCCTGTTATTGAAAAACAATTACCCATAGATCAAGCGTATATTGCAAATGATGTGGTGTTGAACAGAACTCAACAACAAATAATTATGATTACCGGACCTAATATGTCTGGTAAATCTGCTATTTTAAGACAAACTGCATTAATCGTTTTATTAGCACAAATGGGAAGTTATGTTCCGGCTCAGAATGCAAAAATTGGTATTGTTGATAAAATTTTTACCAGAGTTGGTGCCAGTGATAATATTTCTATGGGCGAATCTACCTTTATGGTAGAAATGAATGAAACAGCTTCGATCTTAAATAACGTTTCTGAGCGCAGTTTAATTTTGTTAGATGAAATTGGTAGAGGAACCTCTACTTATGACGGAATTTCGATTGCATGGGCCATATCTGAGTTCTTACACGAGCACCCAACCAAAGCAAAAACATTGTTTGCTACGCATTATCATGAGTTGAATGAAATGACCACTACTTTTGAGCGCATTAAAAACTTTAATGTGTCTGTAAAAGAATTAGAAAACACCATAATATTCTTACGTAAATTGGTTTCTGGTGGTTCTGATCATAGTTTTGGTATTCATGTAGCCAAACTTGCTGGAATGCCAAATATGGTAATTCATAGAGCGAATAAAATTTTAGAAAAACTAGAAAAGAACAACAAAAACGCCGAAGTTAAAGACGTTTTAAAACAAGATCAGAATGAAGAAATGCAACTCAGCTTTTTTCAGTTAGATGACCCGTTATTAGAAAATATTAAAGAAGAAATTTTAGCCACAAATATTGATACTTTAACACCAATTGAAGCATTAATGAAGTTGAATGAAATTAAACGAATGTTGATTAAAAAGTAAAAAAGAGCTAAACGTAAATGTTTAGCTCTTTTTAATTATTTTTTACTGTATTTTTTAAAACTTATACTTTGCAGTAAGTTGTAAATTTCTAGTTTCTCCTGGTAAAGCTCCTGCAAACATTGCTTTTACATAATATCTAGTATTAAAAATATTTTCAATATTTAATCTTAAATCCCAATTTTTTCCAATTCCATAAGCTAGAGCTCCATCAAAAAGAACATAGCTATTTACATGAGCATCTACTAAACTATAACCATCAATAGTTCTTTTGCTTTCGTAACTTGTACCTAAGTTAAAACTTAAAGGATTTTTTTGTTTACCTAACAAGAACTTGTATTGTCCCCAAAAACGAGCATAGGTTTTTGGTATACCTTTACTTTGTTCTGTAATAACATCTTCTCCTTCTATCGTTTTAGGATCTTGAAATGTTGCATTGGTATTAAATGATAAGAAATTATTAACTGCATAATTTACATCTAACTCTACACCTCTTGTTCTATTTTCTTGATCATAAAAATACTGAGGTACATCAATATTAAAATTTGATGCTGCAGGATCATCTTCATAATCATCATTAGCATACTGTAAATTTGTGGTTGCTGTTTGAAAAAATACAAGAGACGCTAATAAACTGTTATCTTTCGTCTTAAAACGCATTCCTAAATCTATTGACAAAGATTCAGAATCAGGACGATCATCACCATCTAAAGAAGATGTTACGCTATAAACCGTTCTACCAACAGAATAGTTACCAAATAAAGATAACTGATCCATAGCTCTATAATTTAAACCTAAATTATAAGCAAAACCAGCATCGTTAAAATCAACTAATTGTCCATCATCATACAAATTTCTATAATCTTGTTGGGTACCTAAATAAGCTCCACCAACTCTAGCTGTTAATTTATCGTAATAAATAACTTCTTGAAAACCGACCCCATAACCTTGTACTGTTTTTTCGTATTGGCTTCTTAAAATTGGGTCATAATCCCAAATACTTCCAGATCCCCAGTTAGGGTTTCTAATATCTAAAATGTATGGCACAGGATTAGTCGCTCTACTATCATCTGCATCCCAAGTAGAATGTTGGCTGTAATCAATATTTCTATTCTCGTAGTTAATACTTAATAAATGTTCTCCTCTTAAAGCATTTCCTTTTCCCCATGTTTTTTGAAAATCACCAAAATATTGAAACATTTTTTCTTGAGCATCAACAATTCTATATTCTTGACGTCTTGCCTCATACGGATAAATTACATCATCTATAATTAATGGCGAACGAGTATCGTTATGTATAATACCACTTTGTTGATAATAAGAATAATTTAAAGCCCCTGTTTGCCTAACATAATCTGAGCTATAATTTCTATACAAAACCTGGTTTGTAATGTTAACAGTTTCACTTGGTTTCCACTCATGACGTAATTTTACTCTAAATTCTTTTCCTTTGTTTGGTGTTGCCAAAGGTGATACCAATGTAGCGTCTCCAATATCAAAAGGTTCATAACCATCTGTATTGGTTAATGAGTTTGCCAAAATTTGGCGTTGCTCATCAGTTAATTGTACACCAGAAAAGTTTCCACTACTATCTAAACCTGTATCATTTACTAAGTTTTCCCAATTATAACCACCATCTTCCGGATTACCTAATAAACTTGTACTTACTAATCTTACAGGGTTTCCTGTTGGATCAATTTGAACAGCATCTTCTATATATGCACTAGATAATATAAATTGATGTTTATCTGTTTCATATTTTAAAGATCCATAATTCTCAAATCTTTCAGATGATACATCTCTATATCCTTCTTCAACTTCACTTGCACTTACAAAACGATAGCTTAATTTCTCTGAAATTGGACCCGTTAAATCGACCATAACTCTATAATGTCCCCATTTTCCAAAACGAGTTTCAATAGAATATTGTTCTATATCTAAAGGTTTTTTTTCTATTAAATTAATTACTCCACCTGCGGCGCCCATTCCGTAAAGACCAGCAGACGGACCTTTTAAAACCTCAATTCTTTCTATGTTAGTTTGCGAACGAACAGGATTAAATGTATTTCCTAAACTACCACCACCATACATACCATCGTAGGCATAATTAGCACCTAACCCTCTAATAACTAAATTATCACCAATATTATAATTATTACCCGCTTGTGTAACTCCACTTATATTTCTAATACTTTGTTGTATCGTATTGTTAGCTTGTTGATCTAGTAAATAACCACCTACAACAACTACAGGCGCAGGCGTGTTCATTAAACTAATTTTAGATTTTGTAGCAGAACGAGAAACTGTAGGTACTTTTTCTTTGTCTAAATGAGCTTCAATTAAAATTTCATTTAAATTTTCTGATGTATTTGTAAGTATCAAATTTACTTCAGAAATTTTATTTGAGTTCACTGTTATGGTTTTATTAACTGTTTTGTAACCAACATATGAAGCAGATAAAGTAATCTCACCAATAGGTGCTTTCACCATAAATTCACCATTATTATCTGATGAAGCTCCCAAAGAAAATTCTTTAATTTGAATGGTTACATTAGAAAGAGGAGTACCACTTTGATTAACAATTTTTCCATGAATTTTACCACTTATATTTTGAGCTTTCCCATCTTGGAAACTTAATAAAAACAGTATACAGCATACTATTTTAGTGAGGTTTATAGAACTTTTCGAATTTATAAAATAATTCATTACTTTTGATTTTAAGTATTTTTTTAATCTGTTAATAATATCATGTTTCCAGTATGAAATCTGATAATGACACACTAGTTTTTGGTAAATATTTTGCAAACATACAATGTTATTTTTATTTGTTCTAAATAAAGATAATATATGATTTATGGATATTTTTTTTATCTTTTAGTACTATCAAAATAAGCTAGTTAAGAAATAAAATATTTTTTGAATAATTTAAAGAGCATTAAAATGCTTCTAAAAAAACGTTGATGAAATTGAATAATATTAAAAAGTAATGGTAAACAATTTAGAACAAGGTTTTTTCGGCATTGGAATTCAGAATGGAAAAACGCCTGAAAATTTAGGTGTATTATGGCGTTCTGCCCAAAATATGGGGGCTAGTTTTATTTTTACCATAGGCAATCGCTATGCAAAACAAGCTTGCGATACGCACAAAGCCACTGGTGCAATGCCTTATTTTCATTACGAAACTTTTGACGATTTCTTTAATAATCTTCCTAAAGGAGCTATGTTAGTCGGTGTAGAATTAGATGAAAAAGCGGTACAATTAGAAACATTTGAGCATCCTAGACGTTGCGTTTATTTATTAGGCGCAGAAGATCATGGAATGTCTAAATTAGCGATTGAAAAATCGCATCATTTGGTAAAGTTTAAATCTGAATTAAGCTTAAATGTCTCTGTTGCTGGAAGCATTATTATGTATGACAGACAAGCGAAGTTTAATTTTTAGGTGTAAGAGAATTAAAACTACTTTCTATTAAGAAGCGATGTTGTATAAGCTTTATTTAAGCAATGAATTCAATAAATAAAACACGAACGGTGAAATTCCGGAGGATTTTGCAAGTATGCTTTTACCAGCATTTTTTTTTACACGGTGTTAGCATTTCGTTGTTTTTATTCAGTTGATTTCTGTTTTTTTTAAGGAAACCATTTTAATGTTAAAATAAAACCTATTGCACATAAAACTCGTGATAAAGTACTAATTATGTTGTTTTCCTCAAAAAACTAACCTGTAACTCTCCTTCAATTATAATTCCAATTTCGATTGAGTGAACAATTCCGCAACATGCTAAATTCCATATTTAGTTATGGTTTTTAATTCAGATTTTGATGCAATATATGAGTTAAAGGTCAAAAGTCTTTCTTTAAATTCCGAACAATCCTGCTTTAAAATGTTCCCAATCTGAAAATATAGTTTTAGCTACTAAAAAAGTCACTACGAAAAGGATAACTTTCACATAGCCCTTTTTAGATAATCTTTCCTTTCTATTAATTTTTATCATAATTTTTGTTTTTATTTCGGTGTTCAATGAATGCCAACGTTGTTGTGTTAAGAAAAGTTGCGATTTTGTGAACGAGGAATTTCCCGCAGAAATTCAGAAGTTGGTAAAAAAGCAACATGTTTTAGTTTAAACCAAATATAGCAATTTTTTATACAAGGTGTTGGCAATAGTTTTATTCTAAAAATTCATTTATTTTACCATTTACCGATTCTAAAGATTTCACATAACTTTTCAGAACTTTGAAATGCTTTTCAGTTATAATTTCCATATCTTGAAATGCGTGAACTACTTGATTTGAAACTTCATTAATCTCGATAGCATTGTAATCCTCTGGAACATATTTTGCAGATATTTCTACTAATGGAAAAACAAATTTTTTAATTAATTTTCTCCTACTTATTAAAGCATTATTTTCCATTACTTCATTATTAGAGTATGTCTCTAGAACTAATTTTGAATATTCTCCCATAAAATGATCATTACCATCAAATGTCCATTTTTTTATTCCATTTTCGATATTAAAGCTAGTATTTCTCATATTACATAATTCAAAATACCGAGTATATAATAACGATCTGTAATTATAGAATTTTTGTTCGTGATAATTATATTTTTCAAGATATGTTCTTACTTCACTTCTTAAAGATTCTCTAAAATCATAAAGTGAGTACAAATTAGTCATTAGCTTATTTATTTCCTCTATTTTTTCTTTATTATTAAAACCATATTTTTTATAAATATCTTTTAAACTTATAAATTGTAGAAAATCAACTTGAATTTCAGGATAAAATTTCATTTTAGAATCTTGTCTTTCAATATATTCATTTATAGCACCTATTTGTTTTAAAATCGGTGATTTAATAGATTCTAAATTATTTTTAAATAATTCATTTTCTGAATATTGGAGTGAAATATCTTCAACTCTTTTATCTCCTTTTTCTCTGTTGTAAACTTTTTCAGCAATTAAGTAAGTTCCAATAATACTTCCAACTGTTAAGAATAGACTAACATAATCAAACCAATTCGGGTTGTAAGTTTCTATAGAAAATATATTTATTAAACTTGTAAATATCATAATTAGTTTATTATTGCCAACGGTTTATATCACTATCAAAAGTTCTTTTACCCCATTATTTAATGGTTATCCTTACTCTTCTGATTTTCAAAAGTTATATTCGTATGTATTTTTTATAGTTTTAAAATGAGCACTTAAATTTCATTTACTTCACTTGTTTAGTAATCTGTTTTTATCCAAATTTACAACAAAAAGAATGCTTGTCAGTCCCTAGAATGCTAAGAAATAAAATATCGGTTAGTCTTTTTTGAACTGTATCCAAGTAAGACGGTGCCATAGCTTTTCTAAAGGACCTTGTCCGTATTTGTTTATCCACCATTTAAAAAAGTAAAACTGAATAATCCACAATACAATACCGATTCCTAGGCTTACTGTATGCCTTACATTTGGACCTAAACCTAAGCCGTAACCAAAGAATACAAAGCTTCCCAATATAGATTGCAGCACATAGGCAGTTAAACTCATACGACCAACATAACGCAAACCGCCTACTAGTTTTCTAAACCCACCATATTGATAAAGCAAAATAAAACCAGAGACTAATACAAATGTAAAGCTCAAGTTTTGATACATGGTAATGGCTTTTCCTAAAGACCCCACAACCACTTTTGAACTTACCAAAGCAGCAAAATTTTCACCTAAAAAATAAAGCGGTATAAAAGCAATAGCAGCTACCACAAGCATTCTTTTCCAAAAACGAATAGAAGCATCACTGGTTACAAATAGATCTTTAATTCCTAGCCAATACCCAAGTACAAATAGACCTGCAGTTTGTACGGTTCTACCTACTTGTAAAGACCAATAGAAAGTTACTTTATGTCCGTAAAGCGTGTTTGATTTTACTAAATCAAAAAAAGAATTACTCAATTGCCCTTCTTTTAGCATACGCCACAAATTACCTGTAGGCAAAACGGGTAAAACATAATCTGGATCTATTAATGATTGTACATAATGCCACAACTCAATTGGCTGTAATAAAAGTAAAAAAGCCGCTAATAAAACAAAATTAGAAGACCAACCACGTACTAAAATAAGCACCACTCCTACCATGGCATAAAGTGAAAGTATTTCTCCTGGAAAAAAGGCTCCGTTTACAATAGCAAATCCAACTAAGAGAATAAGTCGCCAAAAAAAACGTCCTCCAAAATCTACACCAGCCTTAGCTTGCTTGCGATACATCATACTAAACGTAAGCCCAAAAAGCAATGCAAATATTGCATACCCTTTACCTCCAAAGAGGAAAAACAACGTATCCCAAATATAACCATCTAACGTAGTTAACCATGCTGGTTGTAAAGAAGCATCTGGAAATACATAAAAATTGAAATGCTCTATACTATGTAAAAGCATAATGGCTAAAATAGCGAAACCACGAAGCGCATCAACAGCATCTAATCTTTGCTTAGTGTTAGGTACGGAAGCTTGCATATCTATGTTTTTGCGTAAAAATAAGGAATGATTTTAGCTTATAAAAGCATAATCTATTGAATATAATATTCCACTTAAGAATTCATTATAAGAGAAAGATAACACCTATCAACAAAAAAAAGAGGAGAATTATTTTTTACTAAAACGTCTAGATACTTTGTATAAAAAATAGACCAATGCAGCTAAAAAAACTATTTGAATTACTTGCCAAAAAAGAATACCTGCACTAAAATCATTTATTATTTCTTCCATAGTTTATGCTATTTTAATCAATATATTTAATAATTATCTCTTAGTTCCTCAAATATCATTTGCATTCTCTTTTTTACTTCACCGTTAGAATGCATGTAATGGTTATTCATATAACTAAAAACTAATACTTTACCCGATTTTGTAATTAAGTATCCGCTTAAATTATAATTATTTCCTAGAGTACCAGATTTTGCATGAATATACGGTTTTGGATTCCCAGAAAACCAATTTTTTAAAGTACCCGATTCTCCACCAACAGGAAAAAACTGAAACAACTTTTTAGATGGTATTTTTTTGTGCATTTTTGTTAAAACTTCTACAAAAGAAATGGGTGTAAATAAATTATACCTACTTAAACCAGAACCATCTACCCAGCGTGGTTTTTGTTTTAAATCTTGTAATTGATGTTTTAAAATAAAGTTTCTTGCTTTTGCAGAACTCAATGTATCTGAAAGTGTTGAAGACGCTAAAACTAAAATCTGTTCTGCTAAAAAATTATCGCTTACTTCCATCATTCTTTTAAATAATGAATCTTTAGGAATGCTATAGGCAATTGTAGCCGGTTTTAAAGCCGATTTATGCAATAAACTTACTTTGTTGGGTAAAATATCATTCCAGAGATTTAAGAGTAAAGAATCGTTTATAATCATAGGGATTTCGGTGTCTCTTCTCCTGTTTTTTCCAAAATAAAAAGAATTAGAAAGCTCTTTTCTCCCATAACTTCTATCTGTAATTTTTAATTTATCAGCAAAATAAGTTGGGATTAGTTTTATAGAATCTTCATTTTGTATTGCAACAACATTCCCATACATTGGAAAAGCACTTACTTCTGGACTAAAATAGCTATCAAAGTCTTCCCAAGCCCAACCTGGTCCGTATTTTTTATCAGAAATATTATTAGCAATTAAATGTACTTTTTTATATTTTTTTGCCAATTTTAAAGCGGTACTGTCTTTAAAAAATGGATGTAAAAAAGTAGGATCTCCTGTAGCTTGTATGGTAATTGTATCTTTATTTACAGCGTATTTAAAAGCCGGAATTGAATCTGGCAACATTTCTAAACCTGTAAAAAGTGTAAAAATTTTAGTATTGCTTGCAGGTGTAAAATACTTATCTGCATTATAATTATAAAGTACTTTATCTGCTGCTACATCATAAATATAAATTCCCGTAAATTGATTATCAAAAAAAGAAGTTGCTAATTTTTGATCGATATTTCTAGATAATTTAACCATTTTACAGCTTGTAAAATAGACAGTTACAAACAAAATTACAAGTACTCTTTTAAGCATTTAAATTATTTTTAATATATTTTTTTTCTAAACTACAAATATTTTGGTTTGTGAAGTTTATATATTGAATAAATATTTACCTTTGTAGTATATGAATACAATTCTTTTATTTATTAGTGGTCCAGAAATAATGGTTGTCATGTTAATTGTGGTGATGCTTTTTGGTGCAGATAAGATTCCTGAAATTGCCAGAGGATTAGGAAAAGGAATGCGTCAAGTAAAAGATGCAACCAACGATATTAAGAGAGAAATTAACGAAAGTTCTAAATTACCAAAAGCAGAAGCAGATTCTGCAAAAGAGGTATCTCAAGGCGCAAACCAGGAATTTAAAAATATTACAAAAGATATTAATAAAGGAATCAATTCTGTAAAACAAGATATTGAAGATTTAACTGGCCCGATAAAGCGTAATTTCTAAATTTATTTTTAGAACCGTTTATTCCTCTTAAAAAAAATTACCTTAACTATCTTTCCTTCGTAGCGGAAAACCATAATAAACACTTCAAAAATTACTTTTTAAATAGTTTATTGGTTTTTAAAAACAATGTTTTTTATCCCGCAGAGCGGAAACTATTTTACTCTAGTTATTGTTAAACCATCTCTTATTGGTAATAGTACCGTTTCTACTCTATCGTCTGTATTTAATAATTTATTGTATTCTAAAAGCACTTTTGTGTCTTTGTCTTTAGGATCTAATTTTTCTACTACTTTTCCACTCCAAAGTACATTATCAGATAAAATAATTCCACCCGAATTCATTTTATCAATAATTAAATGAAAATAGTTGATGTAATTAGATTTATCAGCATCAATAAAAACCATATCAAATTTCTGGTCAATAGTAGGAATAATCTCAATTGCATTCCCCACAAATTGTGCTATTTGATTTCTGAAACCAGATTTTTCAAAATATTTATTTTGAAGTGTTTCTAATTCTTCATTTTTATCTAATGTAAAAATTTTTCCTTCGGATGCTAATCCTTCCGCTAAACACAAAGCAGAATACCCAGTATACGTACCAATTTCTAAAATGTTTTTTGGCTGAATTAATTTAGCAATCATAGACAATACTCTTCCTTGAAAAGCACCGCTTAACATTCTAGGATTCAATACTTTTTGCCAAGTTTCTTTACTTAATTCTTTTAAAATGGTTGGCTCTTGTTGTGAATGTTCCACAACATAATTGTCTATATTTTCTGGTAAAAAATGCATCTTATAGCTGGTCGAGCGCAGTCGAGACCTTATTAAGTTTCTTTAAAAATCCTCTCGACTGCGCTCGAGAAGACAAAAAGCTAAAATACAAAAAAACGGAATCTATATTTCTATAAATCCCGTTTCAATCTAACAAAAAATCAAAAAATGTAGTTTTTTAAAAACTACCAAAATATCTTTATTCCTTTATTTTCTCTAACTCTCTTTTTAGAGCTTCCTTTTCTTCTTTACTTAAACAACGCTTTATGTCTTTACAACTTTTAGCTTGCCCTTTGTATAAATTTGTAAGTGTTTTATTTTGCTTTGTGTAAAGACAACATATTTTACAACTTAAAAAATGAATACTTAATTTCACTTTTTCACTTATAGTAGCAGCACCGTATTGGCTTTTATCACAAATAGTAGTTGCTTCGTCGCAGGTAATTTTTAAATTTTTAAACATGTCTTAATTATTAAACCAATTATCTTCCATACACTTTCTGAGCTGTGTTCTTGCTCTATGAATGATAACCCATAAATTGGACGCTGTAATATCTAACTCCTTACAAATTTCTTCAGTTTCAAACTCTTGTATGGTTTTCATTCTAAAAACCATTGCATATTTTTCTGGCAAAGCATCTATACAAGAATCTAACTGACTTTTTAATTCTTCGTTTTCAATGGTTTTTTCCGACTGATTGTCCCAACTCTGTGGCACTCTTTCTTCTAACCAATTACCTTCATTTTCTCCATCATCATAAAAATTCATTCTAACTTCAGCTTGTCCTTTTTTAGAATTTATTTTTCTGTAATAATCTATGATCTTTCTTTTTAAGATAGAAATTAACCACGTTCTTTCGGTAGATTTTCCTTGAAAATTTTTAGCTGATTTTAATCCTGCAAAAAAAGTATCTTGAACTAAATCTTTAGCCAAGTCACTATTATTTACACGCACAACAGCATAATTATACATATAATCTGCATAATTATCTATCCATTTGTCTGTGTTTAATACAACTTGCTCTTCTGTCATCTAATAAATAAAATTCAAATATAATGTTATTTTTTATTCTTTACTCTTTACAATTACCACTTCTTTTTTAACTATCAAATAATTAAGTACATACAAGTTCTTAGAAATTTAAATGAAAAACTACAAATAACAAGCAATAAAATTAACAAATAACCTTTTAATAAAATTTTATCTTCTTAAGATTAACCAAAGATTAACTTGTTTAATATTTAATGCTTTTCCTTACATTTACATACTATTATAAAAAATAAAAAGTATGTCAGCAGCAAAAAAAGAATATAAAAAAGTTACAGTAAAATCTTTGGTAGATATGAAGAAGAATGGAGAGAAAATTTCCATGTTAACTGCCTATGATTTTACAATGGCAAAAATTTTAGATGGAGCTGGAATTGATGTTCTTTTGGTTGGAGATTCTGCATCTAATGTTATGGCGGGTCATGAAACAACTTTACCTATTACGTTAGATCAAATGATTTATCATGCAAGTTCTGTAGTTAGAGCTATTACAAGATGTTTAGTGGTTGTAGATTTACCTTTTGGTAGTTACCAATCAGACCCAAAAGAAGCGTTACGTTCTGCTATTAGAATTATGAAAGAAAGCGGCGGACATTCTATAAAATTAGAAGGTGGTAAAGAAATTAAAGAATCTATTAAACGTATTTTAAATGCCGGAATTCCTGTAATGGGACATTTAGGTTTAACACCACAATCTATCTATAAATTTGGTACGTACACAGTTAGAGCAAAGGAAGAAGAAGAAGCAGAACAATTAATGGAAGATGCTTTAATGTTAGAAAGATTAGGCTGTTTTGCCGTTGTTCTAGAAAAAGTACCTGCTAAATTAGCTCAAGAAGTTGCAGAAGCAATTTCTATTCCTGTAATTGGTATTGGTGCCGGAAATGGTGTTGATGGTCAGGTTTTAGTTACCCACGATATGTTAGGAATGACACACGAATTTCATCCTCGTTTTTTACGTAGATATTTAGATATGCATACAGAAATGACTGGCGCTTTTAAATCTTATATTGATGATGTAAAAAGCAGTGATTTCCCTAATGATAAAGAGCAATATTAAGTATCGATGATTGGATTGTTAGATTGTTGGATGATTAGATTTAACATAAACATTCTAAAATTGGATGAATAAAATTTATAATTTTCTAACAATCTAATTATCTAAAATTTATAAAAAATGCATCGGTATAAAGATTTAAAATTTTGACAATTAAGTAGAGCTTTTTGTACTGATATCTATATTATTACTAAATCTTTTCCTATAGATGAAAAGTTTGGATTAATTTCTCAATTAAGAAGAGCAGTAGTATCTATTCCTTCTAATATTGCAGAAGGAACAGTAAGAAGTTCAAATAAAGATTTTAAGCGTTTTCTAAGAATTTATTTAGGATCTTGTTATGAAATTGAAACACAACTTTTGATTTAGGGTTTCTTGAAAAAGAAGAACTTGAAAAACTTAATAACACGCTTCAACAAATTATTAAAATGATGTCTAAGTTTAATTCCTCTCTAAAATTCTAAGAACTCCAACAATCTAAAATACTAAAAATGAAAATTCTACACCTAGACTCAAATCACTCGCTTTTAATAAATCAATTAAATGATTTAGGGTATCAAAACGATGAAGATTACACTTCATCTAAAGAAGAAGTTATAGCAAAAATTCACAACTATGATGGTTTTATAATTAGAAGTCGTTTTTCTATTGATAAAGCATTTTTAGACAAAGCCACCAACTTAAAGTTTATTGGACGTGTTGGTGCAGGTTTAGAAAATATAGATTGTGATTATGCAGAAAGCTTAAATATTGAATTAATTGCTGCTCCGGAAGGGAATAGAAACGCTGTAGGAGAACATAGCTTAGGAATGCTGTTATCACTATTTAACAAGCTAAACAAAGCAGATAAAGAAGTTAGAAACGGTAAATGGCTGCGCGAAGAAAACCGCGGAATTGAACTAGACGGTAGAACGGTTGGATTAATTGGTTATGGAAATATGGGGAAATCTTTTGCAAAAAAACTTCGTGGTTTTGATGTAGAAGTTTTGTGTTATGATATAAAGCCAAATGTTGGCGATGCAAATTGTAAACAAGTTTCTTTAGAAGAATTACAAGAAAAATCAGACGTTTTAAGTTTACACATACCACAAACAGCACTTACTCAAAACATGATTAATGCAGACCTTATCAATGGTTTTAAAAAGTCTTTTTGGTTGATAAATACCGCACGTGGAAAATCTGTAGTCACAAAAGACTTGGTTTCAGCTTTAAAAAACGGTAAGATTTTAGGTGCTGGTTTAGATGTTTTAGAGTATGAAAAAGCATCTTTTGAAAACTTGTTTTCTGATGATAAAATGCCAGAGGCTTTTCAATATTTAATCAATTCAGAAAATGTTTTATTATCACCTCATGTTGCCGGTTGGACTGTTGAAAGTAAAGAACGATTGGCACAGACTATTGTAGATAAAATTAAGGTAAAATTAAGGTAAAATTTAATTAAATAATTTACTATAACAATCAGCCCCTTCAGTTTTAAAAACCTGAAGGGGCTTTTTATATTATAAAACTTAAGGAGTAATGATTTCTAACTTATCAAAAGAAATTACATAGGTTTGTGTTATCACTGTTATGGGATTTCTCCTTTGGTCGAAGTGACAATTTCATATTATTATATGTTCAGTTATGGTTACACCCAGTTTTGTTATTTCTACTTTTTTGGGAGAAATCTCATTAAATTGCTCTGTTTTACATTAGCTTCTTTATACGATTATTCAATACTTCTAATTCACAAAATATGTTTAACTTGTTACACTTTTGTCATTCGAAATGACACTTGTATAAATCTAAAATTATGCAATACAAAGCCACATCAGTAGAAGAGTATATAAAACAGGTTCCTGAAGAACGTAAAAATGCTTTATTAAAATTACGTACAACCATCAAACAAAACCTGCCTAGTGGTTTTAAAGAAGGTATTCAGTATGGAATGATTGGGTATTATGTTCCTCATTCTTTGTATCCAGATGGGTACCATTGCAACCCAAAAGAACCTTTGCCTTTTATGAGTTTTGCTTCTCAAAAAAACTCCATAAATTTATATCATAGTGGTATTTATGCCATTCCAGAAATTAAAGATTGGTTTGTAAACGAATATCCAAAGCATTGCAAACGCAAATTAGATATGGGTAAAAGTTGTATTCGTTTTAAAAAAACAGCAGAAATTCCTTTTGAATTAATTGCTGAATTATGTAAAAAAATAACTGTTGATGAATGGATAGCAGTTTATGAAACTAATATTAAAAAGAAGTAGTTTATGAAAAATAGAGTTACAGGAATTGGAGGTTTATTTTTTAAATCTGAAAATGCAAAAGCAGCAAAAGAATGGTATAAAAATCATTTAGGATTTAATACGGACGATTGGGGATGTACTTTCTGGTGGAAAGATGAGAACGGAAATAAATGCTCTACACAATGGAGTCCGTTTGCAGAAGACACTAAACATTTTGAACCTTCTAAAAAGGACTTTATGTTTAATTACAGAGTAGAAAATTTAGTAGAATTATTAGCTGAATTAAAGAAAGAAGGTGTTACTATTGTAGGTGAAATGGAAGAACATGACTATGGTAAATTCGGTTGGATTTTAGACAACGAAGGAAACAAAATTGAGCTTTGGGAACCTATTGATAAAGCTTTTCTTTAGGATTATATAATATTAAATTAATAAAAAAAATGTCAGAAGAAAATAAAAATTTAAAGGGGAACCTAAAAACAACTTTAGGTTCAACTTCTAACGAAGCAAAAGAAACTCTTGAAAGCACAAAAGAAAAAACAAACGAATTTGTAGAAGATGCTAAAGACGTTTTTGAAGATGCAAAAGGAAAAGTAAAAGAACTTTTATCTGATGAAAACATAGAAAAAGTAAAACATAAAGCAGAAGAATACTCTGAAATAGCAAAACAGAAAACAACTGAATTTACAGATGACGCAAAAGAAACTTATGAAGATTTAAAAGAAAAAAGTTCTGAATTAGCTGGAGACGCAGCAGAACATTTAGCCAATTTTGCAGAAGATGCTAAAGAGGAACTAACAGATATCAAAGAAAAGTCGAAAAGCTTTTTACAACGATTATTCGGAAAATTATAAAGGGAAGTAATTATGCATTTTTTATCTGACTACCCTACTGAGATTTTAATCTTATTTTTTTTAATCATTACTTTTTTAATATCTGCATTCGAAAAAATACTAGATTGGAAAGGAACGATCTCTTTTATAAAAGATCATTTTAAAAATTCTCCATTAAAAGGCAGTGTTCCGTTTTTATTATCCATTCTATTAATCATAGAAATTCTTGCTGTAGGATTTATGATTATTGGAGTGTATCAAATTTATACTTCAGAAGCAAAAGAAATTGCATTACTCGGAATACAGCTTTCTGCCATTAGTATAATTTTTATGCTTATTGGGCAACGTCTTGCAAAAGATTATCCAGGAGCGATGTCTCTAGGTGTCTATTTTATCATTTCACTTTGTGGTGTATATTTACTAAATAAATAAAACTGATATTTTTTATCAATTACATAAGTAATATTTATAGAAAAAGCTCTTAAAACAATCGTTTTAAGAGCTTTTCTTTTTTAACTAAGGTATTTCTACTCTATTTGAGATATGTTTTAAACAAGTCTTTTTAAAATCATTTTTAATGGCTTTTTAGGTACAAAAACTAAAGTAAGATATACTTTTTCCTCTTTTTGATGTAAATGAAACTAAAAACTGATTTTACAACGTTCTTTTTTCAATTTTGAGATCTCTTCTTAAAAACATATTTATTTAATATTCTAAAGGATTTTTACAATACAACTTGTTTTCAAAAAAACATTGAATTTTATACGATAAGAAAAACACAACTGAACCAGAATTTAAAAGAGAATAAAATTTTAAGTAAAAACTAATTAAAATTTAATACCCAAACTAAGAGTTATAGTTACATTTTATTTTGAAGTAACTGAACTTTTCAAACTTATTATGAATCTATAAAACAGCTATTATAAAATTCTACAAAACCTACCACTACTCCAACATTATAAATATTCAGATAAAATTAAATCGTTCTTACCTGTAATCTATATTTTTAATTTAATGTTTGTAGCTAAACCATAAAACCATTCTTAAATCAATTTTTTAATTATTGTTTTAAAAAACGTTCCTAATTTTAGATTAAAAAACTAAAATGTTCCACGAGGAACAACTTGATTTTTCATCATAAAAAAACCTTCAAAATTATTTTTTTGAAGGTTGATAATTCTTTTAAAAAAAAATTATAATTCTACTTGTTTTTAATTACATAAATTAAAGAAGAATATTCTTTTGTTTTCCTTGCTTTTAAATTGGAAACAAAACCTCTATGAAATGCTTTCAATGGATTCATTTTTCCTGTTTTATATTTTTCACTTAAAAGAGAAACATAATAAGAATCAAACTTCATTGGCAATGTTTTTTCTACAATCATATTCTCTTCAGAAAATATTTTCTGAATTGAGTTTTGTGAAAAATGCCAAATATGTCTTGGCACATCAAAAGCTGCCCAATACTCTTTATAATATTTTGCATCATCACTTTTATGATTCGGTACCGCAATGATTAATCTTCCATTTTCAGAAAGTAATTCTTTTAATTTAGAAATGTAATCAGATAATTTTTCTACATGTTCTAAAACATGCCAAAGCGTAATTACATCAAATTTTTTATTTTGAATATCAAGTAATTCTTCTTGTAAAATAATCCCTTTTTCTTTTGCGATTTCTCTTGCATCAGCACTTGGTTCTACACCAAGAACATTCCAATAATTAGATGCACATACTTTTAAAAAGTCTCCCGTACCTGCTCCAACATCTAAAATGTTTTTAGAATCTGTTTTAAAGGAATTAATTAAATTTAACTTACTTCTTAATGTAATATTCTTTACAGACTGATAAACCTTATCCATTAATGTTTTTTTACTATCTGTGTGTGAAATATAATTTTCACTCTTATAGTAATTTTCTAGATCTACCGGAATTGGTGAAGTCACCAACATATCATATTCCGTATTAAACATCACCTCATAAGTTTCATCTGAAACCGTAAAATCTTTACAATTTAAATAAGGTTCTAACTTTTTGTGAAGACCTCTTTTTTCCCCCATAATACTTTTTCTTTATAATATGTTCCACGAGGAACATAGCAATTATTTTCACAATTTATCTACCCATATAAACCAAAAGCACAGAGATATCGCTGGGGGAAACACCACTTATTCTACTTGCTTGTGATATAGATGTCGGTTGAATTTTACTCAATTTTTCTCTAGCTTCAAAAGACAGAGATTTTACTTTTTGATAATTAAAACTAGAAGGAATCATTACATTCTCTAACCTATTTAATTTATCTGCATTATTCTTTTCTTTCTCTATATAACCAGAGTATTTTAAATGAATAACAGCTTGTTCAATTGCTTCCTTATCAATATTATTTTCATCTAAAAAAGCAGTTAATTTCTTTACACTTTTAAAATCAGAAAAATCTAATTGAGGTCTTGCAGCAATTTTATAAAGCTTCATAGATTGGTTAATCAATGCTAAATTCTTTGCTTCTAAAATAGGGTTTATTTCCTCTTGTTTTACACTTGTATTTTGTAAAAAATGAATTAATAGATCTGCTTTTTCTTGCTTTTCAATAACTCTATCTAACCTTTCTTGAGAAGCTAAACCTAATTTAAAACCGATCGGCGTCAATCGTAAATCTGCATTATCTTGTCTTAATAAGGTTCTATATTCTGCTCTAGATGTAAACATTCTATAAGGCTCTTCTGTACCTTTTGTAATTAAATCATCTATTAAAACACCAATATAAGCTTCGTTTCTTTTTAAAACAAAAGGTTCTTTTTCTTGCGTTTTTAACGCAGCGTTTACACCCGCCATTAAACCTTGCGCAGCAGCTTCTTCATAGCCTGTGGTTCCATTTATTTGTCCTGCGAAGAATAAGTTTTCAATTATTTTAGTTTCTAACGAATGTTTTAATTGCGTTGGTGGGAAAAAATCATACTCAATTGCATAGCCATATCTTAAAAATTTTACATTTTCAAAACCAGCTACAGAACGAATTGCTTTATCCTGAACATCCTCTGGAAGAGAGGTTGAAAAACCATTTACATACATTTCACAAGTTGTCCAACCTTCTGGTTCAATAAACATTTGATGTCTATCTTTCGTTGCAAAACGGTCTATCTTATCTTCTATCGAAGGACAATATCTTGGCCCTGTAGATTTAATTCTACCATTAAACATTGGCGATCTATCAAACCCTGTACGCAACAAATCATGCACATCTAAATTGGTATACGTTAACCAACAAGAACGTTGTTTTTGTAATGGTTTTGTTGTTGGTAAATAAGAAAATTTCTCGGTAATTTCATCACCAGGTTGCTCAATCATTTTAGAATAATCTAAAGATCGTCCATCTACTCTTGGTGGTGTTCCGGTTTTCATTCTACCAGATTCAAAACCTTTAGCAACTAAATCTTCTGTAATTCCGGTTGATGCTCCCTCACCTGCTCTACCACCTCCAAAACTTTTATCTCCAATATGGATTAATCCATTTAAAAAAGTACCTGCAGTTATTACCACAGTTTTGGCTTTTATTTCTAAACCTAAAGCTGTTTTTACACCAATAATTTTATTACCATCAAATAATAAACCGTTTACAGAATCTTGATAAAAATCTACATTTTCAGTTTGCTCTAACATCGTTCTCCAGCATTCTGCAAACTGCATTCTGTCAGATTGGGCTCTTGGACTCCACATTGCAGGTCCTTTAGATTTATTAAGCATCTTAAATTGTATCGCTGTTTTATCAGTAACAATTCCGCTATAACCTCCTAAAGCATCAATCTCTCTAATTATTTGTCCTTTTGCGATTCCTCCCATTGCAGGATTACAACTCATCTGCGCAATATTTTGCAAATTCATTGTAATTAATAAGGTGTGTGCACCCATGTTTGCAGCAGCAGCTGCAGCCTCACTCCCAGCGTGACCACCACCTACTACAATAACGTCGTATGTTGTTGAAAATAAACTCATTATATTGTGGTTCCACGTGAAACCTTGTATTTACATTATTGATTATCAATTATTTGAATTCAGATAACGCCGTATTTTCGGCATTTCTCATCTCTTTTTTCTCAGTTTCAGTTTTATCTTTATATCCCATATAATGAAGTACACCATGTATCATCACTCTATGTAATTCCTCTATAAAAGAAACCTCAAAATCTTTCGCATTATCAGCAACTCTTTCAATAGAAATATAAATATCTCCACTAATTAATTTACCTAAAGTATTATCGAAACTAATTACATCCGTTAAAGTATCGTGTTGTAAAAACTCTACATTTAATTTATGAAGGTATTCGTCATCACAAAAAATATAGTTCAATTCACCTAAACTAAAACCTTTTTTTGAAACCACATTATCAATCCAATATTCTAAAAGATTTTCATCTTTTAAATCAAAATATGTTTCGTAATTAAAAGTAACCATAATTAATCCTTGTTTGAGTCAGAAAAATATGCTCTAACTTTGTTTTTATAATTCTGCTGCAAAGGTAATGATTGTCTATTTAATATCTCTGTTTGATTGTAAAACTGCTTTTTAAATTCTAAAGCCTTTATATTTCTCTTTTCAAGTTCTTTTAAATTAGAATTAGACTTCCGTTTATTATCTTCTCCTTGTTCTAAAGCAGCTTTATCTAACTTTAATAATTCATAATTTAATTGCTGCATTTTTTGAAGTGTTTCAGCGTAAAAACCTTTTTCTAAGATTTCATTTTCTAAGTCTTCCATCTTCTTTAGAGCTTTATTAGCATGTGAATTTTTACCACTTCCAGCTTCCTCAGACATTTTAATTTGTTCTTGTAATTCTTGTCTTAATAAACTTTGCTGCTTGTAAATCTGATAAATTTCTCCATCCAAATCATCCATAGAACCTCCTTCGCCACTACTACCTTTCTCTCCATTCTGTCCCAGTTTATCTCCTTTACCATTTTGTCCTTTATCACCAGATTTATCATTTTCTCCTGGTTTATCTCCTTTTTTTCCTTCTTTACCTTCAGTTTTATTATCACTAGGTTTATTACCTTTTTTCATTCCTTGCTGCATTTTTTCAGACAGCTCTCCTTGCTTCTTTATAAGGTCTGGCAAACTAAAACCTTTGCCTTTAGATTTATTTCCTTTGCCTTTTTTCATAGACATAGAATTCTTCATACTACTTAACATATTACTTAAATAATCTGCTAAACTATTAACAGAAGTCATAACGTAACGTTGGTTAGAAACTCCATATGAAAAAAGATTTTCAGAAAAATTATATAAAGATTGTTCTAAATTATAATGCGTTGTAGATAAATCATCTTTAATAATTGATGAAATTTTAGGCAACCTCATAGACAAGACATACAGACTATCATCTACATGTTCAAAATAGGTTTTAAGTTCATTTTGTTTCTTTAAATCTTTTCCAAAATCTGGATGTGAAGTAGAAATTTCTTCAAACTTATGCATTAAAGATTCTTGTTTGAAAGAAAAAACAACAAGGTTTTCTAAAATTTTACGCAAGTCATCAATGTTTTCTTCCATAGATTCTCCTTCCATTTCCATCATTGCTTTATGCATTTTAGTACTCATTTCTTTCATCTTTTTTGATGAATTATTTTGACTCTTATTTGCATTAACTTTGTTTTCTTTAGAAATACTTTCTTCAGATTTTTTTAATTCAGTATCAATATCATCTTTTTCATCTTCCACATCCGGAAGTTCCATAGGTTCCTTTAACTTGTTATTGTCTTTATTTAATTCTTCTAAATCTTTTTTTATGACTTCAAATTCCTTTTTTATTTCTTTCTGTTTGATTAAAGTATTCTCTTTTTCTGTAGATAGTTCTTCTTGTTTTTTAGACAATTCTTCAACCTTATTAGCAATTTGCATTGTTTTCTGCTCAACATAAAAACGCTTCGTCAATTCTAAAATACGTTCTAAACTTCTTTCTTGTTGTTTGTTTTGTTGTGATAATTCTTTAGCTTTTTTTAACAAATCTTCTTTATTAAGCTTCTGTCCCAATTTCTGAATTTCATCTAACAATTTTTGTTGCTTGTCTATTTTTTCAAGCTCCTCAATACGCTTTTTAAGCTCTTCTTTTTTATCTTGAAGATCTTCATTTTCTTCGTTTTTTTGATCTAAATTTTCGTGTAATTTATCAGTTTGACGTTGCATCATTTTATTATAATTATTCTGACGCTCTACAAATTTGTCAATCTTCTTTTTATCATTCCAATTAATTTGCTTCTTTCCTTGTAAATCTTGCTGAACTTTTTCTAATGCTTTCTGTTGCTTTTGTTGTTTCTGAATTGAATTTGAAATATTATTAATCGTATTTCTTTGCTCTTGCAACAACTCCTCCTCTACTTCATCAGTTGTTTTTTGTCGATAATTAAAAATTTTTGTCTTGCTTTTTTTACTTCCATTTACAGCATCATTATCCAATACCTCAAAAAACAATTCATAATTAATTCCTGACTCTAAATTTAATCCGTCAGGAAACTGATAAAAGAAAGTTTGAATATTTTCTTTCGTTATTGACAATTCAAATTTATTTTGATTTTCAGGTTGCTCGTCATTATAATAAACGAGTTGTAATTTTTTAATTCCATAGTCATCAGAAATCTGACCAACAAATTGTGCAGTTCCGCGTGAAATACTGTCAATATTAGATTGCACAGTAATTAATGGAAATTCATCTTTTATAACGTCTACATAAAATTCTAAATTCTCAAAATCTTTTAAATCTTTATTAGATGATGAAATTTGATAATTTACCGGATTTTGAATCCTTTTAGAATATCTAAAAATATTATCTGAATTTGAATCAAAAAAAACACTTTTATTATTGTTGATAAAAGCCAACGAATCTGTTTGATTTGCAGTTACATTCCAAGTAATAGTAGTACCTTCGGGAACTATTACATTACCAGAATTTTTAATCATTTCATTTTTCTTACCTAAATATCTGGGATACTTAACATCTAAAGAAATAGCATTAATAGTAGGTGTTTTTATAACTTCTATTTTATAATCTTGAGATTGAACTCCGTTTGCTTCAATAAAAAAATCAATTGGTTGTTGAACATCAAAAAAAGTATAAGTAAAGGTTCCATTACCATTTTTTTCTAAAAAATATTGTTGATTTTCAAAGTGGATCAGTGCTTCCATTGGTAACACTTTTCCGAGGGTCTCAACCAAAATAGAAATAGACTTTCCTTGTATCACTTTTAAATTGTTATTTTTTACCGAAAATAAAAATGGAGCAGGCGGATTATAAGCTATATTATGATTTACAACACGTTGTAAACTTTCTGATAATTTATCATTAGTATCTGTAAATAAGGTTATTAAAAATATTATAACAGGAACTATTGCATATTTTAAATACTTTTTGTTTTTGGTAAAATCTACTGCTTTTACAAACGGAATGGGTTGTAATTCTGTTTCTTTTTGTTGAATACTTGCTAACAATAAATCAGAATTATTGTTCTTTTTTTTCAATTGCAAAACATTCAATAATTTATCTTGAACTTCTGGGAAATGAGCACCAATTATTTTAGAAGATTGTTCAAAAGTAATTCCTTTTCTAAGACCAATTAATTTAAAAATTGGCAGAAAAATAAATCGAAATAACAAAAAAACTTCCACCAGTATAAAAAACCAAAATAAAATAGTTCTTGCGGTTGGTTTTAACCACAAAAAATATTCTATAAACACCGTGAAAAAAAAGTATAGAAATCCTAAAGAAAGAAATAATATACTTCCTTTTATCAATTCACTAGTATAATATTTACGTGTAAACTGATGTAATTTCTCCTCAATATTTTTAAATTCTGCCATAACTAACTTTTAAAAATACTATTTTTACATAGATAGACAACCAAATAATTGTTAAAACGAATTTTGTAAGTAATTAAAAAATAGTACTACTAAGTTTTAAAATCAAAAAAATGAAACAAATAACCAACTTTCTATTTTTATTCTTAACCATTTCTGCATTTTCTCAAGGTCCTTGGACACAAGAAAAAGGAAAATTATATACCCAATTGTCATTTACTACAATACCTAATTATGATAATTTTTTTGGCGATCCAGATTATAGTATTAATAAAGAAATAACAGACAATACAATTCAAATTTATGGAGAATACGGAATTACAAATAACACAACTTTAATAGTAAACCTTCCATTTAAACTAATTTCTGTAGATAATTTAAGTTATGTAGATCCAGCAATAGATTGTATTGGAGATTGTTCAGAGAATATTAATGAAAACAAAACAAGTTTAGGAAATATAGAAATTGGTGTAAAACATAACTTCTATAAAAAAGACTGGTTACTTTCTGGTCAATTATCAGTAGAAGCAAACACAAGTTCCTTTTATGAAAATTCAGGAATAAGAACCGGTTATGATGCCTTTACTTTTACTCCCCTATTTTTAGCAGGTAGAAGTTTTAGTAATTCTTATTTACAATCTTTTATTGGTGCAAAAATTAGAACTAATAATTACAGTTCTAACTTTAAATTTGGTGGAGAATACGGTTATAAAGTTTTTAAAAATATATGGATCATTGGTTTTCTTGATTTAGAAAAATCTTTTGAAAACGGAGATATTGAGTTACCAGACATTAATAGAATAACATCCTTATATGTTAATAACCAAGAATATGGCGTTGTTGGTTTAAAAGCAATTGGAGAATTTTCTGATAATTTTGGAGTTACCGCAAGTTTGCCAGCTGCTTTTTATGGAAACAATGTTGCCAAACAAGTAGCATTAACTGTTGGTGTTTATAAAAAATTCTAAATATTTTACAATATACATAACAAGTTAAAAGCCTTTTCTAAAGGCTTTTTTTTATGCCTTTAGAAAACTATCTTTGTACCATAAAAAATAAAAAAGATGGAATCTAATGTACGTGTTCGTTTTGCACCAAGTCCTACAGGGCCTTTACATATTGGTGGTGTAAGAACAGCTTTATATAATTATTTATTTGCTAAAAAATATAACGGAACTTTTGTACTTCGTATAGAAGATACAGACCAAACACGTTATGTTGCAAATGCAGAACAATATATTATAGACGCTTTAGAATGGTGTAATATTCCTTTTGATGAAGGTCCAGGAAAGAACGAAAAATTTGGTCCTTACAGACAATCAGAACGTAAAGAATTGTACAAAGAATATGCAGATAAACTAATTGAAACTGGTTGGGCATATTACTGTTTTGATTCTTCTGAAGCTTTAGATGCAGAAAGAAAATCACATGAAGCAGAAGGTAAAACCTTTATCTATAACTGGCATAACAGAGCAGGCGGAACTTTAGTAAACTCTTTAGTTTTAACTGATGATGAAGTACAAAACAGAATAAATTCTGGCGAGAATTATGTAATCCGTTTTAAAACGCCTCAAGATGAGCTTTTAAGGATGGAAGATGAAATTCGTGGAAATATTAGAATTGATACCAATACTTTAGATGATAAAATTTTATTTAAAGGAGACGGAATGCCAACCTATCATTTAGCAAATATTGTTGATGATCATTTAATGGAAATATCTCACGTAATTCGTGGAGAAGAATGGTTACCTTCTATGCCATTACATGTTTTATTATACAAAGCTTTTGGTTGGGATGCTCCTAAATTTGCACATTTACCATTAATTTTAAAACCAGTTGGTAAAGGTAAATTAAGCAAACGTGATGGTGATAAATTAGGTTTCCCAGTGTTTCCTTTAAAATATACAAACGATGTTACAGGTGATGTTTCACGTGGATATAAAGAAGATGGTTATTTTTCTGATGCTTTTATAAACATGTTGGCTTTCTTAGGATGGAATCCTGGAACAGAACAAGAATTATTTAATTTAGAAGCTTTAATTGAAGCTTTCGAATTAAAACGCGTTAGTAAATCTGGTGCAAAATTTAACCCAGATAAAGCAAAATGGTTCAATCAACAATATATGCAGACCAAGTCTGATGATGAATTGACTGATTTATACTTGCCTATTTTAGCTGAAAAAGGAATTACAAAAGACAAAGAGTTTGTTTTAAAAGTAGTTTCATCAATTAAGGAAAGAGCCACTTTTGTAAATGATTTTTGGGATTTATCTAGTTTCTTTTTCGAAACTCCAACAGAATACGACGCAAAAGCTTCTAAGAAAAACTGGAAAGAAGGAACATCAGAATTAATGCAAGAATTAATTACTGTAATTTCAACTATAGAAGATTTTTCATCAGAAAATACAGAAAAAGAAATTAAAGAATGGATTACTGCTAAAGAAATTGGTTTTGGTAAAGTAATGCAACCATTAAGATTGTCTTTAGTAGGTAAATTAGCAGGACCACATTTATTTGATATCATTGCTATGATTGGTAAAGAAGAAACTGTAAAAAGAATTAAAAATGCAATTGAAAAATTGTAAAATTTCATCAAATAGAAATAATAACATACAGTTTTGTCATTTCGAACGAAGAGAAAAATCAGATAAATTTACATAAACTATGAGATTTCTCCTATTGTCGAAATGACAAATGGACGTATTATTAATAATTTTACCACATAGTAACATCTTAAAAATAGCGTTATATTTTCTACGTTACTATGTGTTGTAAAAAAAATTTAACTAATTACAAAATTAGTTAATAGAAGAAATTTTACTTTTTCACAAAATTGTATATATTTTTTTTTTAATACCTTTCAATAAAAATAAAATCATCATCAACATGAAAAAAATATTTTTAGTTTTAATTTTAGGATATGCATTTACTGCTCAAGCTCAATACGGTTATGGAGATAGTCAAAGCAGGCGTCAGAATCAAATGATGCAAACAGAACAAAAGGCTCCAGAACCTAATTTTGATGTAGAAAGATATATTGGTATTGTAAATTATGATATAGAAAAAGCAGCTAAAAAATCGAGTATAAAACTTACTTCTAAAGAAGGACAAGAATTTTCTAGGGTATTGACTAAGTACAATAAAGATATTAAAGACATCACTAGAATTAATACGTTTGTATTAAGAAGTACAAAAGATATGGTTGAAAATTATCAGAAAACAGTAATGAAAACTGGTGATAATTCTTCACAAAAAAAAGTAATGACAACGATGAGTGAAAACCTCAAGCCTATTTCTGAAATACTAAAGAAAGAAGATAGAGAACTTGATAAAACAATTAAAGCGTTACTTTCTGAAAAGCAATATAAAAAGTGGATTAAGTACAACAGAAAAATATATAAAGTTTTTCCGAAAGAAGAAGAATAATTTATAAACTTAACAATATAAAAATCCTGTGAAAAATACTTTTTACAGGATTTTTTTTTAATAAAACTGTAACAATATAATAAAAATACGTCCTATAAATAATTACTAAATACCCTATCTTTACATATAAACAATTTATTAACTAAATAAAAAATAAACTATGATATCAACTACTATTATTATACCTATTGTTATAATTGCACTTGTCTTATTTTCATCATTTTTTATGGTGAAGCAACAAACAGCTGCCATTATAGAACGTTTTGGAAAATTTCATAGCATTAAACAATCTGGACTTAAATTAAAGATTCCTTTTGTTGATAAAATTGCTGGAAAATTGAGTTTAAAAATCCAACAATTAGATGTTATTATTGAAACAAAAACCTTAGATGATGTTTTTGTAAAATTAAAAGTTTCTGTACAATATAAAGTAATCACAGAAAAAGTATATGACGCTTTTTATAAATTAGATTATCCGCATGATCAAATTACAAGTTACGTATTTGATGTGGTAAGAGCAGAAGTACCAAAAATGAAATTAGATGATGTTTTTGTGAAAAAAAATGACATTGCTATTGCTGTAAAAACAGAATTAAATGATGCTATGTTAGATTATGGTTTCGATATTATTAGAACCCTTGTAACAGACATTGATCCAGATGCACAAGTAAAGATAGCAATGAACAGAATTAATGCTGCAGATAGAGAGAAAACAGCTGCACAATATGAAGGAGATGCCCAACGTATCTTAATTGTAGAAAAAGCAAAAGCAGAAGCAGAAAGTAAACGTTTACAAGGACAAGGTATTGCAGACCAAAGACGTGAAATTGCACGTGGTTTAGAAGAGTCTGTAGACGTTTTAAATAGAGTTGGTATAAATAGCCAAGAAGCATCTGCATTAATCGTTGTAACGCAACATTATGATACTTTACAATCTATTGGTAGTGAAACGAACAGTAATTTAATATTATTACCAAATTCTCCACAAGCAGGTAGCCAAATGTTAAATGATATGGTAGCAAGTTTTACTGCAAGTAACCAAATTGGTGAAGCAATGAAAAATGCAAAACCTAAAAAATTAGATAAATAAGTAAAAACATTTTAACTTCATCTTTTGTTACTATAATAAAAGATGAAGTAACCTTATAAAAAATTACAAGAAATGATAGTAACAACAACTCCCACCATAGAAAACAGGCCTGCAACTCAATATTTAGGTATAGTAACAGGAGAAACCATTATTGGCGCTAATTTTATTAAAGATTTCTTTGCAGGAATTAGAGACATAGTTGGTGGACGTTCTGGTTCTTATGAAAAAGTTTTAAGAGAAGCTAAAGATTCTGCTTTAAAAGAAATGCAAGAAATGGCAAATTCTTTAGGTGCAGAAGCAATTGTTGGTGTAGATTTAGATTATGAAACTGTTGGTAAAAATGGAGGAATGTTAATGGTTACAGCCTCTGGAACAGCAGTAAAATTATAGTAAAATAGCTACTTTTTAATGATCATAAGCTTAATAAAATTTTTAATAGAATATTTTATTAAGTTTTTTTTTTCCTAAATTTGAATGCACATTGTATTCGTAAAAAAATATTAAAGATTTTCTAACGATAAATTATCACTTTTAATAAAAAAAAATAGTTTAACTTACTTCATAATATAATTATCTTAAATTTCGTTTAGTTTGAAAAATAGATAGATCCTTTTTGAATAAGAACAATAGATTCTTGTTAAAAAACTTATAAATAAATATTATTTTTAAAGTTTATATATAAAATATTTTTTTTCTATGAAAAAAATTAGAAAATGGCTTTCTATGCCCTATTACTTTAATCCATCCATAAAAATTAAACTAAAAATTAGTTTTTCTCTTGGGTTATTCATCTTTATATTTTTATATATTTTTAGACCTTTTTATTTGAATCTATTTGAAGTTATTCTTTTAGAATATACTTTAGCTATAGGTATAACTGCCTTTATATCTGCTTTTATTATTCTATATGTACCACCACTTATTTTTAAGGATTATTTTAACGAAGATAAATGGACTATTGGTAGAAATCTATTTTTAATAGTGGTAAGTATTACAATAATTGGAACTATTGTTTGGTATTTTAGTGATTTATATACAAGACCTTATCACCTAAGAAGGTTTAGTCTTTTAGAATTTCTTTTCTATACATTTTTAATTAGCTTAATTCCATTAACCTTTTTTCTTTTTATTAATGAAAAAAATATACGTGAAAGAAGAGAAAAAAAGGTATTAGAAATTAAAGAAATAAAAAAAGAAAAAGAAATTTCTAAAAAACTAGCCAGTGAAATTTCTATTACTTCTGATAATGGAAAAGAAACTATTACTTTTAAAATAAAAAATTTGGTGTATATAACTTCTCAAGGAAACTATGCTAGTTTCTTTTTGTTACATAATAATAATCTAAAAGAAAAAATATTAAGAGTTACATTAACAAAAATAACTAAAGAATTAGAAGAGTATACTAATATTATTAGATGTCATAAAAGTTATATTGTAAATGTGAATTATATTACTGATATTTCTGGAAATGCACGAGGTTATTTATTAGGTTCAAAATTAATACCAATAGTTATTCCAGTATCTAGAAGTTTTTCTAAACAATCTTTACAAAGTTTGATACAATAAACCTTCCCATTTATCCCAAATACTGCAAAAATCTTCCTGTTTATAACAAATTTTTAATAATTTCGATTAAGATATATATATTTGTCTCAAGAAAAATGATTAAAAATATTGGGGGATTTTTTTAATTCATATACTAAAAAGCTCAACTTGTTTTATACAAATTGAGCTTTTTTTATGTTTTAAAAAGAATAATAAAGTATTATTTTTTCTCCTCTAATTTTTCTTCTGGTTCTTCTTTAGCAGCGTTTTTAAACTCTTTAATTCCGCTTCCTAAACCTTTCATTAATTCTGGAATCTTCTTACCACCAAATAATAGTAAAACTACTACCACAATAATAATTAGTTGTGGACCACCAATGAACATAAAATTTGTTGCTAAACTATACATGTTTTCTTTTATTTAATAGCACAAATATACAAAAAAGGTAATAACACTAACCTTTGTTAATTCCTTTTTTGAATAATTCCACCAATTACTTTTTTATCTTTAACAACCTCTGGATCTCCCTTGTAAAATATAGATCCCCCAAAGCTTACTTTAGCACTTAAAGTTTTACCTGCTAAAACTTCTGCTTTAGCTCCTGTACCTGCAAAAACATTAGAATTACTAATTACTTGCATGTCAAAACCATTATAAATACCATATAAGTCTACATCTACTTCTTGGTTATCTGCAGTACCAGTTAATTTTATAATTCCGCCAGATGATGTTTTAACAGTTAAATATTTAACCTCTGTTGTTAAATTAATAAAAGCTCTTTCTTGTGCGTTTACTTCTAATTTGTCTTGATTTACATCTTTACCGGTTACCGTTGCACCTTCGTTAGCATCAATAATAGCTATATTTTTGTTATAATATAGTTTAACTAATACTTGACCATCTGCAGCATTGTTTTCTGGTTTTAATGAAAAGGGTAATGATATTTTTAAGATGTTATTTACATTCTTAATTTTTACCATTTCAGATTTTTCTCCAGTAATTTCTAATTTTTGCTCTGCAGATTTTATCAACTCTAATTCTATACCATTATAGACTTTTAACTCAGAATAATCTCCTAAATTTTTAGTTACAGTTGTTTGTGCAATTGTTACAGAACTTAACAGTATAGCACAGATATATATTATATTTTTCATTATTTAAAAATTTTGATTACTATATTTAATTCAACAATTATACCACTATAAAGACTTTTTATCTTTTTTATTGTCACAAAAATAAAAAAGATAAAAATCTTAAAGTATTAAAATTTAGTTAATGAATTTTAAATCAATCACATACCATTAAAATATTAAGCTTCTATTAAAGCAAAATCTAAATGTTTTCTTTCTAAATCTGTATGTTTTACTCTTACTTTAACATCATCTCCTAACTGATATAGTTTTTTAGAAGCTTGACCTACTATAGCATATTGCTTTTCATCAAAAATATAATAATCACTTTTTATATCTCTAATTCTCACCATTCCTTCACATTTATTAGAAGAAATTTCTACATAAATACCCCATTCTGTAACTCCTGTAATAACACCTTCAAAAATTTCATCTTTATGATCTTGCATGTATTTTACTTGCATGTATTTAATAGATGATCTTTCTGCTTTAGAAGCTAATTCTTCTCTGTTTGATGAATGCTTACACTTTTCTTCATACTTATCTGCTTTTGGGCTATCTCCGCCATCTAAATAGTGTTGAAGTAATCTATGTGTCATTACATCTGGATAACGTCTAATAGGCGATGTAAAATGGCTATAATAATCAAAAGCCAATCCGTAATGCCCAATATTTTGAGTTGTATATACCGCTTTAGACATAGTTCTAATGGTTAAAGTCTCAATCATGTTAGATTCTGCTTTACCATGCACATCACTTAATAACTGATTTAAAGAATCTGAGGTAGATTTTTTGGTATCTGTATTAATTTTGTATCCAAATTTACGAACCATATTTTCTAAAGAAGCCAATTTTTCTACATCTGGCTCGTCATGAACCCTGTAAATAAATGTATTGTTGGTAGCTTTTCCTTTAGAAAAACCAATAAATTCAGCAACTTTTCTATTTGCTAACAACATAAATTCTTCAATTAATTTGTTAGCATCTTTAGATTCTTTAAAGAATACACCCACTGGGTTTGCTTCTTCATCTAAATTGAACTTCACTTCTACTCTATCAAAAGAAATTGCGCCTTGTTTCATTCTTTTTTTACGAAGAATTTTAGCCAATTCATCTAATTTTAAAGTAGCTTCTACAACTTCTGGAGCTACTACATAAGATTCATCTGTAATAGAAATATCTTCTGGCATAGTATAAGGTTGAACATCATCAGATAATTTAACATTTTCTATAATAGATTGTGCTTCTTCATAAGCAAAACGTTGATCTGAATATGTTACCGTTCTACCAAACCACTCGCCTACTACTTGTGCTTTTTTATTTAATTCAAACACTGCAGAAAATGTTAACTTTTCTTCATGTGGTCTTAAAGAACACACTCCGTTAGATAACATTTCTGGTAACATTGGTACTACTCTATCTACTAAATAAACAGATGTAGCTCTTTTATAAGCTTCATCGTCTAAAATTGTTTTTGGCTGTAAATAATGAGAAACATCGGCAATATGAATTCCTATTTCATAATTACCATTTTCTAATTTTGTGAATGATAATGCATCATCAAAATCTTTTGCATCTTTTGGATCTATCGTAAAAGTTAAATCTTTACGCATATCTCTACGCTTAGAAATTTCTTTTTCTGTAATTTCAATTGGTAAAGATTCTGCTTCTTTTTCAACCTCTGGTTCAAACTCATAAGGCAAACCATATTCTAATAAAATAGAATGCATTTCTGTATTATGATCTCCTGGTTTACCAAGAACGGTTGTAATTTTTCCAAAAGGATTTTTAGAGTTTTTAGGCCAATCTAACAAAGTAGCTTGTACCTTATCGCCATCTACTGCCCCATTCAACTTGCTCTCAGACACAAAAATATCTGCATACATTTTGTTGTTATCCGGTACTACAAAACCAAAATTTTTGGTTTTACTTTTTTGTAAAACACCTACAAATTCTGTTTTTGCACGTTCAATAATTTCTACAACATCTGCTTCGTATTTCTTTCCACTACGTCTTTTATAAACATACGCTTTTACAGTATCGTTATGTAAACCTTTACCCAAATTAATATTCGGAATAAAAATATCGTCTTCATAATCATCTGTTACAAAATATCCATTTCCGGTAGAAGTTACATCTAAAGTACCAATAGAATATTTTCTATCTACATTTATTTGAAACTTACCACGCTCTACTTCTTTTATTTCTTTGGTTGCAGCTAATTCTGCTAATTTCTTAATTATCTGGGTTCTACCATCTGTATCAGAAATCTTTAATTTTGCAGCAATTTGCTTATGATTATAAGATTTTTCGCTGTCTTGTTTTAATACTTTAAATATATTTCTGGTTAAGTCTTTTACAACGTTCCCTTTCTTTTTATATATTTTTTTCTTCTTTTTTGTCATTAATTCTTACTTCTTATTATATGATACTAAATTACAATTATTTACTGTGATTGGCTATTAAAAAATGGTTATCAATCTAAAATTGTAATTTGGCATTACTTTAATTATTATTTTTATGTCTACATCTTGGTTTATAATTGCAAATCCTATTTCTGGAAATCGGAATTTTTCTAAACAATGGAAGGAAATTCAACAATTATTAAACAATAAAAAAATAGACTTTTCTTTTGCTTTTACAAAATTTTCTAAACACGAAATTGAATTGGTTGATACCGCAATTCAACAAGGTTTTAGAAATATTATTTCGATTGGTGGAGATGGAACACTACATAACGTAGTTAACGGAATAATGACGCAAAGGTACGCAAAAACTTCTGATATAACTATTGCTGTAATTCCACAGGGAACTGGTAACGATTGGATAAAGACTTATAACATACCTAATAGCGTTAAAAAAGCGATTGAAATTATTCATAAAAAGAATATTATTTTACAAGATATTGGTGTTTTAAAAACTGATAATAGAACTGTTTTTTTTAATAATGTAGCTGGTTTAGGGTATGATGGTTACATTGTTAATAAACTAAAAACTTTAAAAAGTTTTGGCTCTTTAGCTTATATATTAAGCGGAATAGCTGGTTTATTACTTTATAAAAAAACAGTGTTTAAAATTATTTTTGATGATAAAATTCTAGAAACTAATTGTTTAATGACCGTTTTTGGTATTTGTAAATTTTCTGGTGGTGGAATGCAGTTTACAAAAAATGTAAATAGCACAGATGGTTTATTAGATATTACCATAGCTAAAAACCTGACTATCTTAGATTTAATTTTAAATTTACCTAAATTATATTCTGGTAAAATTGTAGATCATAAAAAACTAGAAACGTATAAAACTAAAGCAATTAGAGTGGTTCCAAAAACAGCAAAACCTTTTATTCAGGCTGATGGTGAGATAATTGGAACTGGAGAAGTACATGTAAAAATTATTGAAAAGGCTATAAATTTTGTAGTGAACTAATTAAAAATCAACTTTATAATTTCTATCTAGCTTATATTTTAAGAAAAAAAACATTAAAGACAAAATGCTCTTTTGTTTTTATAAAAGGTAACACAACTTTAAAATATTAAAAATACTTTTATTCTCAATAAACAGAAAAATAAAGAGTCTAATAAAAGTTAAGTCAATTTCTTCTCCTTTTTCTTTTCGCTTTCCTCCTATTTCATTTTTTCGTTTTCAACAGTTATAAACATTCTTTATTATAATTATATTTTCTTTTTAAATTTAAAAAAAACAATAATGGTTATAATAGTGTGTGAATAGCTACTATAAAAAAATGTCTTTTTATTTTTTAATTTCAGTTATTAAAAATCATTGACAAGTTATGAGTTACTTAAAAGCTTATAAATCAATTTAAAATTAGAGTTATTAACAATAGTTATAAACAGTAGTTAACCTAAAACTCTTAATAGTTAATAACCAAATTGATGTAAACAAATGGTTAATTTTATGTTGATAAACTTTTATCAAAAACTCATAAATAAAGTTGTGTATGTGGTAGTGCTCGCTGTATTATAATTTTAATTCAATATACCAAATTTACTTGTAAAACTTTACCGATACTTCTTAACAATTACCTAACATAGCTAAAGAGTTAAAAATTAAAAGGTTATTAAAAAAGCTAATTTTTTGATTGTTTATAACTGTTGATAACCGTTAGTTTCTGTATTTTTGTTGCTACAACACAATTAAAATCAATTTATTATGACAATTGCCATTGGTAACGATCACGCAGGTACAGAATACAAATTCGAAATTATAAAACATTTAGAAGAAAAAGGATATAAAGTTCTAAATTTTGGAACCAATACAAACGATTCTATGGATTACCCAGATGCCATTCATCCAACAGCAGATGCTGTAGAAAGTGGTAAAGCAACTATGGGTATTATTTTGTGTGGTTCTGGCAATGGAGCACAAATGACCGCTAATAAACACCAAGGTATTAGAGCTGCTTTGTGTTGGAATAATGAATTAGTTGCATTAACAAGACAACATAATAATGCAAACGTTCTTACAATCCCTGCACGTTTTGTGTCTTTACAACAAGCTATTGGTTTTGTAGATATTTTTCTTTCTACAGAGTTTGAAGGTGGTAGACATGGAGATAGAGTTCAAAAAATTTCTTGTGCCGGATAAATAACTTTCTGTTACAAAATTTAAAAAATAAAATTTCACTCGAAGTAACAATGTGTTGATAACTGTTGTTTTTTGAGTGATTTTGTTTTTTTAGTAAAATTATACAGAGAATATAAAGATTTTAAAATGATGAATTTTCAAATAAAAACCTTTCAAGAGTTAAATACAACAGAACTTTATAAGATACTTCAATTACGATCTGAAGTTTTTGTGGTAGAACAAGATTGTGTATATCAAGATGTAGATTTTAAAGATCAAAAAGCATTACATGTTTTTTGTTTAAAAGATGATAAAATTATTGCTTATACACGTATTTTTAAACCAGGAGTTTATTTTAAAAATGCTAGTATTGGTAGGGTAGTAGTTGCTGCTAACGAACGTAAATATGGTTTTGGACATGATTTAATGAAAGTTTCTATAGAAGCAATAAAAACTCATTTTAAGGTTGATAAAATTACTATTTCTGCGCAAAAATATTTAAAGAAATTTTATGAAACGCATCAATTTATTCAAGTAGGCGAGGAGTATTTAGAAGATGGTATTCCGCATATTAGAATGGATAGAGAATAATTGTTTTTTAACACGATTTAATCAAATTTTAGGTAAATTATTTTCTTTTAAAAGTTGATTCTAAAGCTTAAATTAGGAGTAAAAGGCAAAGAATAATTGTTTACTCTATTTACATTGTTTTTACTAGTTTCATCTACAATATAATAAGAATCTATAATGTTTTCCTTATTCGTTAAATTAGTAAAACCTAGACGAATAGTGGATTTTATAACATCAGAAAAATCAAAATTATAGCTTCCAGAAAGATCTAATCTAAAGAAATTATCTAGCTTTTCTTGGTTAGGATTGTTATAATTTACAATAGTTCTGTTACCACTTTTTATGGTTTCATTTCCATCAATAGGTGTTGTATAAGGTTTACCAGAACGTAAAACTCCACCAAAAGAAATTTTAAAAAATTCAGTAAAATTATAGTTAAATGCTGCACTTAAAGAATGTGTAATATCTAAGCTATTAGAAAATGTTGTAGGATTAAAAATATCGAATGTATAATCGTTTTTAGCGTACGTATAACTTAACCAAGTACTAATTTTTTCAGTTTGTTTATTCACTAAAAACTCAACCCCTTTTACTTTATAATTTCCTATAGAATTTACGGCTTGTGTATTGTTATAAAAGCCTTGGTTTACAGCTGTAATTCCATCTGCTTTTTTATAAAAACCAGTAATATCTACATATAATTTATTTTTAGAATATGCTGCTCCAAAAGAAGCCTGTTTACTTTTTATAATAGGAGTATTTTCATCATCAGAAAGAATCCATCTTCGTTTTTCTATTCCTAAAAAATTATCTTCAAAATCTATTTTTTGTGCTGTTGTTTGGTTTTTTAATTCGCCTTCTAATTTTACAGATAATTCTGTATTTAATTGCTGTCGGATGTTAATTCTAGGTTCTATAACAAATTTTGTAAACTGATCAAAGTAGTTTGCCCGAACTCCAAATCTTGCATAAGTATTTTTTTTATGATACTCTATTTCAGTATAAAAGGCACTTTTTAACAACACATTTTTGTCTGTTTTAGAAAATGTAGGTGCATTTACAGTTGTGGTATTTTTTACACCTATTTCATTTATTACCAATCCATTAGTGAAATGTAAAACATCAGAAATCTCATATTTAGAATCTAACTTTACTTCCGTTTCTAACACATTATTAAACTGCGTTTGATATTGATCTGAATCTTTATTATAATCTGTAGAATTTATTCTATAATCTGAAAAAAAGAAAGATAAGTTGGTAGAAAATTTAGCATCCCAATTTGCATGCCAGTTGATATTTGCTCCTAAATTTTCTTGTTTTAAAGAACTATTTTCTTCAATTGTTGTAGTATTAGTAGTGTATTTTTCTTGATAGTCTAAATTGTTTTTTATATGAATAAAATTGGCTCTAATAGTATGATTGTAGCTAACATCATATAAAACTTTAAAGGAGTAATCGTAGAAATAAAATTTAGAATCAGCGTTATTAATAGTGCTTGATGAAATAGAATTATCTTGAAAACTGCGTGAGAAATAATTTTTATAAGTTGGAGTGTTAATAACATCTGTAAACGACCTTCTTGCAGAAATATGAGCTTCTAAATTCTTTTTTATAGGAACTTGTACAAAAGCATCTGCACTTAACAAATTAAATCCACCACCACCAGAAAGTTTATTTGTAATTTCATTAGATGTTTCCATATTTATAGTTGAAGAAACCCCGTCTGAAAATGCACTACTTGTTCCGTTTTTAGTAACAGATATTTTTTTTGTTAAATACGGGTTATAAGCAGAAATAAGCCCAAAAAAATGACCTGAATGATACATTTTTATACCATCCCAAAGCATTAAATTTTGGTCATTTGTACCACCTCTTACATTAATATTAGAAATACTTTCGTTTATACTTTCTATACCTGGTAGAATTTTAATTGTTTTTAAAATATCGGGTTCTATTAAACCTGGTAAAATTCCAAATTTTTCTGTGTCTAAAACTGTACTACCATCAGTATTTTTATGCAAACCAGCGGTTAAAAACTTAGGCATTATAATTTCTGATAATTCTTCTGTTTCTTCTTCTAAAAAAACTTCTTTACAGTTAGAAGAAAACAATTCTTTTGCGGTAATAATTTTTGTTTTAAAACTGATAAAAGAAATTGTTAAAGTAGCGTTAGCCGGTACATTTTTTAAGTTAAAATTACCGTTATTATTAGTGGTTGTTCCTAATTTATAACCATTTACTTTTACAGAAGTTAAAAATAAAGGTTCTAAGGAGTTAGCATCTAAAACGGTTCCGCAGACAGAAATGTATTTATTTAAAAATGAAACGGTTACATATCTATTGTCTAAGGTTTTAAATTGTAAAAAAGTTTCTTTATTTAAAAAAGAGAGTAGATTTTCTATAGAAATATCTTTTTTTGGTTGTTGTATAAAAATATTTTTTACATCATTATCAGAATAAGAAAATTTTATATCATAACTTTTTTCAAGCGCTAATAAAATTGATGCAAGTGGCTTTTTCTCTGAAGAATTTTGAGAAAATACAAGACTATTAGTCAGTATAAAACTGATAAAAAAAAGAAGATACTTATTTCTCATAATTAAAGATAGTAATTTTTTTACCATCAATTTTATAAGATAACTGTAACGGAATTGTAACAGATTTTAAAGCAATATCTATATCTGTATGTGTAAAACCACCAGAATATAAAATATCTAAATCTACATTTGTAGTTTCGATAGTATACCCAAACTGATTTTCTATTTCTTCTAAAATAAAACGCAAAGCTGTACTTTTAAAATTAGATTCTTTTTGCAACCAAGATTTCTCTTTAATATTAAAAGTATTGTTAATATCTACCACGCCATTTACTACTTTAAAAATGGATCCTCTAGGTAATTTAATCAAGCTATCTTTATAGACAACACTTACCAAACCTTCAAAGGTTTTTACTTCAAAATAATTATCTCTTTCCTTTACATTAAATTGTGTTCCAAGTACAGTAACCTTACCAACTTCTGTATTTACAGTAAACTTTTCTCCTTTTTGTACTTTAAAAAATGCTTCTCCGTCTAAGGTTAAATTTCTGTTTTCTTGCCAACTATCTTTCGCATAAGAAATTTCTGAATTTGCGTTTAATACTACCTCAGAATTATCTGGTAAATTAAAGTTTTTTGTTTCTGCAAAGGCTGTTTTATAAATAGCATTATCAGTATTATTAGAGAGAAAAAAATAAGAAGTTGTTAGTAAGACAACCACTGCTGCTGCATATTTATAGAGTTTTTTATAATTAAAAGGAATAACTTTTCCTTTTTTAGAGGTATTTTCAGTTTTTAATTTAAAATCTGCCAGGGCTTTTTCTACATCAACTTTAGGAGCATCTATTTGAGATGAATAATGTGCTATTTTTTCTAAAGTATTAAAATCTTTTGTTTCTTTTAAATGCGTTAGTTCTTCATCAGAAATTTCTCTGTTTAGCCATTTTAATATGTCTTTTTCTTTTTTCATTATATTGTACTTCTATATATAAAACAACTAATCAGTAGTTTACCCTACCTTAAATTGATATTAAATTCCGTCTATTTTAGTTCTTAACTTTTTTAATGCTGATGACATTCGTTTCTCTACTGCTTTTTGAGATATTTCTAACGTTTCTGCAATTTCTCTGTATTTTTTTCCATCAATCCTATTCATCAAAAAAACTTCACGATCTCCTTCTGTTAAACCTGCAATAGCATTTTTTAGTTTGTTTTTAAACTCTTCTTCTTCTAATAAATAATCTGGACTTTGGTTATTAACATCTAAATAAGGACTGCTTTTAGCATACTCAAAAACTACTTTTTGATGTTTTACTTTATTTAGAAAAAGATTGTTAATAACTGTAAATAAGTACGACTTGGCTTTTGTAAAATCTATTTTAGAACAATGTTCCCATATTTTTATAAAGGCTTCTTGTGCTAAATCTAAAGAGGCATTTTTATCACCAGATTTATAATAAGCAAAATTACTTGCAGACTGAATATGAGAAGTATAAAACTCATTAAAATTGATTTCATCACAAAGAGATTTATCAGTCATATTAAGGGGATTAAATAAAAAATATCATTTTTTTTGAGGACAAAGGTAGGGTAAATAAATGTTTAGTTGTTTTACTTACAGGACAGCAATAATATAGCTATTCAAAAAATAAGTAAGATAAATAGTTACTGTTGTCTTACTTATAAATACAAAAAACAAAAAATATCAAAATTTATTATTATGAAATCATTAAAATTATTTACGGCAATTGCTTTAACTGCAATATTAGGTTTTACATCTTGTCAGTCTGATGAAAGTGAACAAGTAGGTACAAACCCAAACACAAATTCATCTACATCTCCAACAGCTTCTAATTATGAAAGAGCTGCTAAAAATAATGGTTCTGAAGATGATTTTTTAGACGGAAACGCATGTACTGAGTTGTTATTTCCATTAACAGCAACTGTAAACGGAAAACAAATTACGCTTATAAGTAAATTAGATTTCTCTACAGTTTTAAACATTATGGGAGAGTTTAATGATGATAGTGACGCTGTAACTTTTAATTTTCCTATTCGTGTAAAAACGAGTAATTATACAGAGGTAACTGTAAATAACCAAGCAGAATTAGATGCTTTAATGGAAGAATGTGAGCAAGCAGAAGAAGATGGAAAAGATGCTATTTCTTGTATAGATATCAATTTTCCTATAACCATGTTAACTTATAGTATAAGTTTAGAACAAACAGGAACAGTGGTTCTACAATCACAAGAACAATTGTATACGTTTATGACAGATTTACAATCTGATGAGTTATTTGCGGTAAATTATCCAATAAATGTAACCTTAAGTAACGGTACTTCAACAGAAATTAATAGTGATACAGAATTTCAAAATGCGGTTTCAGAATGTGTACAATATGAAGAAGAAAAAGACGAGGCAAAAGAAACTGCAGTAGAAGTAGAGGCTATTTTAACAGGAACTAAATTTAAAGTAGAATCATTTGTTACAGCAGGTGTAGATACTGCAAATGAGTATGCAGATTGGTCTATAGAATTTACAAACGATTTAAAAGTAGTAGCCAAAGATGTAGTAAATGCAACGTTAAATGAAGTTGAAGGAACCTATACAGTAAGTTCTGAAATAGATGCTTTTGTAACTATCGATTTTGCAAGCAATACAGCAGTAAGTGCATTAGGTAATGATTGGGTTGTCACTAATTATAGCAGTGCATTAATTACTTTAAAAAGTAAAACTGATGCTTCTGTAACTTTAGCTTTTAAGAAGATTTAAAAGATTATTAAGTAATAAATATAGTTAGTTGATGATAACTTTGCAGCTATTGCCCCTATACCCCTAAAGTAATAGCTGTAAAGTTTTAATAAAATCAGAATGAAAAATATTCTTTTAAAAGTAATTCTAGTTTGCAGTATTTTATTTTCTTGTTCTTCTAAAGAAGACGAAATAATAGATAGTGAAACAGGTAACTTAATAAATGTAAGTACAAACAGACAAATAACAGGTTCTTCTGCAAACGATTTACTTTCTGGAGGTATTTTTAAAAAAATGATTGTTGAAATTGCATATATAGAAGGTTTTAAACCCTCTGAAACAGCTATAAATAATTTTAAAAATTTTATTACGAATAGAACTAATAAACCGGAAGGAGTAACCTATATAACTCAAGAAATTTCTTTTACAGATAAAGAAGCATATACTTTAGAAGAAGTAGTAGCTTTAGAAAAAGAGCATAGAACTAAATACAGTTCAGATACAACTATTGCTGTTTGGGTATTATTTGTAAACGGAAAATCTTCTAAAGATACTAGTTCTAGTGCTATTTTGGGCGCAGCATATTGGAACACTTCTTTTGTAATTTACGAAGAAACACTTCATGGTTTAAGTAATGGTGCTTTTGAACCTGAAAGGAGTTTATTAGAGTCCTCAGTAATTAATCATGAATTTGGCCATCTTTTAGGTTTAACAAATTTAGGAAGTGAATTACAAAGTAATCATGAAGATACAGAGCATCCAAAACACTGTAACGAAGAAGATTGTTTAATGTATTGGGCAGCAGAAACAAGCCAAGGAATAGGCAATATGCTTTCTGGCGGAAAAGTACCAACATTAGACGCACAATGTTTAGAAGATTTAAAAGCCAATGGTGGAAAATAATTTTAAAAATAGAAAAATGAAAACAATATATATTACAATGGCATTAATGATTACAAGTGTATTATCATTAAATGCGCAAGACAGTAAAAATAAAGCAACAGCAGGTATTAAAGGAGGATATAATATGTCTTCTGTAAGTTTTGATGGTAGTTCGGAAACAGATAGATTACATGGATATCATATTGGTATATATGGGGAATCTTTTATAGGTAAATTTATTTCTATTCAACCAGAAATTTTGTACTCTAAGCAAGGTTATAAAATTATAGATGGATCTAGTACGTATACCCAAAAACTAGACTATATAAATGTGCCATTAATGCTAAAATTATACCCTGTAAAAAGTTTCTTTTTAGAAGCAGGACCTCAAATAGGTTTTTCAATATCACATAAAGAAACCTTCGATTCTGGTTTTATTTTATATGATACAGAAAAAGAATTTGAACCTAATAATTTTGATTGGGGAGTGAATGTAGGAGCTGGTTTTAAAAGTGATTCAGGCGTTAGTTTAGGAGTTAGATACCATTTAGGTCAAAATGATATTTATGATGAAGACAAGCCTAAAAATAGAGTTTGGCAACTTTATGTAGGATTCGATTTTTAAACACAAATTTTAAATATAAAAAAGGGAGATAAATTAATTTTTATCTCCCTTTTTTGTCATTTTGTAAATTAAGTAACCAAAACCCACTACAAAATGTAGAATAATTACAGCAGCTACTATATATAAAGTGGTGTTAGAATTGTTCATAACGTAAAAATAGAAATATAAAAGTTGTTTTTTTGTGATAAATGTTACATTAAATTATCAACTTCTTTTACTTCACTAATTTTTAAATTACCTAATTCTATTTTACCAATTCGCACACGAATTAAACGTAAGGTTGGTAAGCCTACTGCAGCCGTCATTTTACGTACTTGTCTAAATTTTCCTTCTGTAATAATAATAGAAACCCAACTTGTTGGTCCATGTCTTTCATCTCTAATTTTCATGCTTCTAAGCGGAAATTTAGGATCGTCTATTATAAAAGCTTTACCAGGTTTTGTTATGTATTTTTTGCCATTAAAACCAATTTCTACACCGGTTTGTAATTGCTCAATTTCTTTTTGGGTAATAATACCATCAACTTGTACGTAATATTCTTTTTCGTATTTATGAGATCTAATTTCTGCCGATACTTTACCATCAGTTGTTAATAAAAGCAATCCTTCAGACGGCACGTCTAAACGACCAATTGCCATCGTTCCTGCAGGGAAATCATGTAAATCACCTAATAACTTTTTCTTCCGCTTTGCGGGATTTACAAACTGAGAAATCATTCCCCAAGGTTTGTGAATTATAAAATGACGGTGTTTTTTTATCAATTTATTAGTTTTTTAAAGAAGATAAAAACGCATTAAAAGAAGCCCAATACGTTTCATTACCTTCTGTAGTCTTCCAAAGTGCTCTAGAACCATGGATTCCTTTTACTTCTGGTATAAAATGCGTTAAATAACTAGAATCTACTTTATTTACTAATGTTTTAACGGCAGCACTTTCACTTAAAGAAGAAGTAACAAAAACAGGTTTTTTATAAGAACTAATACTTTTATTAATGTCAATTCCTTTAAAATATTCACCAGGACTAAATGCAACAACGGCTTTAATTTTAGAATTATCTACGCCCATTAAAAGTGCTAAAGAAGAAGAGTAAGAACTACCAACTAATATAATTTTTTGTCCGCCATTTTGGTTGTATATATAATCTATAGCAGCTTCAATATCTTGTTTTGCATCTAAATAAGTATCTCCTAAATCTTTTGCTCGAGCAGCTATTGCTGTTTGATTATCTATATTATTAACCGTTTTACCAGAACGTTGGTCTATAGCCATAACAGCATAGCCCAATTTAGTTAATTCTATAGCAGAATCCTTGTATTCTCCTCTACTATAACCTGCCTGATGACATAATAAAACAGTAATTGGTGTCTCTTTATTTTTAAAAATATCTGCAGTAATTGGTAAACTATCTTTAGAAGGAAAAGTTATCGTTGTCTTGATAAAACTTTTTTCTATTTCTTTTACAATGCTTTTATTATCTTTTTCTATGGTAGTTTTATTAGTAGGTTGTTTACAAGAAAAGACAAGTATAAGGCTAAGTATTAAGGTAAATTTCATTTTTTATTTTAGATTTTATTATTGTTGTTAAATTACTTTAATAGTTACAGAAAAACTATTTTCACCTTTAGAAATACTCATATTTTCTTCAGAAAACTTCTGATTTGTGTAAGATGTATATTGTGTAATAGGCTCAATACAAAGCATGTTATCAACTTCTGTCCATAACATAAAATTATGAAACCCTTTTGTAGTAATTTCTAAATCGTTTCTATCAATATTTTTTAAAATGATTTTATCAGCATTTAAAACCGGAAAAGCATTTGAACCAGCTTTATAAACATCTGCTAAAGTAATTTCTGTATCATTAGAAATTAAAGTTTCATTACCAGTATTAGATAGCATAAATGCCGGATGATACCCTAACATAAATGGCATTCCTTCATCAGAATTAATGATAAATTCTATGTTTAAAACATCATTTTCTAAGGTAAAATTCTTTTCGAAAGTAAAATCGAAAGGCCAAGAAAGATTTTCTTCTGTAGATTTTTTAGGAAACTTACTATTGTTAATAAGTGTATTCTTTTTGTATTTTTTGATGAATTTAGCTGAGTTTTCATCCGAAGAAACTAAAGAATATTCTAACTCACGCAACAAACCATGTTGATCTAGAATTGCATCTCCATTTTTGGTATGTACTCTAAAATTATTTTTAGAAGTTGGTCCAATAACCGGAAACATTTCATCATCAGAATTACGCCAACCTTTGTTTCCTTTTTGATGAATATATTCTTTATCATCTTTTTGAAAACTGATGATTTCCCCTTTTTCTATGTGAACTGTGCACTCTTTATTTTTTAAAAATACTTTAAAATTCATTGTTAGTAAGCTTTGTGTAAAAATAGAATAAATTTGACTGTTATTTTTTAGGAAACTAATTTAAGTTTTTTGTAACTTGTCGGACTTATTTAAAAATAAAACAAGCAAGATTAATGGCGACAGATAAAGAAAAAACAGCAAAGCTAAAAGCACTTCAACTTACTCTAGATAAGCTAGATAAGACTTATGGTAAAGGAGCTGTAATGAAATTAGGTGATGTAGTAACTGAAGATATAGATGCAATTTCATCTGGTTCTTTAGGGTTAGATTTGGCTTTAGGCGTTGGTGGTTATCCAAGAGGAAGAGTTATTGAAATCTATGGACCAGAATCTTCTGGTAAAACTACCTTAACATTACATGCAATTGCAGAGGCTCAAAAAGCAGGAGGAATTGCAGCGTTTATTGATGCAGAACACGCATTTGATAAATTTTACGCAGAAAATTTAGGAGTAGATATTGATAATTTAATTATTTCTCAACCAGATCATGGTGAGCAAGCTTTAGAAATTGCAGAAAACTTAATTCGTTCTGGTGCAATTGATATTGTGGTTATTGATTCTGTTGCAGCATTAACTCCAAAATCGGAGATTGAAGGAGAAATGGGAGATTCTAAAATGGGTTTACATGCTCGTTTAATGTCTCAAGCATTACGTAAATTAACAGGTACTATTTCTAAAACAAAATGTACCGTTATATTTATTAACCAATTACGTGAAAAAATTGGAGTTATGTTCGGTAATCCAGAAACTACAACGGGTGGTAACGCATTAAAATTTTATGCTTCTGTTCGTTTAGATATTAGAAGAAGAACACAAATTAAAGACGGAGACAAAGTTATTGGAAACAGTACCAAGGTTAAAGTTGTTAAAAATAAAGTAGCACCTCCTTTCCAAATTGCAGAATTTGATATTATGTATGGACAAGGAATTTCTAAAGTTGGTGAAATTTTAGATATTGGTGTAGAGTTAGGTATTGTTAAGAAAAGTGGTTCTTGGTTTAGTTACGGAGAAACAAAATTAGGGCAAGGTAGAGATGCTGTTAAAGGCTTAATTAAAGACAATCCTGAGTTAGCAGAAGAACTTGAAGGTAAAATAAAGATTGCTATTGAAAATCAAGAATAAATATTAAAAGTTCTAACTATTATTATTAAACTGCTATAGAAGTAATCAATCTATAGCAGTTTTCTTATTTTTAAAATGTTCTCTTTCTAATTTTATCTATTGTATTTAATAGAATAAGACTTTAAATGGTTTACTTAGAAAGCAACTTTACAATCCATAAGATTAAGTATAAACCTAATCCAACACCAGCGAATAAAAAGGCAACTACAAAGCCTATTCTAATATACTTTGCTTCTACATTTATTTTTGGACTTAACCAATCTGAAACACCTAAAATCATATTTTTATTTTTTGTTAGTTAATAAAGGTCATTAAGCTTCTAATATCACTAAAAGAAGATTCCTATTTTATATAGAAGACTTAATCATAAAGATATAATAAAAAAGCATTATTTAATAACAACACTTCAAATTATGTTTTAAAATTGAAAAGTATTTTAACCTTTATCCTGTAAAAATAATTGTTTATCCTGATTAATTATTATTTAATACTTTTTATTTATAAATTTGCATGAAGTCTATTTTTTAGAAATTTTATCTTTTAAAAAGAGAATATGAAATACAAATACGTAATTATACAAGACAATCAAGAAGCTCTTGATGATTTAAAAACCACTTTAGACAAACATTCTAATTATAAGCTTATAGATATTGCATCGAATTTAGAGGATGGATTTGCTTTAATTTTAAAAACTAAACCCGACCTAATTTTTTTAGATGTAGAAATAAATGATAAAAATTCTTTTACGCTTATTCCTAAATTAAAAGAATTTTTTATGGAGTTGCCAACCATTATTATGACAACCTCACATAATTATTATGCAAAAGAGGCAGTAAACAATCAAATATCTTATTTTTTAAGTAAACCAATTGAACCAGTAGAATTACAAAAGTCATTATTATTCTTTGAGAAAGAATTTACAAAAGAACAATCACATCTTGCTGTAAAAACAAGCTCTGATATTCATCTTTTATCTTATAAAGACATTTGTTTTTTACAAGCAGAAAGAAACTATACCAATGTTTTTAATATTACGGGAGAGAAGTTATCAACTTCAAAATCATTAAAACATTTTGAAGAAACTTTACCTAAAAAATTCATTAGAATTCATAAGAGTTTTATCATCAATAAAGATTGTATTGAAAAGTTAAATACTAGAAAAGGACAACTTTTTTTGCAACCAACTGATGCGCTCATAGATTTAGAAGAAAACTTTGTACCTATTGGAAAAGAGTATCTTCCGAAATTAAAAAACTCCTTTACTTTTTAAAGGATATCAAATTTTTAAAATGGTTTTTTTTTTATTGATTTAGTTCTTTTAAAATTTCACCTAATTTTTTAGATACTTTAGAGGCTCCTTTACTATTTATGTGGTGGTGATCAGTAAAATCGGAATCATAAAAATTATTATTTTTATAATAATTGAAGTCATAAAAAGGAATTCCTTTTATATCTAAAAAATTTGTAAAAAATATTGAAGATTTATCTTCTAAAGTTCCATTAATTCTTGTTCTTGGGTAAGGCGCTCTAACACAGATTAATTCAATATTATTTTCATTACATAATTTAATGATTAGTTCTAACTTTTCTTTGATAAAAATAGCTAAAGAATCGTCAATATTGTATGTTAAAGGCCCCATTTTACTAGCTTGTATAGAGTCAATTATAAAATTATCATACATATATCCTTTAATCAAATACCTGTTTTTTGAAATATTAGATCCTGTGTTAGAAATATTTTGAGTACTACTTTTCATTAAATTGAAAACAGATGTGATTTCATTTTTTAGATAGGGTTTATGTTTTAAAAGTGGGTTAAATATATTGGTTAAACCTTTTTGGTGGTATCCATTTAATATCATATCCCATTTACCTTGATTAGACATAAAATGTGCATTTAACATTATATGATAAAAATCTGTGTTAGTAAATTGAGGAACAAATATCTCATAAATAATTTTTTTAGGGCTTTGATACTTTAAAACTTCTTTAAGAACATAGTAACTTTCTATTATATTTTGAGAGCTTGTAGCCATATTATATGTAGAATTACTAGTAATACTATCAATTATTTTTGGATTATAAGCATTGTAAGCTCTACTAGATCCGAGGATGATATTATCGAATTGTTCATTTGGGTTTTTAATTTCATTCCATTTTACTAAAACATGATTAGTCCCTTTATCAATAGTATATTTTGTAGGGAAATTTAATACATAATTAATAGAATATATAATTAGAATAAATGGAAAAATAAAAATAAATATAGATTGAAATATAAATTTTTTCATAATTTAAAATTGAAAATATATAAATGATAGATCTTTTTTTAATGTGAAGAAAAATATTATAATTATTATTAAATAATAAAATGTAAATCTTAAATAACGTTTCCATTTAATACCAAATTTTTCTAAAGCATATTTTTGTTCTCTCCCTATCCATTCAATGATTAAAAATGACAGAAAAACAATAATATAAGGAGTCCCAAGATTGTAAATAAATCTATATGTTTTATAGTAATTAATGTAATCATTTAAACCCAAAAACATTTCATAAATATAAGTAGTTGCATGACTAATGTTTTCTGCTCTAAAAAATATCCATGCAAATACAGTTAATGTAAACGTTAATAACATTAAAAAGAATTCCTTAACACTTGGTAAAAATTTTCCTTCAGCAATTGTATTTGTATTATTTCTATTTTTGTTAAGTAAAAGTAAGGGCAAAAAGTATAAAGCATTTAATGCTCCCCAAACTATAAAAGTCCATTTTGCTCCATGCCAAAATCCACTGACAATAAATATAATAAAAACATTTCTAATTTTATTCCAAATACTTCCACGGCTTCCTCCTAAGGGGATATAAAGATAATCTCTAAACCAAGTTGAAAGAGATATATGCCAACGTCTCCAAAATTCTGCTATGTCTCTAGAAAAGTAAGGAAAAGCAAAATTTTGTTTCAAATTAAAACCAAATAAACGAGAAGTTCCAATAGCAATATCTGAATAACCAGAAAAATCTCCATAAATTTGGAATGCAAAAAACACTGCTCCTAGGATTAAAGTACTCCCTGAATATTCATAAGAATTATTAAAAATAATATTAGCATTTTGAGCGCAATTATCTGCAATTACTATTTTTTTAAACAAACCCCAAAGTATTTGTCTCATTCCATCAACTGCTTTTGTATAGTCGAAATGTCGTTTTATATAAAATTGAGGTAGTAAGTCTGTTGCTCGTTCAATTGGACCTGCAACTAACTGAGGAAAGAAACTTACAAAGGCAGAAAAAGCTATAAAATTTTTAGTTGGTTCAAGCTTTTTCTTATAAACATCTATTGTATAACTTAATGTTTGAAAGGTGTAAAAACTAATTCCAATTGGTAATATGATATTTAAAGAACTTGCATTTATTTTAGTTCCAAAAAATGAAAAAGCTGATATAAAATTATCTAGAAAGAAATTATAGTATTTAAAAAACCCAAGAAATCCAAGATTTATAAGAATACTTATATAAAGTAGAATTTTTCTCTTTCTTTGATTATTTTGGTTTGATAAACTAATTCCAATCGAATAATCTATTATAGTACTAAAAAGAATTAAAGATAAAAAACGCCAATCCCACCAACCATAGAAAATATAACTGGCTGTTATGATTAAAAAGTTCTGTAATCTTAAATTTTTATTTGTAACAAACCAATATAGTACAAAAGTAATTGGTAAGAATATTGCAAAGTCAATTGAGTTAAAGAGCATTTTTTATTTTAAGATATTTAAACTCCTGTACTTCCAAAGCCACCAGCACCTCGCTCAGTTTCACTTAAAATGGTTACTTCTTGCCAATTTACACGTTCGTGTTTTGCAATAATTAATTGAGCTATTCTTTCTCCATCATTAATAACAAAATCATCATTAGATAAGTTCACTAAAATCACTCCAATTTCCCCTCTATAATCTGCGTCTACAGTTCCTGGAGAATTTAAAACAGTAATTCCTTTTTTAGCTGCCAATCCACTTCTTGGTCTTACTTGTGCTTCAAAACCTACTGGTAAAGCTATAAATAAGCCTGTTTTAACAATAGCTCTTTCTAATGGCTTTAATGTGATTGCTGCTTCAATATTTGCTCTTAAATCCATTCCTGCAGCGCCTTCTGTTTCGTAATTAGGTGTTGCGTGTTTCGATTTGTTAATTATTTGTACGTTCATTGTTTTCTAAATTAAATAAAAATGTAATTACTTCTAAAAATTCTGCTTTCCAAAAAGACTCTGTGTGTTTTCCTTCTGGAGCAATTTTAGTTTTTATGTTTTCTGATGGAAATCCTATATCTAATAAGCGTTCTGCCATATTTTCTGTATCGGTAACCATAATAGCTTCTTCTTTATCACCAGCTAATAAATAAAGTCTAGTATTTTTTTGATTCCCATTTTCTTCAGCAAATTTAACTACTTTATTAGAAAACCAAAAAGAGGGAGAAAGTGCACCTATTTTACCAAAAACCTCAGGATGTTTTAATCCACCATAAAAAGAAATTAAACCACCTAAAGAACTACCAATAATAGCGGTGTTTTCTGCTGCAGGTTTTGTTCGGTACTTTTTATCGATAAAAGGTTTTAGTTCGTTTACCAAAAAATTGATATAAATAGTACCTTTTCCTCCGCCATATTTTTCGTTTTTCCAAGGAGTGTATTCTTCAATTCTCTTTTCGCCACCGTTTTCTATACCTACAACAATAAAACTTTTTCCTGTGTTTTTGTAAAGTTCATTCAAGGTTTCGTCAATTCTCCATTCTCCAACAAAAGACGTTGCATTATCAAATAAATTCTGACCATCGTGCATATAAATTACATCGTATTTTTCTGTTGATGTAGTATAATCTGGAGGTAAATACAACCATATTTTATGTGCAATATCGTTTAATCCATCAATAACAAATGTTTTTTGTAAAATGGAAACATTGGTTGATTTTGTAGAGGTTTTTCCTGTGTTTTTTGTTACAGTAATCTCTTTTTTTATTATAGTTTTATTGATCTTACAAGAGTTAAAAACAAGAAGAAAAGTTATAGCAAGTATGGTTATTCTATTCATATTTATCGCTTTAAAATTTGTTTAATTTCATCTTTTTCATTGTAATAAATTAAGCCAAAGAAAAGTAAAATAGTTATTATAGAAAACCAATACTGCCTTCTGAATAAGGTAAAAGAAATCCACTCAAAAACGATTGAAAACACTAAATAATAAGCTATTTTTTTTAATTTATAATTTACAGGATAATGTTTTTTACCAACAAAATAAGACAATACCATCATGGTTCCAAATGCAATTAACGTTGCCCAAGCAGAAGCTATAAAACCTATTTTAGGAATCATTACTAAGTTAAAAACAATGGTAATGATAGCACCAATAATAGAAAAGTACATTCCGTATTTTGTTTTGTCCGTAAGTTTATACCAAATTGATAAATTGTTATAAATACCTAAAAATAAGTTTGCTAAAAGTATAATTGGAACAATAGAAAGCGCAGTGAAATATTCTGGTTTTCCTAATAGAATTTTCGCGAACAAATCAATAAAAACAACTACAATTAGCATAAAAAAAGATCCAAAGATTGTAAACCATGTTAAAACTTTAGAATAAGTTTCTTTGGCATTTTTTTTATCAGCATTATTAAAGAAAAATGGTTCTGCACCTAAGCGGAATGCCATAATGTACAAGGTCATAAAAACGCCTAATTTGTAACAAGCCGCGTAAATTCCCATTTGTTTTTCACCTAAAATATCCCCAAGAAGAAGTTTGTCTAAATTTTCATTGGTTACAAATGCCAAACTTCCAATCATTATTGGAAAACTATATTTAAACATTCTTTTGAAAAGACATAAATCGAACTCGAATTTGAATTTAAAAACAGCAGGAAAAAGTAATAGAAAAGTAGATAAACTTGCCACTGTTCCTGCAACAAAAATGTGAATTACTTTTGGGTAATTATTATAATAATTTACAATGGATTCTGGTAAATAAATTTCATTTTTTAAGGCATAAGGAACAAACCACAAAAAGAAAACATTTAAAATAGTGAATACACCAATATTTATCAATTTTATAGTAGTAAACTTTAGAGGTTTATTGGTAACACGTAAATATGCAAAAGGTACAACTACTAAGGTATCTAGCGTAATTGTATATACTAATAATTTAAAAAATAAAGGATTTTTAAATCCGAAGAAAACAGCTATTTCATTATTAAAAAACAAGGCGATACAGAAGAAAATTAATGTGGAGATTAACAAACTAATAAAGGAGGTAGAGACCACTTTTCCTTTCTCTTTTTCTTTAGAAAAAAAACGAAAAAAAGCAGTTTCCATACCAAAGGTTAGTAGTGCATTTAAATACGCAGCGTACACATAATAATCTGTATTTACGGCATATTTTGCTGCATCTAAAGTAGAGGTATGTAGTTTTACCAAAAAGATGTTAATTGCCCGTGGTAAAACAGCGGCAATTCCGTATATTATAGTGTCTTTAAAAAAGCGTTTTAAGGAACTCAATAAGTTTGAATTAGAGCATACAAATATAATAATTCGTAAATGCAATCCTCAAAAGATAATAGTTTTATTACTTTTGATGTAAAAAACACGATTCATGAACACACAGAAAAAAATAGCGGTCTTTGGAGGAGGAAGTTGGGCGACTGCAATTGTAAAAATGTTGTCTGAAAATATAAGTACAATTGGTTGGTATATGCGTAATGAACAGGCAATTGAGCACATAAAAGAAAATGAACATAATCCTAATTATTTGCAATCTGCAGAATTAAATGCAGAACAATTAGATTTGTCTAGTGATATTAATTACACTGTAGAAAATTACGATGTTCTTATTTTTGCAATTCCGTCTGCCTTTTTAACAAGTGAATTAAAAAAATTAACGTCTTCATTAGAGGGTAAAATCATCTTTTCTGCTATTAAAGGTATTGTGCCAGAAACAGGGTTAATTATAGGAGAGCATTTTAATAGAGAATATCAGGTTCCTATAGATAATATTGGAGTTATTACAGGTCCTTGTCATGCAGAAGAAGTGGCCATGGAGCGTTTATCTTATTTAACAATTGCTTGTAAAGATGAAGATAATGCAAAGTTTATAGAGAAATCTGTTCAAAGTTGGTATATAAAAACCAAAATTTCCGACGATATTATTGGTACAGAATATGCTGCTATGTTAAAGAATATTTATGCGGTTGCAGCAGGTATTGCACATGGTTTAGGGTATGGAGACAACTTTCAGGCGGTGTTAATGAGTAACGCAATTAGAGAAATGAAAAGCTTTATAAAAAAGGTACATAAAATGAAACGTAACATTAACAATTCTGCTTATTTGGGTGATTTGTTAGTTACCGGTTATTCTCTTTTTAGTAGAAATAGACAATTTGGAAACATGGTTGGTAAGGGCTACACTGTAAAATCTGCACAAATGGAAATGAGCATGATTGCAGAAGGTTACTACGCTACCAAAAGTGCTTTTAAAATGAAGGAAGAAAATGGAGCAACTACACCTATAATAGATACCGTTTATAATATTCTATATGCAAATAAAAATCCTAAAAAAGAATTTCAAAAATTGACAGATAAATTAGATTAAATGTTTAATTTTGAACATTGAAGTAATATATTAAACAATTACAATGAAAACAATACAAGAAGTTGTAGAAAGCACCATTAGAAAAACACCTTTTATAGAAGAGGCTTTAAATGAAAAGTTGATAAATGTTTCATCTTTGGCAAGAATTATTTTACCCGAAGTTTCTACTGCTTTAAAAAAAGAAGTAAAGGTTGGTGCAGTTATGATGGCTATTAATAGACTTTCTCCTGCAAGTGAATTACGTATTAGAAAGAATATAAAAAAATTAGCCTTAGATTTAGGTGATGTAATTGTAAGGTCTGATTTGTGCGATTTCACTTTTAAAAACACCACTTCATTATTAAAAGAAATTGCAAAAATTTTAATGAAATCATCAGAAAGTTCTGATTATTTTTTAACCGTTTCTCAAGGTATTTTTGAAACGAATATTGTTACTAGTAAAAATTTAGAACCTTTTGTAAATGAGATTTTCGAAAAAGAAGCACTCATTTCTAGTGTTTTAGATTTGGCGTCTATTACAATTAAACTTCCAAAAGAAAACCAAGAACAATCTGGTATTTATTACTTTATTTTAAAACAATTGGCTTGGGCTGATATTCCGTTACAAGAAATTATTTCTACTACAAACGAAATGACAATTGTTGTAAAAGAAGAAGACATTAACCAAACTTTTGCCATTTTAATGGATATGAAATTGAGTTAAAATGACAAAACAAGATCCTTATGCAGCATTAAGAATTAAGGAATTCAATATTTTTTTGTTTGTTAGATTCTTGCTGGTTTTTGGTTGGTCTATGCAATTTATTGTAATAGAATGGCAAGTATATTCTATAACAAAAGATCCTTTATCTTTGGGTATTATAGGTTTAATGGAAATTATTCCGGCATTTACAATGGCTTTATTTGCAGGTCATATTGTAGATCAAAATGAAAAAAGAAATTTATTTGCTATTTGTATTGCAGCTTTTTCGCTGATTAGTTTAGGACTGTTTTTATTAACATCAGATATTGTTGTTGGCCATTGGTCTACAAATAAAATTCTATATTCAATTTACGCTTTGGTTTTCTTTGGCGGCTTTTTACGTTCGTTTTTTGGACCTACAATCTTTTCTTTAGTGGCATTATTGGTTCCTAAAAAGATATATCATAATGCGGCAACATGGAGTACAAGTACCTGGAAAACTGCTTCGGTTTCTGGAGCCTTATTTGGTGGGTTTTTTATAAGTTGGATTGGTGTTGATAAAACGCTTTGTTTGGTTTTTATCTTAGTAATTCTATCCTTAAGTTTTACTTTTTTAATAGAAAAGAAACCCATTTTAAACAAAAAAATTGGGGAACCAATGAAAGAAAGTTTAAAAGCTGGTGTAAGATTTGTGTTTCATAATAAAGCCATTTTAGGTGTTTTAACATTAGATATGATTGCGGTTTTATTTGGTGGAACCGTAGCTATTTTATCTGTTTTTGCACAAGATGTTTTAAAAGTTGGACCAGAAGGTTTCGGTATTTTAAATGCTTCAATTTCTATGGGAAGTATTGTTACTATGTTTCTAACAACTTACATTCCTATCAACAGAAAAACAGGTAAAAAAATGTTGGTTTCTGTCTTTGTCTTCGGACTAAGTATTATTGCTTTTGGGTTATCTTCTATTTTCTGGGTTAGTATTTTAGCATTGTTTATAAGTGGTGCTGCAGACGGGATTTCTATGGTAATTCGTCAGACAATTTTACAATTAAAAACGCCAGATGATATGAGAGGTAGAGTATCTTCTGTAAATTCTATGTTTGTAGGTTCTTCTAACGAGTTAGGTGCTTTTGAAAGTGGTTTAGCTGCAAAGTTTTTAGGAGCCTCTATGGCGGTTATTTTTGGAGGAACCATGACGTTACTTACCGTTGTTGGTATTGGTGCTTTAAACCCTACTTTAAGAGATTTAGATTTAACAGAAGAGATAGAAGCAAATCAAAAAGAAGATTAATTTTTAAGGTATAATTTTTGATGCTTTAAATATAAATATTTTCATGAAAAACTTAATTATATACTCGTTTCTACTATTCTCTACAATTGGTTTTTCTCAAAAAATTTCTGGTACAGTTTTAGATTTTGATACTAAAAAACCTATTGAAAAAGCACATATTTTTTTTATAGATAAAACTGTTTATACCAATCAGAAAGGAGAGTTTACTTATCGTTTAAACAATCAAAAAGAAATATCTTTTTCCGTTTCTCATCTTAAATACGAAACTCAAAAAATTGATTATAATATAACAAATGAACCGTTAGTTATTTTTCTTCATGAAAAGCAAGAAATGTTAGATGGAATTAAAATCAATTCAAAAAAGAACTTAAAAAATTCAATTCATTTTTCAAAATTAGAAAATTTACCAAAAGGAGTATATTCTTTTGCATCTGTTTTAAACAATAGTAAAATACATGTTTTTGGAGGAGATGCTTCTACTGAATACGATAGAAATAAAGAAGGTATAAGTCAGCTTCAATACGGAGGCGAAGAAGAAATAATGAAATTATTAACGAGACCAAAATTTGCTAGTTTTTATAATTATATTGGTGATATTCAATCTTATGATATTGCTGATAAACAATGGAAAATTCAGGAAGATAAGGTTATAAAAAGGGCTTATCATAGTGCAATAAAATATAAAGATACTGTATTACTTATGGGGGGTAAAAAACTGTCAAGAACTAAAAAAAGAGACTTGTTAGTAAATGATATAGAGATTGTGTCTTTAAATAATTTATCAATTATAAAAGACCAAACAAACCCACATAAAGCTGTAGATTTTGGTACAGTTTTGTATGATAATAAACTGCTTGTTTTTGGCGGTTCTACTAAGATAAACAAAAACGGAAAAATCATTTATTCTAATGATATACACCTATACGATTTAGAAAAAGGATATTGGTATTTACTTGCTAAAATGCCGAAAGGAAAAGAAGTTACAGGAATTATTTTTGATGATAAATTATATTTATTTGGAGGATATAATAATAGTAATTTAACAGATATTGAATCTTTTAATTTAATTACAGGTAGATGGAAAAAAGAAGGAACTCTTTTTAGAGGAATGAGAAAGCCTGCTATTACTAAAGATAATGATTTTATCTATTTAACAGAAGGAGGAAAGCTTGTAACTTTAGAACCTAAAACTAATATTTTAAAAGAGTATATAATAGGTTTAAATTTAAACGATGCTAACATGCATTTCTTTAATGAAACTTTATATGTTCTGGGAGGTTATCTTAATCTAAATGAATTTAAAAAAGATCCATCTAATGGTCTTTATTCTATAAATGTGTCAGATATTATTAATACGAGACCTATTGATAGTAAAAAGTTATAAAAAAACCGCTTATTAAGGTAATAAGCGGTTTGTAAATTTATTTAACTTCTGTGATGGTTAATATGGTTTTTACAGTTGTTAAATCTCCTGTTGCTTCACCATTTTCATCAAACTCATCAATTTGTTTTGTAGACCAAGTAATATTGAATTTTTTACCAATCATTTCCTCTTCGTATAAAGAAAGTTCTATATTTTCATCTAAGTCGTAGAATAAAATAGTAGCATCTTTTTCATCTACAAATTTAAAATATTCAGTTTCAGTTACTCCTTTAAAAGTAGCAACAATTTTGTTTTCTTTTTCTTGTGCAGAAATTGTGTTTACAGAAAAAGTTAAGGTAATAAACAGTACTAATGCTGACGCATATAATGTTTTCATGATTTTTAATTTTAAGGTTATTTTTTAATAAATATAGTAGCTGCTCTTTTTCTTAAAAGAACCTGCTTTGGTTTTGAAGTACTCGAAACTATATTTTCATAAGCCTTAAAAATTACTGATAATGTATATCAAATATACATTTTTTTTGAATTGAAAAGAGAAAAATTTATTTTTTTATCATTACTAATAAAAAATTATTGATTAATTTATTTTCCTCTCAATTATACTGATATTTATGTTGTTACGTATTTTTTGAAAAGAGTTTAAATGTAAGGGATTTCCTTAAAAATGTTACACTAATTTATTTTATCATTAAAAAACACGAACTATATTTTTTTAGTTAGATCGGTAACCAAAAAGTTGATAAAAGAATACCTATTGAGCATATACATAACCATTTATAAAGTTTTACAAATGGCTTAAATTATTATTTTGCTTTAATGGATAATATCGTTTTTACAGTAATTTTCTCACCTGTTTTTTGACCTACGGAATTATATTCTTCTACAAGTTTATTTTTCCAAGTAACTATAAATTTTTTATTCATTTTAGAATCATCTTCTTTCTCAAAATTTATATTTTTAGATTTATCATAAAATAAATATGCCACACCATCATCATCTACAAATTTATAGTCTTGATTTTCTGTAGGACCTATATAAGTAGCAACTAATGTATTTATTTTTTCTTGAAATACTATTTTTTTTGCAGAAAAAGAGAAGGCAATAAATAAGACAACAATCGAGGTATAAAACGTTTTCATAATTTTTAAATTTAAGTTTATTGTAAATTATAAATATTTTAAATACTCTTTTTTCGAGAAAGAAGTTATTTAAATAGAAAAATCATAAACATCATAATGATAGGACGTTATATTCAAATATAAACTTTTTTTTAAAAGTATTATATTTGAATTAAGTTTTTTTTAGTAAATTAATGACTATAAATAGAGCTTAAAAGATGTTTTTAACATAAAAAACCTCACAGATTATACAATCTATAAGGTTATATATATTGGTGTTTTAAAAACTATACTTTAGTTAAAAGTAGTAGCCAATTGTATTTTTTCTTCTAATTCTAATTGATGTTTTTTAGTTGTTTTTTCATCCCAAGAAAAATGAGTTTTAAACAATTCTAAAACATATTCTTTGTATAAATTTACACTGTGTGCATCAAAAAACAAACGACCCGTTCTGCGCATAAAAAAATCTGTTGGAGTGCAAGTCATTTCGTAATTTATGGTAAACCAAACTTCTGCCATGATCATTTTTTCTTGCATATTATCGTGCATTAAATCATCAAATTTTTGCAAAATAATATCTGTTTGTTTTCCATAATTTTGCACTAAATATTCTGCGTCCTTTCTATCGAAATCTACTTCTGCAATTCTATTTTGAATAGCATCTGTATAACTTTCTACTTCTTGGTAACTATCAAAAGTACCACCAGAAAGTGTTATTTCTTTGGTTTTTATTTCTTCAAATTTTGTATCGAATCTGCGTTCATATTTTTTGGCAATTAAATCTACAATTCGTTCTGCCATTTTACGATAACCGGTTAATTTTCCGCCAGCAATCGAAATTAGTTCGGTATCAGAAACAAAAATTTCGTCTTTTCTAGACAATTCTGAAGAAGATTTGCCTTCTTCATGAATTAAAGGTCTTAATCCTGCCCAAGAAGATTGAATGTCATCCAACGTAAGTTGAATCTTTGGAAACATGTTATTAACAGCAGAAATAAGATAAGTAGCATCTACTAAGTTGGTTTCTACATTATTTTTATCTAGTTGATAATTGGTGTCTGTAGTACCAAAATACGTAACTTTTCCACGCGGAATGGCAAACATCATGCGTCCGTCTGGAATATCAAAATAAACAGATTGTTTTACAGGCAATTTATCATGAGCCACTACTAAATGTACTCCTTTAGTTAGATGCAATCTTTTACCAGTTTTAGAATGGTTAATTTGTCTTAATTCATCTACCCAAGGTCCACAAGCATTTACTACATATTTTGCTTTAATATCATAATCTTCACCAGAAAAAGTGTCTTTTACTTTTGCACCAACAACCCTATTATCTTCATAAATAAACTCTTTAGCTGCTGTATAATTTATAATTTTTGCATTGTAATTTAAAGCTGTTTTTAAAACCTCTATTGTTAAACGAGCGTCATCGGTTCTATATTCTGCATAATATCCGGCACCATTTAATATGTTTTCTGGCAACATCGGTTCTTTTTCTAAGGCTTCTGCTTTGTCTAACATCTTTCGTTTGTCTTCTCCTTCTACAGAAGCTAAAATATCGTAGACTTTTAGTCCGATAGACGTTAACCAAGAACCATACGTTCCTCCATCAATTAAAGGTAAAATCATTTTTTCTGGAACCACTAAATGTGGAGCTAAATCATGTACAATAGCACGCTCAGTTCCCACTTCTTTAACCAACCAAAAGTCGAATTGTTTTAGATAACGCAAACCTCCGTGAATTAGTTTTGTAGATTTACTAGAAGTACCAGAAGCAAAGTCGTTTTTTTCTATCAAAGCAACTTGCATTCCTCTAGAAGCTGCATCTAATGCAATACCTGCGCCTGTAATTCCACCACCAATAATTAGTACATCAAATTCGATAGATTGTAAATCTTGTGTATTTTTTTTTCTATTTAAATAGGAAAAGTTGTTCATGTTTAAAGTTAAATTTTAATAATAAAAAATTTAAAAGTATATATTTGCTTACAAAATACATAAATCAACCCTATGATATACAATTACTTTAAGCAAATTTTTCTTTTTTTCTTTTTAGCTTCTTTTTCTTTAGTTGCTCAAAATTCATCAGAAAAACAACTTATAATTAAAGATTATAATTTAACAAAATTAGAGAATTTAAAGGAAGAATTTTCTACAAACTTTAGAAAAGAAAAAGAGAATGCTACCCTTTTAGCAACTCAAAGAGGTTGGAAAATGAAATTTACAGACGATACAGGTTCATATTATGAATTAATGAAGGTCTCTAAAGAAGGTACCCCTTTGTATTATAAAACATACAATGTTGATGCAGCTATTTCTACCAGAACAAATTACTTACATAATAATGGAGGTCTTGGCTTAAACATAGAAGGTCAGGGAATGACAGCTTATGTTTGGGATGGTGGTATTGCAAGAGCAACGCACCAAGAATATGATGGAGATGGTGGAGAAGATAGATTTTCTGTAGGAGATTTTTCATCAGAATTAAATTTTCATGCAGCTCATGTAATGGGAACTATTATTTCTTCTGGTTTTGAGCCAGAAGCAAAAGGAATGGCTCCTAAGGCAAAAGGAATTGGTTATGATTGGAATAACGATTTATCTGAGGCTACGATTGCTGCTTCAAACGGAATGTTAGTTTCAAATCATTCTTATGGTATTGCTGCTAGAGATGATGATAATGAAGTACAAATTCCATCTTATTATTTTGGCGCTTATATTTCTACTTCTAGAAATTGGGATAACTTAATGTACAATGCACCTTATTATTTAATGGTTGTAGCTGCAGGAAATGATGGTAATGACAATACTGCAAATGAAGCTCCTTTAGAGGGAAGTGCTGCTTTTGATAAGTTAACAAGTTGGTCTACTACAAAAAATAGTTTGGTTATTGCAAATGGGCAAGATGCATTAATAGATGCAAATGGTGCATTATTATCGGTTAATAGAAATACCAGTAGTTCTCAAGGTCCAACAGACGATTTAAGAATTAAACCAGACATAATGGGGAATGGGTCTTCTTTATATTCTACTTATGATTCTGCAGACAATGCTTATAATTCAATTTCTGGTACTTCAATGGCTTCTCCAAACGTAACAGGTTCTTTATTGTTATTACAACAATATTATAAAGAAACATATGGTAGCTTTATGAAATCTGCTACTTTAAAAGGATTGGCACTACATACTGCAGATGATACAGATATTGCTGGACCCGATGCAAAAACAGGTTGGGGGTTAATGAATACTAAAGTAGCTGCAGAAACAATTACTAAAAAAGGTTTTGAATCTTGGATTTCTGAAGAGGTTTTAACCAATGGAAATACTTATTCTGTAACCGTTAATTCTGATGGTTTAAATCCTTTATTAGCATCTGTTTCTTGGACAGATAAACCAGGAGCTGTAAGTGAAGGATTAGTAAATGATGCAACAGCTGTCTTAGTAAACGATTTAGATATTAAAATTACTAGAGATGGTGTTGAGTATAAGCCTTGGAGATTAACAGGAGTTAATAGCAATGAAAAAGGAGATAATTTAGTAGATCCTTATGAAAGAGTAGATATAGCAAACCCAACTTCTGGAGAGTATACGATTACAGTTACTCACAAAGGAACTTTGGCAGAGGCACAAAATTTTTCTTTAATTGTAACTGGTATTGCTGGTGAATTTACTTTTGTAGCAGATAATTCTGAACAAGCATTTTGTTCTAATGAAGATGCTGTTTTTAATTTTGAATATAGACAAGCTGTTGCAGGTACTACTCAGTTTTCTACTACAGGAGCTCCAGAAGGTGTATCCGTAGCTTTTTCTAAGGAATCGTTAAGTGAAGATGGTAGCTTTAATATTACTTTTGGTAACTTAACAAATGTTTCAGCAGGTTCTTATTATATTGAAGTAGAGGGAGATAATGGAAATGAAATTCAAAAAAGAATTATTAGATTGATTGTTCTTCATCCAAATTTTGATAATAACCCATCAGAATTAGAATTTCCAGAGAATGGGCAGAAAGGGATTGCAAAAAAAGTATCATTAGCTTGGAAAACAAATCTAAATGCTGAAAACTATGTGGTAGAATTATCTAACTCACCAAGTTTTAGTACTCTTTTATTTACAGATGTTATTTCTGCAACAACAGTAGATATCGTTGATTTAGAAACGAATTCTGTATATTATTGGAGGGTAAAACCAACAAATAAATGTGGAGAAGGAGCATACTCTTCTACTTTTAGTTTTCAAACTGGAGTTACAGATTGTACAAATATTTATACTGCTACAGATTTTTCTACAGCTGGTATAGATGAAACATCTGCAAATGCTACAGCAATAGTTCCTATAAGTATTACAGACAATTTATTTGTTAATAAAGTTATGGTAACATTAGATATAACACATCCAAGTATGCAAGAGTTAACGATTTCTTTACAAGCCCCAGCTAGTATTGGTGGTGCTAGTGTAGTTCTTTTATCTGATGCTTGTGGTGATAGAGGAGATATAAGAAATACTACTTTTGACGATGATGCAGGTGTATTATTTTGTAATTTTTCAACACCAGCAGTAACCGGAACCATAGCACCGGATAACAATATGAGTTTACCATTTTTAGGAAAATCTGCAATTGGAGATTGGAAATTGATTGTACAAGACAACTCAGAATTGAATGGAGGCCAAATTAATGCTGTTTCAATTACAATTTGTTCATCAGTAGAAAATACAAGTGTTCCTACTTTTTCTACTTCAAATTTAGTTTTAAATGGAAGTTTAAACTATGTAATAACAACAACTGATATGAATGCTTCTACGGCTTCTGAAACCGAAGAACAACAAATATATACCTTAGTAGAATTAGCAGAAAAAGGTACTCTTAAAAAAGAAGGAACCGAATTAGTTTCTGGAGACACTTTTACCCAAGCAGATATAACAGCAGGTAAAATTACCTTTACAAATGCAGAGACAACTGCTTTTACAGATCAGTTTAAAGTTAATGTTACAAACGCTGCAAAAGGATGGTTATCAAACCAAACAGTTACCATACAAGAAGGTGTTTTAAATACAAATGAATTTTCTTTAAATGATGTTTCTTTATGGCCTAACCCAGTAAAAGGTATCTTAAATGTAAAATTAAATAATGCAATTGGTAATGATGTAATTATCTCGTTATTTGACTTACAAGGAAGAAAAATTTTCACTTCTGTAAATAAGTCAACAACAGATGTATTTACTAAAGAAATAGATACAAAAAACCTTTCTTCAGGTGTTTATTTATTAGGTATAAAACAAGGAAGTAAAAAAGTAACAAAAAAGATAATTATTACACAATAAGGTAACTTTTAAAATCAAAAAAAAAAGCCAAAACAAGTGTTTTGGCTTTTTTTTATTCAATTAAAGGTAAAATCATTTTTTCAGGAACCACTAAATGTGGAGCTAAATCATGTACAATAGCACGCTCAGTTCTCACTTCTTTAACCAACCAAAAGTCGAATTGTTTTAGATAACGCAAACCTCCGTAAATTAGTTTTGAAGATTTACTAAAAGTACCAGAAGCAAAATTGTTTTTTTCTATCAAAACAACTTTCATTCCTCTCGATGCTGCATCTAATGCAATACCTGCGCCTGTAAAATCAATACGAATAATTAGTACATCAAATTCAGTAGATTGTAAATATTTTAAGTTAAATTAATAAAAGAATAGTTATGTTAAAACTAATCTTTAGCAAAGTACAAAAAATGCAATCTATTCGATTTATCTTTTTAGAAATATTTTCGGAAACGTATTTTAACTTTTTTTTTAAACCATTTTCACTATTTTTATCGAAAATAAATAAAATGGCAATATTAGATTTATATCCTAAAGGAAAACACAAACAAGAAATCGGGCATTTTGCAAATATTGTAAAAATTGCAAAAATAGACGGAGAAATTACAGATGATGAAAAAGAATTATTAATACGAATGGGTAAGAACTTAAACTTAACGTTAGATGAGTTTGCTGTTATTCTTAATAATCCAGAAAAATTTCCAACAAATGCACCTGCAAATTATGAAGATAGAATAGAACGTTTGTATCGTTTGGCTAAAATGATTTTGGTTGATGGAGAAGCAAAGTTAATTGAAGTTCAATTGATGAGAAAAATAGCTGTTCGCCTACATTTTTCTCATGATAATGTAGAAAAAGTTTGTGACGAAGCCATTCATTTAGTTTTAAATGAGAATGATTTATCCGATTTTACTAAGGCAATAAAGTTAGTGAACAAGGTTTAATTTTTAATTGCAAACAATTCACAACCTAGAGCTGTGGTTGTCCTGGATGGACGATCTTGCAGAGCAAGATTATGTAATTATTGATGATTTTATAGACAACAACCTTTATAAACAAATTAAAAACTTTCTTTTTGAAAAAATAGATGTTTTTGATAAAGCAGGTATTGGTTCTCTTAACCAACACACAATAAAAAAAAACATTCGTGGTGATAAAACCTATTGGTTAAATAAAGACAGAGATGCGGCACTTAGTGGTTTTTGGAATTTATTAGAAGAAACTAAAAGTACGTTAAATAGGTATTGTTATCTAAGTTTATCTGGCCAAGAATTTCATTTAGCTCATTATCCTTCTGGAGGTTATTATAAAAGACATTTAGATCAATTTGAAGGTAGAAATAATAGAATGATTTCTATGATTATTTACCTTAATGATAATTGGGAAACAGAAAATGGTGGACAATTAGAAATTTTAGATAAAAACAAAAAATTACAATTAGTAGCACCTATTGCAAAAAGATGTGTTTTATTTAAAAGTGATAAAGTACCACATGCTGTTTTAAAATCTTTTAAAGATAGGTATAGTTTAACGGGTTGGTTGCTTTACCAACCAACAAGTTTAGGCCCCTTATTAGGGTAATTATATTTTTCTTTTTTATAAGTTACTCAAAACATTATTCCAATATTTGGGAAGGTAAACCATCAATACTTGTTTGGTTTTTATCTTCCCAATACTTTTTAATACCCTCTTTTCCTTGTTCAGTTGCCCAATCATTTAATTCATTTCTTTCGCCTTTATAATCGTAAAAAGGAATAGACATTCCGCAAGAAGTTTGTGCAGATGCTATAGAAATGTCAAATATCTGACGTGTTCCTGGAGTTTCTGGAAACAGTGTAATTAAATCATTCCAAGAAGCATCTCCTTCTTTAATTTCTTTTCCTTTACCGTATAATCTAAGAATGTTTGGTGCACCTTCAAAAGCACAAAACATTATGGTAATTCTGTCGTTTTCTAATAAATGAGCAGCAGTTTCGTTTCCGCTTCCGGTAACGTTTAACCACAAAACACGGTTTTCATTTATCACTCTAAAAGAATCCATTCCTTTAGGAGATAAATTAATTCTACCATTATTTGGAGCCGTAGCTACAAAGAATATTTTTTGAACTTCTATAAACTTTTGAAGCCTTGAAGTGATTTTTGTATAAAATTTTGACATAATCGTAATTATTAGTCGACCAAATTACAAAATAACGATTGATAATGTGGTTTAATAATTACTACCTTTAGCATTCTAAACATTTTTTTATGGAATATGGATTTTTATCAGTAATACCACCTATTGTGGCAATCATTTTAGCCTTAAAAACCAAACAAGTGTACATTGCCTTGTTATTAGGTATTTGGTTTTCTTGGTTGATCATAGAAGGTTTTAATCCGTTATCCGGAACTTTGGCAATGATAGAAGGCATGGTAAATGTTTTTCAATCTCAAGGAAATACAAGAACCATTATGTTTAGTGCTTTGGTGGGTGCATTACTAATTTTTATTCAATATTCTAGGGGAGTAGAAGGGTTTATCAATATTATTAATAGAAGATTAGAAAAACTTGAAGGTAAAAAAACAGGTTATAGCAGAGTAATGGTTCAAGTTTTGGCAACTTTTACGGGCTTATTACTTTTTGTTGAAACAAGTATTAGTTCTTTAACTGTTGGTACGTTGTATCGTCCTATTTTCGATAAATTAGGTATTCCAAGAGAAAAACTAGCCTATATAGCAGATTCTAGTTCAGCACCATCATCCATATTAATTCCGTTTAATGCTTGGGGCGCTTTTATTATGGGACTTTTATTAACACAAGGCATAGACAAACCTTTTGCAATGATGATTGCCTCTATTAAATATAACTTTTATCCAATTTTAGCCATCGGAATTTTGTTTTTTATCATCTTATCTAAAAAAGATTTTGGCCCAATGAAAAAAGCCGAAAAAAGAACCAAAGAAACAGGAGCGTTAATGAACGAAGGCTCTACACCAATGATTTCTGATGAAATTACGTCATTTCCTCCAAAAGAAGGAATTGAAGCAAAAGCGTATAACATGATTGTACCGCTTTTAGTGATGGTTTGTATGATGCCAATAAACTTAATTTACACAGGTTGGGATGCTGTAAAAGAGGCTACATCTACTTTAGACCATATAACACAAGCAATCGGAGAAGGTTCTGGTTCATCATCGGTTTTATACGCAGTAATTACTGCTTTACTGGTTGCCATGGCAATGTATTTTATACAAGGAATTATGAAGCCAAAAGAAGCTGTTAATTTAACTTTAAAAGGAATTAGTGAGCTCATGCCATTAGCGTTGTTAATGTTGTTGGCATTTGCCATTGGAGATGCTTGTAAAGAACTAGAAACTGGAATTTACGTAGCCAATGTTACCAAAGATTGGTTGTCACCAGAATTGTTACCGGCTGTGGTTTTTATCATTAGTTCGTTTATTGCTTTTTCTACCGGAACCTCTTGGGGAACTTTTGCCATTATGTTGGCAATTTCTATACCTATGGCAAATATTCATGGAGCAGATCCAACTATTGTGGTCGCTGCAACTTTAGGAGGTGGCGTTTTTGGAGATCATTGTTCGCCAATTTCAGACACTTCTATTATATCTTCTATGGCGTCTGCTAGTGATCATATAGACCATGTAAAAACACAATTACCGTATGCCTTAGTTGGTGGCGTAATTACAATTTTAATGTATTTGGCTATTGGTTTTTTAGGCTAAATTAGCTTTTTAACGATCCTTTTTAAGAATTTGGGCGTTACCACAAGGGTCGCGCTTTCCACTATATCTTTTTGCGAAAAACAAAAAGGATGCCTTTGCAATCGCTAACGCGAGCATATTTGCAAACAAACTGTAATTTTGTTTAGTTTGTCATTTCTAAATGAGCTTTTTTAAGCGATTGAGAAACCTCATGATGCTTGTTTGCTTTTTGTTATCAATTCAATATGACTTCTCTTAACGTTGAAGAAATAAATTTAAAGGTTTTTCAAATTCTTCACTAAAATAAAAAAACCTCTTTAAATTTTAAAACTTAAAGAGGTTAATAAATATATATGAAAGATCCTTTTACTCAGCTAGAATAGCACGTTTTTTAATGCTATCAATCATACGCAAAGCACCTTCTTTAATAGTGTTTTCTTTAAAGAGAAATGTTTTTTCATACAAAGTATTTCCCTCGAAAAAAGTAACCTGAAAACGGTTGTTTAACTTGAACAACTCTGGTTGAATAAATTCAATTTTAGCAAAAGAATTTGCTGGAAGTTTGTCTAATTTTTTACGGAATAAAGATGTTATTTTAGTCTCAGAAAAGCCTTGTGTAACAACTACCATCATTTCTAAATCAATATTTTTATTATTGATGATATAGACATTCCAATCGTTGGTGTTATAAATATCATTGTATTCATAAGCGATTGCCATTTCTACGTCGGTAACTTCTGGTATTTGAATGTCTTTTTTCATAAAAAATAATCAAGAAAATAATTTATTTGTGTCTTTGTAATTTGGTGTAATTACACCTTTTAAATTATTAACAATAAGGTGTTTAAAAACACTTTCTACACCGTATTTATCAAAAAGATTTATAGGTTCAAAAACTAAACTTTTTAGTTTTGTAAAATACAAATCGCAAAACAAATTAATATTTAAATTTTTGCAAATATACTCTTTTTCTATAGCCTCTTCTAGTAAAGGTTTTAAGTTGGTTTTTATAAAATTGACTTTAAAATCAATAAAAACAGCATCTGCTTTGTGGTGATATTTTTTAATTCCATATAAAAAAGTCGGTTGAAAATAGTCTAAATATTGAAAATTGACTTTTTGAATTAAAATTATTTTTTCAATAGGATCTTCTGTAGTTTTTAGAATTTTATCTATTTCGTGCAGGTATTTTTCAATAATAAAACGAACCCCTTTAGAAATGAGTTCGTCTTTAGTTTTAAAGTGTTTGTAAATGGTTTTTTTAGAAATACCAAGTTCGGAAGCGAGCTCGTTCATAGAAAAACGCTTGCTTCCAAACTTGATAAAATTTGTAATAGAACATTCAATAAGTTCTTGTTTACTAACCATTTTAAGTTATTATTTTAAACCTCCACCCAAAGCTTCGTATAAGTTTACAACAGATTGTAATTGTTGTAATCTACTACCAATCACTTTAATTTCTGAGTTTAACGCACTTTGTCTAGCTGTTAATAAGTCTAAATAAGTAGCATAACCATTCTTTAATAATTCGTCAGAATTTTTTTCTGCTTTACGCAAAGCTTCCACTTCGTTTTGTAAGAATTCGTACTTTTTATTTTCAGAATTAAAAGAGTACAAAGCATTTGAAACTTCGTTACCTGCAACTAATAAAGTCTTTTTAAAATTTAAAAGCGCTTGTTCTTGTTGTGCAATAGCAACTTCTTTTTGCGTTTTTAGTTTTCGCTTATTAAAAATAGGTTGTGTTAAACCACCAACTATATTTGCAAATAAAGAGTTTGCATTAAATAATTTATCTAATTCTAAACTTTGCAATCCGCCAGCAGCGGTTAACGTTAAAGAAGGATATAAACTACTTCTAGCAACATTTGTCAATTCGAAAGCACTTATTAAGTTATACTCAGCAGCAATTACATCTGGTCTGTTACTTAGTAATTCTGAAGCAAAACCTAATTTCATTTCAGTGGTTATAGTCTGGTCTTCTAAACTACTTCTTTCCACTTCCTGAGGTGTTTTACCCAATAAAATACTTAATGTATTTTCTGCTCTAAATAGTGCAACTTCTAAATCTACTTCTAATGCTTTTGCATTATTGTATTGTGCAATATTTTGATCTACTGCAACCTGATTTGTTAAACCTGCTTCTTTTAAAGCTTTAATAGTTTCTACTCCTTTTTCTCTTGTTTTAATAGATGTTTTGGTTATTTCTAACTGTGCATCTAAAGCTAAAATACTGTAATACGTAGCTGCAATACTAGAAATCAATTGCGTTTTTACGGCTTGATGTCCGGCAACACTTTGTAAATAAGCTGCTTGAGTTGCACGTTTATTGCTTCGTATTTTTCCCCAAATATCTGCTTCCCAAGAAAGTGATGCAGTAATATCCCATTGATCTGTAGAAGTATCTGTTAAAAATGCTCCAAACTGGGTATTTTTAGATAATTCTTGATGTGTAAGATTAGGACCTACACTTAAAGAAGGTAAATAACCTGCTTTTCCTTGTTTAGCATATGCTTCGGCTGCAACTATTTGTTGAATTGCAATACGAATGTCCATATTGTTTTGCAAGCCTTCTTCTATATATTGCTGCAAATAGGTATCTGTAAACAAGTTTCTCCAAGATACATCTGCCATAGATATACTATCTGATGGCAAATTATCTGTTCTGTACAAGTTTTCTGTTTCTTCTACTGTTGGTCTTGTATACTCTTTGGCAACAAAACAACTTTGTAACGTAAAAGCCATTACAGCTAAAACGACTCCTTTTTGAAGGTTTTTATTTTTTATAATTGATATCATCTTATTCTTCTTCATTTTGTTGAGAAATAACTGCTGGTTTACTAGAAACTTTTTCTTGTAACCATTGAAATAATATAAATAGTATCGGAATTACAAAGACTCCTAAAATGGTTCCTATCAACATTCCTCCAACGGCACCTGTACCGATAGAATTGTTTCCTTCAGATCCAACTCCTTTTGCTAATACTAATGGCATTAAACCAAGAATAAAGGCAAATGAGGTCATTAAAATAGGACGTAAACGAGATTTTGCTCCATGTATAGCTGCATCAGAAATACTTTCTCCATTTTTACGTCTTTGCAGCGCAAACTCCACAATTAATATGGCGTTCTTGGCGAGTAGACCAATTAGCATGATTAAAGCAATTTGGAAATATATGTTGTTTTCTAATCCAAAAAACCAGGTACTTATATAGGCTCCGAATACACCAAAAGGAAGTGATAATACCACTGCAAATGGTAATAAATAACTTTCATATTGTGCACTTAATAAGAAATACACAAATAGAATACTCAATGCAAAAATAAATATAGTTTGGCTACCCGCACTTACTTCTTCTCTTGTTAAACCAGAATATGCAATGGTGTAGTTACTTGGTAATTTTGCAACTTCTTCTTCAATAACTCTAATAGCATCTCCAGTACTATAACCTTCGTTTGTTGCACCAGTTATGGTTGTAGAATTAAACAAGTTGAAACGCGTTACCGATTGTGGCCCATATACACGTTCTAATTTTACAAACTGTGTAATTGGTGTCATTTCACCAGAGTTTGTTCTTACATACATGCTATTTAAATCATCTACGGTTGCTCTGTCATCTGGTAAAGCTTGAATATATACTCTAAATTGTTTTCCGAATTTTGAAAAATCAGAAGCATAAATTCCCCCTATATACCCTTGTAATGTAGAGAAAATACTACTAATAGGTACGCCTTTTTCTTTTGCTAAAGGCACATTAATTTCCATTTCATATTGTGGGTAATTTGTACTGAAAGAAGATTGTGCATATTTAACTTCTGGATGACTCATTAAAGCCATTGCAAATTCTTTATTTGCTTTGTCTAAGTCTTTAAATTCTCCTCCAAATTTATCTAATAAATTTACTTCGAAACCTGCAGAGTTACCAAAACCTCTAATACTTGGTGGTGAGAAGAAAATAATTTTTGCTTCTGGAATGGTAGCTGCAATTCCGAATAACTTACCTGTAATGGCCTGTACAGAAGTAGAAGGATCTTCACGCTCTCCCCATTCTGCTAATTTTATAATTCCAAAACCATAATTTGATCCAGCTCCACTAATTAAACTTCTACCTTTAATAAAGTTTACGGCAACAATACCGTCTATATCTTTTATTTTACTGTACAAATCTTTAGATACTGCGTTCGTTCTGTCTAAAGAAGCACCTGCTGGCAACTCTATATTTGCAAAAAGAATTCCTCTATCTTCATTAGGTACAAAACCGGTTGGTGTTTGTTCTGATGCCCAAAAAATACCAACAATAGCTAAGACTAATAATAAACCAGATACCCATTTTCTTTTGTATAAGAAATGTAGTGATTTTCCATATCTTTCTACCGTAGCGTTAAAACCACGATTAAATAACGTGTAAAAACGTTTTAAAGGACTTTTACCTTTTATTTCTTCATCTTCTTTATGTGGTTTTAATAATAAAGCACATAAAGCCGGACTTAATGTTAATGCGTTTACTGCAGAAATAAGGATTGCAATAATTAATGTAACTCCAAATTGCTCATAAAAAACACCTGTTGGTCCAGAGATAAAAGTTACTGGAATAAATACAGCTGCCATTACCAAAGTAATAGATATAATGGCTCCTGAAATTTCGTTCATGGCAGTTAAAGTTGCTTTTTTAGCACTCTTTTCTCCTTCATCTAATTTGGCATGAACGGCTTCTACAACCACAATGGCATCATCTACCACAATACCAATTGCAAGTACTAATGCAAATAGTGTTAATAAGTTAATTGAGTATCCAAAAACATTCAAGAAAAAGAAGGTACCAATAATAGAAACGGGTACAGCTATCGCAGGAATTAATGTAGATCTAAAATCTTGTAGGAAGATAAATACCACTAAGAACACCAATAAAAAGGCTTCTAATAATGTATGTATTACTTTTTCTATAGATGCATTTAAAAACAAACTTGTATCGTAAGGCACAAAAACATCTAATCCTTCTGGTAGGTCTTTTTTAACAGACTCTAACGTCTCTTTAATGTTTTCAATAATTACTTTTGCATTAGAACCTTTTGTTTGAAAAATCCCCATAAAAACCGCAGGATTTCCTTTACTCATTGCATTAGAAGCATAAGATTGTGCATCTAATTCTATTTCAGCAACATCATTTAGACGCAAAAATTGTCCGTTACCTAATGCTTTTATAATAACATCTCCATATTGTTTTTCTTCTTTAAAACGACCACTATAGGTTAATGTATATGAAAATGATTCTCCACTATTCTGACCTAAAGAACCTGCAGCCGCTTCTAAGTTTTGTTCTGCTAAGGCTGCTGTAATATCTGAAGGAATTAAATTATAAGCTGCTAATTTTTCTGGTTTTAACCAGATTCTCATGGCATAATCTTGTTGAGAGAATACACTTACATCTCCAACACCACTAATACGTTGCATAGCAGGAATTACGTTTATTTTTAAATAATTCTGAATAAAAGTAGCGTCGTAATTGTCGCTTTCAGAATACATAGAAATAAACATTAATGCACTGGTTTCTTGCTTTTGTGTTGTTACACCAGTTTGTACAACCTCTGCAGGTAACAATGGTGTTGCTCTAGCCACACGGTTTTGAACGTTTACTGCAGCAATATCTGCATCTATTTCTTGACTAAAATAAACAGTTATTTCTGCTGTACCTGTGTTAGATGCTGTAGAGGTAATGTACGTCATACCTTCTACACCATTAATTTGCTCTTCAATAGGTATAATTACACTTTCTAAAACTGTTTCTGCGTTGGCTCCAGCATAAGAGGCAATTACCTTTATGGTTGGTGGAGCAATATCTGGGTATTCTTCTATTGGTAGGCTTGTAACGCTTATAATTCCAAGCAAAACAATGATAATAGAAATTACGGTTGAAAGAACGGGTCTTTCAATAAATGTTTTTAACATAACTAAATAAGTTTATGGTTTGCTAGTTTTTAAATAAAGTTTCTACAGGTTTAATTGCATCATCAAAAGGAGTGTCTTGTGGTGTAATAACGGTACCACTTCTTAATTTACCAACTCCAGATACTAGAATCTTGTCTTTTAAATTGATTCCAGATTCAACTACATATAAATTACCTACTACTGCTTTTATTTTAATAATTGAAGCTTCAGCTTTGTTACCTTCTCCTAGTTTAAACAACATAATATTTCCTTGTTGTTCATAAGTTGCTTGTTGTGGAACAACAATTGCATTCTCGAAGACGGTTGGAATTTGAATTTTACCACTATTCCCATTGGTTAATAGTTGGTTAGGATTGTTAAAAACAGCTCTTAAACTAACAGTACCTGTATTTTTATTTACTTGCCCTGTACTTGTTTCTATTTTACCTTTTTCTGCATACGTGCTTCCGTTTGCCAATACTAAATTGATTTCAGCATAATTTGCCAATTTTTCTTCTAAGTTTTTACCTTCTGCATTTTGTAAAAAGTCTAAGTATTCACTTTCGTTTAAACTAAAAAAGGCATATACTTTACTAATATCACTCACTGTTGTTAATGGAGTTGGGTCTGCAGGACTCACCAATGCGCCCTCTCTGTAATTAATAGCACCTACATAACCATCTACTTGACTTCTAATAGTTCCGTAAGCGATACTTGCAGAAACACTACTATAGTTTGCTTTGGCTTGTGCTAAATTTGCTTTCGCAGTTTCTAATTGAACCGAACTAATAATGTTTTTTTCTACTAACGGTACTAATTTGTTCACTTCTACTTGTGCAACATTAATACGCGCTTTTGCTGCACCAGCATCTTGACTTAAAGACTGAGTTTCTAGTCTAAATAATACTTGGCCTTTACGTACTTTCTGACCTTCATCTACCATTACTTTTTGTATGTATCCAGATACTTTTGCTCTAACTGCACTGTTTACAACTCCTTCTAAACTTGTTGGGTATTCATTGTAACTTGTAACTGTTTTTGGTTGCATGGTAACTACAGGAAAAGAAGGTGCAGGACCTTGTGCTGCTGTGGCTGGTTGCTCTTTGTTGGTGCAACTTGCAATTACTAAAAATACACCTAGTGATAGTAATGATAATAATTTATAATGTTTCATTTTTTGTCTTGGTTTAAATATCGAATTTATTATTGTCTAGTTTTAATTTTAATTCCTCTACAGAGGATGTAGCTCCGTCTATAAATTTTATATAATCGTCATGAAAATTTAGATCGAATTTTTCACTTTCATTTTCAATTTTATTCTTGTTTATAGTTTCTTTATAATTTTTTATTTCTAAATGCATTTCACGTTCTTCTTTCCACTTGTGTATCATATTATCTATATGCTGAAGAACCATTCCTTTATTAATGATAAAATATTTTTTACGATCACCAGTTTTGGTGAAATACACTATTTTATGTAAATCTTGTAAATGATTAAGGTGTGTAGAAATAGTGCTTTTACTAGCACAAAGTATGGTTACCATATCTTCAAAAGTGACTCCTTTTTTACCTGTTAAAATGATGTAGGCTAAAATACGAGCTGCAACAGGGGCTAATTGTTCTCTGTCTTCTAAATGCACACCTAGTTTTTCTACCAAGGCCATTTTTATTTTACAGATTTCTTCTTTCATTTTATTTGCTTTAAGACTGTTTTTAAAGAGCAATTATTTATTAACAGTCAAATTCTTTGCAAAGATATATTTTTAGTTCGGAACAAACCGAACTTAACGAAGTTAATTTTTTGTTAAAGGAAAAAGCCGATAGTAATATCGGCTTTAAATTTTGTAAAATGTAAGTTTAAATATGTTTTTTATCCGCTGAAAGCGGATAAAAGTCTAGATAATAAGCTTTTTAAAAAGTTTTCTTTTGTAACTATAGAATTACCAAAGTTTATAAAACTCTTCTTTAGAGATAACATCTCCGTCACATTCATCTATGGTTAATGTGCCTTCGCACAAACCACCAAATTCATCTTCTAAGTGATCTTCATTATATTTAGTAACTTTTTCGTTTTTATAAACCGTAATTTGTTTTAAAACTTCGTCTGCATCATTGGTTTCAAAATACCAAGTTGAGGTTCCCCAATCTGCATATTCATCATCTCTTTCTTCGTCCCAAAATTGTGTAAAATATTTCATTATCTAAATTATTTTTTACTATTAAAATTCACAATACCGATTATACAAACTTGTTAACTATTTCCCTGCTTGGTTTTATAAAACAGATTTAAATTGTTCTAAGAAACGTTTATCGTTTTCATAAAACATTCTAATATCAGGAATTTGGTATAACAACATGGCAATACGTTCTATTCCCATTCCAAAGGCATAACCAGAGTATTTAGTTGGATCTATGTTTGCATTTTTCAATACATTAGGGTCTACCATTCCGCATCCCATAATTTCTAACCAACCGGTACCTTTTGTAATTTTATAATCTGTTTCTGTTTCTAATCCCCAATAAATATCTACTTCTGCACTTGGCTCTGTAAACGGAAAATAAGAAGGACGTAAACGTATTTTAGATTTACCAAACATCTCTTTAGTAAAGTACAAAAGTGTTTGTTTTAAATCGGCAAAAGAAACATCTGTATCAATATACAAACCTTCTACTTGATGAAAAATACAATGTGCTCTTGCAGAAATATCTTCATTTCTAAAAACTCTACCTGGAGAAATTGTTCTTATCGGTGGTTTATTTTCTTCCATATATCGTACTTGTACAGAAGAAGTATGTGTACGTAGTAAAATATCTGGATCTTGTTCTATAAAAAACGTGTCTTGCATGTCTCTTGCCGGGTGATATTCTGGCAAGTTTAAAGCTGTAAAGTTGTGCCAGTCATCTTCTATTTCTGGACCTTCAGAAACGGTAAAACCAATTCTATTAAAAACATCAATAATTTGGTTTCTTACCAATGAAATTGGATGACGAGAACCCAAGTTAATAGGTTCTGACGGACGTGATAAATCTCCATAAAAAGATTTGTTACTCGTAACACTGTCTAAAGACTCGCTTAACTCGGCAACTTTTCCTTCTGCAGATTTTTTTAAATTATTTAATGCTTGTCCAAAATCTTTACGCAACTCTGCGTCTACATTTTTAAATTCAGCAAATAAATCCTTAAGTAAGCCTTTGCTACCTAGGTATTTAATTCTAAAAGTTTCAACTTCTTCTTTTGTGGTTGCGTTAAATGATTTTACATCACCAATCAGTTCTTTTACTTTATCTAACATTACATACTAAATTAGGTCGCGAATTTACACATTTTTATTTTTGTTGAATCTAATTTTTGGCTGAATACTTGTAATATATTAATGTTCTAAACTAGAAAATTAATATATTGTAAATTATATAAAACAGCATAATAATGAAAGAAAATATCTTATCTAATTTAAAAACATATGCATTTAAAGAGGTAACTTTTGATAAATTAATGCAAAATAGGATTAATAAGGTATTAATAGTTTGTTCTAACTACGATTTTTATATGCTTGAAGAAGATGGTAGAATTGAAGAACGAATTTTTAATGAATACACTTCTTTAAATTTAAGACATCCACCAAATTTTATCCATGCGAATTCTGCAAGAAGAGCAATTAAAATGATGAAGACTCATCAAATAGAGATCGTTATTACTTGGTTAGATATTGGTAATTACAATGCTTTTGAAACATCAAAAAAAATTAAAGAAGCATACCCAAACGTTCCAATTGCAGCTTTAAGTCATCATTCTTCTCAATTAAGAAGTAAGCTACAAAAAGAAAATACAGATAGTATAGATTTTGTTTTTCATTGGAATGGTAATGCAGACATATTTTTGGCTATTATAAAATTAACCGAAGATAGAATGAATGCAGAAACGGATATCAATACTATTGGTGTTAAAGCCATTTTATTGGTAGAAGATTCACTGAAGTTTTATTCTAGATATATTCCGCTTATTTATAAAGTGATCCTTAAACAGACGCAAGGATTAATGTCTGAAGGATTAAACGAGCATAGAAAAATGCTGTTAATGCGAGGGAGACCAAAAATTTTATTAGCCACTACTTTTGAAGAGGGAATTGATTTATTTGATACCTACAAAGAAAATTTACTAGGTGTAATATCTGATGTGAATTACTTTAAGGATGGTGTTAGAAACAAAGAAGCTGGTTTTTTATTATTAGATTATGTAAGAAAATATAAACGTTATTTTCCTTTTTTAATGCAATCATCTAATGAAAATAATGAAAGGAGAACGTTAGAACTAAAAGGTAAATTTTTATATAAACATTCAGAAACTTTAGGTGTTGATATTAAAAATTATATTATAAAATACTTTGCTTTTGGAGATTTCGAGTTTTGGGATCCAACCCAAATGAAAGTTTTAGCAACAGCAAAAGATTTAGGTGAATTTCAAAAAGCCATAAAGAATGTTACTGAAGATTGTTTGATGTATCATGCAAAAAGAAGTGAGTTTTCTAAATGGTTAAAATCTAGAGCGCTGTTTCCTTTAGCAGATTTATTAAACGTTATAGAATATGATGAATTTGAAAATAATGGTCAAATAAGAGATTTCTTAATTAATTCAATCAAAGCATATTTAGTTTACAGATCTAGAGGTGTAATTGTAAAGTTTAATAAAGATAAATACGATGAGTTTGTTGGTTATGCAAGAATAGGTGAAGGTGCTTTAGGGGGCAAAGCGAGAGGTTTGGCTTTTATAGATTCCTTTTTAAAACGAAATAATTTATACAACAAATACAAAAATGTAAGTATTACCATACCAAGAACTGTTGTAATAAGTACAGAAGTTTTTGATCAGTTTATAGAAACCCATAAACTAATAAAATTTGCAGCAAAATGTACAGATGATGATAAAATATTACATGAATTTATTTCAAAAGATTTACCAGAATGGGCTTTAGAAGATATTAGAGCATTTTTAAAAACAACTACTTGTCCTATTGCAGTTCGATCATCTAGTATGTTAGAAGACTCAAATTATCAGCCTTTTGCAGGTGTTTTTGCAACGTACATGATTCCGAATTCTGAAATAAACAAAAAAGTTGAAATGGTTGCTAATGCAATTAAATCTGTTATAGCATCTGCTTTTTTTGAAAACAGTAAATTGTATTTAAAAGCAATATCTCATACTATAGAAGAAGATAAGATGGCTGTAATTTTACAAGAAGTTATAGGTAAGCCATATCAAGATGTATATTATCCAAATATTTCTGGAGTAGCACGTTCTATTAATTTTTATCCTATTGGAGATGAAAAAGCAAGTGAAGGAATTGCTAATATTGCTTTAGGTTTAGGAGAAATAATTGTGGGTGGCGGACAAACATTACGTTTTTCACCATCTTATCCAAAAAAAATATTACAACTATCTTCTCCCGGTTCTACACAAAGAGAAACGCAACAGTATTTTTATGGTTTAGATTTGAACCCTGATAGTTATAAGGTTTCAACTTGTGAAGCCATCAATAAAAAGAAAGTAACCATTAGAAAAGCCGAAAATCATGGATCTTTAAAGTTTGTAGCATCTACCTATGATTTACAAAATAATACTATTAGGCCAGGTGTAATGCAAGATGGTATTCGGGTAATTACATTCGATAATATTTTAAAATACAATACGTTTCCATTGCCAGAAATTTTGCAAGAACTCTTACGTGTTGGGCAACGAGAAATGAGAAACCCTATAGAAATAGAATTTGCAGTAAAACTAGATGTTCCTGCAGGTAAACCAAAAGAGTTTAGTTTTTTGCAGATAAGGCCTATCATAGAAAGTATGGAAACCGTAAGTAAATTACCTGAAAATTTAGATATTTCTGAAACCATTATTTACTCAGAATCTGCTTTAGGAAATGGTAAATATGAAAACATTTGTGATGTAGTTTATGTAAAACCAGAAACGTTTAATTCGGCAAATACAAGAGATATTGCAAGTGCAGTAGAAGAAATTAATAAAAAATTTGTAGCACTAGACAAACCCTATATTTTGGTTGGTCCTGGGCGTTGGGGATCTAGCGATTCTTGGTTAGGCATTCCGGTACTTTGGTCTCAAATTTCTGCGGCAAAAATAATAGTAGAGTCCGGTTTAAATGATTTTAGAATAGACCCGAGTCAAGGAACTCATTTTTTTCAAAATTTAACCTCTTTTAAAGTGGGATATTTAACCATCAATCCGTTTATAAAAGATGGCTTTTTTGATGTAGATTATTTAAATGAACAAGAAGCAGATTTTGAAGATTCTTTTTTAAGGCATATTTCTTTTAAAAATGACCTTACTGTTATTATTGATGGAGAAAATAATAAAGCAGCTATTTTTAAAGAAGGTATCTCTTTGGAGAACAGTACTTCAAATATAGAAGAATCATTTGAAGAATTGCCTCCGGAAGGGTTTATGTAAAATGTATATTTTATAAAAAAATACTTCAAATAAATGAATTAATATTCAAATTCTTAGAAAAGAGATAAAATATTGTTAATTATCAAAAAACATGCTGAAAGTTTTATTTTAAAATCAATTTTAAAATGTATTTTTGAAGTATAAGTTATTGAATAAAAAATTACTAATTATACCATTATGAATGTAAAAGAAATTTTAACAAATTTGGAAACGAAACACCCTGGTGAAAAAGAATATTTACAGGCTGTTAAGGAGGTTTTAGAGTCTATTGAGACAATTTATAATGAAAATCCACAATACGAAGCGGCTAAAATTATTGAACGTTTAGTAGAGCCAGATAGAATTTTAACCTTTAGAATTTCTTGGATTGATGATGCAGGACAAGTTCAAGTAAATATTGGACATAGAGTGCAATTTAACAATGCAATAGGTCCTTATAAAGGAGGTATTCGCTTACACCCAAGTGTAAATTTAAGTATCTTAAAGTTTTTAGGTTTTGAGCAAATATTTAAAAATGCCTTAACAACACTACCAATGGGAGGTGGAAAAGGTGGTTCTGACTTTAATCCTAAAGGAAAATCAGATACCGAAATTATGCGTTTTTGCCAAGCATTTATGTTAGAATTATGGAGAATGATTGGTCCAAGTACAGATGTACCAGCTGGAGATATTGGAACAGGTGGTAGAGAAATTGGGTTTATGTATGGCATGTATAAAAAATTACAACAAGAACATACAGGAGTTTTTACAGGAAAAGGTTTAAATTGGGGAGGAAGCTTAATAAGACCAGAAGCTACAGGTTTTGGTGGAGTTTACTTTACAAAAGAAATATTAGAAACTAAAAATGATAATTTTAAAGGTAAAACAGTAGCGCTTTCTGGTTTTGGAAACGTAACATGGGGTGTTGCTTTAAAAATTACAGAATTAGGCGGAAAAGTAGTTACAATTTCTGGTCCTGATGGATATATTTACGATGAAAAAGGATTAGATGATGATAAAATTAGTTACTTATTACAGTTAAGAGCATCTAATAACGATATTGTTTCTCCGTATGCAATTGAGTTTCCAGAAGCAAAATTTTATCCTAATGAAAAACCATGGGGTGTAAAATGTGATATTGCAATGCCTTGTGCTACTCAAAATGAATTAAATGGAGAAGATGCCTTAAAATTAGTTGCAAATGGTGTACAATATATTGCAGAAGTTTCTAATATGGGTTGTACTCCAGAAGCTGTTCATACATTTCATGATGCTAAAATTTTATACGCACCTGGTAAGGCAGTAAATGCTGGTGGAGTTGGAGTTTCTGGTTTAGAAATGTCTCAAAACGCAATGAAATTAAATTGGACTAAAGATGAAGTGGATGAAAAATTACATCAAATAATGCATTCAATTCATACAGCTTGTTTAATATATGGAACAGAAGAAGATGGCTATGTAAATTATGTAAAAGGAGCTAATATTGCTGGTTTTATTAAAGTAGCAGATTCTATGTTAGATTTAGGAGTTGTATAAAAATAAATAAATTAAAAACTAAAACGCATCAATTTTTTTGATGCGTTTTTTTTTGTTTCCTATAATAAGTTAAGGTGCTCTTAGGTATATTTTTAATTAGATATAAATGCATTTCAATAAATAAAGGAAGTCAAATTTTTATATATTTTAAATTTGTTATGCTCTTCAATAAAAATAAAATTAATAGGGTAATAGAATTTTATATAATATAGAAAATAAGGTTAGTGAAATAGGTTTTTTTTAAAGGTTGATAACTTATAATTTTAAAGGATTTACGTAAAGAACTTTAGTGCTTTTTAAGTATAAAATATTCAAAATAACTTATATTTGCTTAGTTAAATGTTAATAAAAGTCAAAATAAAATGTCTACGAATACAGAGTCCAGAATAGAAGATTTCATGCAGTTGGTTGAACAAAGAAACAGCCATGAAACGGAATTTTTACAAGCAGTGAGAGAAGTAGCAGAAACCTTAATTCCTTTTATTGTTGAAAATAAAAAGTACTACGGAAAAAACCTTTTATTAAGAATGGTAGAGCCAGAAAGATTAATTTCTTTTAGAGTAACATGGACAGATGATAATGGAGAAATAAGGGTTAATAGAGGTTATAGAATACAAATGAATTCTGCTATTGGACCGTATAAAGGTGGTTTAAGGTTTCACCCATCTGTAAATGCTAGTATTTTAAAGTTTTTGGCTTTTGAACAAGTATTTAAAAATTCTTTAACAACATTGCCAATGGGTGGTGGTAAAGGAGGTTCTGATTTTGATCCAAAAGGAAAATCTGATCGTGAGATAATGAATTTTTGTCAAAATTTTATGAGTGAATTGCAAAAACATATTGGACAACATATAGATGTACCAGCAGGAGATATTGGAGTTGGCGCAAGAGAGATAGGCTACATGTTTGGAATGTATAAAAAATTGAGAACAGAATTTACAGGGGTTCTAACAGGAAAAGGAGTTGCTTATGGTGGTTCATTAATAAGACCAGAAGCTACAGGTTATGGAAACGTGTATTTTGCAGAAGCTATGCTGAAACTTAAAAACGAATCTTTTAAAGGAAAAAATGTAGTTATTTCTGGATCTGGTAATGTTGCACAATATGCAGCTGAAAAAGCGATTCAATTTGGAGCAAAAGTATTAACGCTTTCTGATTCTGGAGGTTATATTTATGATGAAGGTGGTATAGATGCTGATAAATTAAACCACGTAATGTATATTAAAAATGAAAAACGTGGTAGAATTAGCGAATATTTAGAAGAATACCCAAAAGCAAAGTATTTTAAAGGAGAAAGACCTTGGTCTGTTAAATGTGATATTGCATTGCCATGTGCTACTCAAAATGAATTAAATGGAGAAGAAGCAAAAACATTAATAGACAACGGTTGTATATGTGTTTCTGAAGGTGCAAATATGCCTTCTACACCAGAGGCCGTTCATGAATACCAAAAAGCAAAAATATTATACGCCCCAGGAAAAGCTTCAAATGCTGGTGGTGTTGCTACTTCTGGTTTAGAAATGAGTCAAAACTCATTACGATTAAACTGGTCTAGAGAAGAAGTAGACGAAAGGTTAAAAGAAATTATGCAAAAAATACATGATTCTTGTGTAGAGCATGGTAAAAATGAAGATGGAACTGTAGATTATATCAAAGGGGCAAATATTGCTGGTTTTGTAAAAATTGCAGATGCTATGTTAGCGCAAGGGGTAGTGTAGAAAAACGCTTATAAGTTACTATATAAATGAAACGTGTCAATTATTTGATACGTTTTTTTGTTTATTTGTCCATATAAAAACAATTTATGAGCTTTCTAATTTTTATTTTCTTAGGTTTTGGTGTTGCAGTTTTAGGTAGTATAACGCCTAGTTTTTTAAACTTAACAGTAGTTAAATTCAGTTTAAGAAATGGTAAAAAAGCAGCGTTCTATCTTATTGGTGGTTATGCTACCGTTTTATTTTTTCAAGCGAATATAGGTGCTTATTTATCGAGTATTTTAATGGAAAATTCAGAGTATATAACCTTATTACAAAAAATAGGTACAGGTATTCTTTTGCTGCTATCCATTAACTTTTTTAGACTGTATTTTACGTCAAAAGAAAAGAAAGTAAAAGAAGAAATACCTAAGTCGAAAGCTTATTTACACGGTATTGGAATGTCTCTTTTAAATACCATTGCAATTCCGTTTTATTTTACAACTATTTCTATTTTAATAGGGTTAGAATACTTTGAATATTCTTACTTAAATGGATTTTATTTTTCAATTGGTTCTACAATTGGTTCTTTTACACTATATTCATTGTATGCTATTGTTGCTAAAAATATTGAACACAAACTAACTTTTATTGCTTCTAAAATGGATTTTATTTTAGGTAGTTTAACAGGTGTAGTTGCGGTAGGAAATTTTGTTTTTCTACTTTACAAATAATTTATTTTGAATATCTTTTTACTCTTTTTCTTCGGTTTTATTTTCTCTTTCGTTGGTTCTATAACACCAAGTATGTTAAATATGACTGCGTTAAAAATTAGCTTAGAAAAAGGGAGATTAGCAGCTAACAAATATGCATGCGGAGTTTCTTTAATTATTATTCCTCAGGTGATAATTGCGGTTGTTTTAACCAAATACATTGCAGAAAACCCTACCATTTTAGAAACCTTAGAAAAAGTAGGAATCGTTGTTTTTATAACTTTATCTTATTATTTTTATAATGAATCTAAAAAAGAGAAAATAAAGATTGATGAGGTAGATATTAAAGAAATAAATCCTCTACTAACAGGTATATCACTATCTGCTTTAAACATGTTTGGCATTCCTTTTTTAAGCGGAACCATTATTACCTTAGATGTTTTTAAGTTGTTTAGTTTTGAGGCTGTTTCTGTATTATTTTTTACGTTAGGATCTGTATTAGGAACATTTTATATCCTATTTTTATATGGGAAATTTGCAAAAGTAATTCAACAAAAAACAGGGAAACTCACAAAAGACATCAACCTAATTTTATCAATTATAACTGGTTTAGTTGCTGTTTTTACATTTATAAAACTATTTATTTAAAGAGAATATGAAAATTTTAAAAAATACAATCATTCAAGGCAAACATAATAAACCTATTGTCGCAGATGTTTTTTACAAAGAGAATCATCAACCAAAAAAAATAGTTGTTTTTTGTCACGGTTACAAAGGTTTTAAAGATTGGGGCGCTTGGAATTTAATGGCTGAAGCTTTTGCAGAAGCAGGATTTTTTTTTATAAAATTCAACTTTTCTCATAATGGAGGGACCGCTGAAAACCCTATTGATTTTCCAGATTTAGAAGCTTTTGGGAATAATAATTATACCAAAGAATTAGACGATTTAGAGAGTGTAATCGATTGGATTTCATCCGAAGAAAAATTTAAAAACGAAGTTGAAATTAATGATATTTCAATAATAGGACATAGTAGAGGTGGTGGAATTGTATTGCTAAAAGCAAATGAAGACGCAAGAGTAAAAAAAGTAATTTCCTTAGCTGCTGTATGTGATTTTGGCTCTAGAAGTTCTACGATTGGTGATTTAGAGAACTGGAAGAAAACAGGTGTTAAATACGTTTTAAACGGACGAACAAAACAGAATATGCCACATTTCTATCAGTTTTATTTAAATTTTAAAGAAAATGAAGAGCGTTTAAATATTCAGAAAGCGGTAAGCAGTTTAAAAATACCACAGTTAATAATTCATGGAGATAAAGATACTTCTGTTTCTATTGATGAAGGTAAAAAAATACACTCTTGGAATACTGAAAGCCAATTTGAAGTTATTAAAAATGCAGATCATGTTTTTAATGTTTCTCATCCTTGGAAAAAGGAAAACATGTCTAAGGAATTAGAAGAGGTTACAGTATTTTGCGTAGCTTTTTTAAAAAAATAAATCTACAAAGTATTTCCTTGTAGATTTATTTTTAGGCACTTGTTTTAGATTTGAAACTCTTTAGCAGAAAAGTAAAGGTCTATTGGAGAAGCTCCTACATTATCTACCGTTTTTGCTACCGTTTTATCTGCATTATAAATTACTAAAGCACTATTATTTGGATCCATAAAATCCTTTAAACCGATAACGTAAACTTGTTTCGTATTTGGGTGTTGTTTTACAACTGTGTTAAATGCAATTCCGTCGTTACTTGGTGTTGCAAATTCTTCAATAACTTTTGTTTCTGTATTAAAAGTATAAATTTTTCCAGATGCAGATTCAGACCAAAAAGCATTTACATTTTCTGAGTTCATTGTTAAAATACTGTTTGTGTATAAATTAATAACACCATCTGTAACAGTTACTGTTTCATTAATAGAATAGTCTGCATTTAGTTTTGTAAACGTGGCAGCTGTGGCTCTCTTTTCTTTTGCGACCCAAATAGTTCCGTTTTTATCTTTTAAAAGTCCAGAAATACTATCATCAAAAGTTATTACAGAAGTAAATTCTTTAGTAGTCATATTCATTACAACTAATTCCTTTCCATCTGCAATTAACACATTTTCAGCATCTAAAATTAGTGCAGCATTGTTAAAAAGAATATCATTAGAAACCTCACTTATAGCATCACCAATACCAGTAGTGGTGTTTACGTGGCAAAGATTGTAATTTCTACTTCTTCCACTTCCAGAGGTATTAATTACCAAACCATCCGTGTTAGAATACATTTGTAAATAAGATGGAGAAGATACGTTAGAAGAAGTTATTGACTCTTCTACACTTAATGTTTCTAGGTTAACTTTAGAAATATATGATGGTCCGTTTTGACTTACAATATAGAGTTGGTTATTATAGCTAGAAAAAGAGGTGCTTTCTGCATTTTCAGATACAGTAACATTTGGTGTTGCAATTTGATTTTCGTCTAGAAATGTAAGTGCTGTTTTATCACTTTCTAGAGATAAGATAAAGGCATTGTTATAAGTTATTGGAGCTTCAGGAATTACATCTTTTTTAGTACAAGATACAACAAATAATAAGCCAATTAAGGCTAATCTGGTTAGACAACTTTTCATTATGATTGATTTTAAAATTTTAAATAACAAAATAGGCAAGTTCTTACCCTTATTAAAAAGCGGAAAAACCATGCATATGACACGTATTTCTTTTTAACTTTTCTCCCGAAAGTTACAAAAGACGAATATAATTTTTGGCAGGTCTCCTGGCTTGCATTTTGTTAAAACCTTCCCGTCTTTTATAAAGACAGTGGTGTAAGAAATAACGATAATCTAAATAGACAATGCTTACAGTTGCGGGAACAGCTCAGGCTTAAAAAAACTACCTGATTCCCTTTTAATTTTAATTCAATTTATTGAATATAAAACCAAAAATTTATGATGCAAAAGTATTTCCTTTTTTCATTATAAAAAACTAATTTCAACAAATAATCTAGTGTATTTTTATGTTTTAGGAATTGCAATTTCCTTTTATAAGATAGCGAGATTTCTCAATCGCCAAAGAGCTTATTTTGAAGTGATAAAACTGAATGCAATAAAAACATACAACGTATCACTGCTAAGTATTTAGGAGCCTCATAGTAGTGATAAAACAAAACTAAACACCCAATTTGTCATTTCGACGAAAGGAGAAATCTCATAACAGTGATGCTATAACAAAAAGCAACTTTATGTGATTTCTCTCTCCGTTCGAAATGACAAAATTGAACGTAAAAAAACATACAACTTGTCACTTCGAAGTGTTGAGAAGCCTCATAGTAGTGATAACATAAATCGGAATACTGCTATTGTAAACCGTCAACTAAAACCAGAAACTACTTCTCACTTTCCAATTCCAAAACCTTCTGAATCATTTTATCATCCTGGTGCATAATTCTGTAAAAGCCAACATCGCCAAAAAGTGTGTTTGCAATAGAAGCTTTTAGGTATTTTTCTAGGCTTTTTTTGGTTGTTAAAGAAGGTTTATAAGCTTCTTTAATATCAGATAGATAACTATTAAAAACAGTTCCTTCTTTATCAAAATCAGTAATGAAAGTATCTATTGTCCATTTTTGTAGCTTTTTTCTATTGTTATCAACGTAATCAAAAGCAAAATCATTAATGGTATTAAAGTAGTAACCATTCATATAAGAAGTAGTGTCTATTGGTACAAAAACATCCGGAATAATTCCACCGCCACCATAAACAATCTTTCCTTTAGGAGTTTTATATTTAAGAGAATCTACCACTTTTATGCTGTCTTTATTAAACAATTCACCATTAGAAACCCTCTTCTGATAATCTGTATAATAATTCTTATTTCCTTTGTGGTCATAGGGTTTTTGAATAGATCTACCCGTTGGCGTATAATAACGAGCCGTTGTTAAACGCACAGCAGAACCATCACCTAAATCCATTTCTATTTGTACCAAACCTTTACCAAAAGAACGCCTTCCAATTATGGTTCCTTTATCATTATCTTGTAAAGCACCAGCTAAAATTTCTGAGGCAGAAGCAGAGTTTTCATCAATCAAAACATACAAACCACCTTTTTCGAAATCTCCTTTAGCAGTTGCAAAAGATTCATCAATTTCGTTTTTATTGTTTTTAGTAAAAACAATTAGTTTATCATCTTCTAAAAATTCATCAATAATACTATTTGCAATGTCTATAAAACCACCACCATTGCCTCTAATATCAAGAATTAAATCGGTCATTCCATCATCAATTAAGGTGTTTAACGCAGATTTAAATTCACTGTAAGTATTTCTTGCAAAACGATCTAATTTAATATAACCAACAGAATCGTTCACCATATATGCTAAATCAACACTTTTAATATTTACATTACCACGAGTTACGGAAACGGTAAAAGTAGAGTCTATACTTTTTCTATAAATTTTAAGCGCAACTTTAGTATCTGGTTTCCCTTTTAAATAACCAGGCACTTTATCTGTGTACATTTTTTTACCATACAAAGTATCTTTATTAGCCATTAAAATTCGGTCTCCTGCCTTAATTCCGGCTTTTATACTTGGTCCACCTTTTATAGGTTGAATAACGGTAATAGAATCTTCAATCATTCTAAACTGAACGCCAATTCCAACAAAATTACCTTGCATGTTTTCTGTAACCGCTTGCAGCTTTTCTTTAGGAATATAAACAGAATGCGGATCTAGTTTACCCAACATTTGCGTAATAGCTCCGTCTAAAAGACTTTCTGTATTTACAGTATCTACGTAGTCTTTTTCAATAAAATTAATAAGTTTCCTTATTTTTAGTTCTTGAGACGAGTTTTTATTTAAAGACAACATATTGGTAGCACTTCCGTTAAGTGAAAGTCCAATAAGTAAACCAAAAATAACTGCTAAAGATAAATATATAGGGAGGTTGTTTCTATTCTTCATAAGGTAAATGCATAATTTCTACGCCTGCTTTTTCTAGAAAATTGATACCAGAAGTATCCTTGTATGATTCTGCATACACAACACGTTTTATTCCTGCTTGGTGAATTAATTTGCTACACTGAGTGCATGGAGATAACGTAATATATAAGGTTGCACCCTCTGCAGATTGGGTAGAAGACGCCACTTTTAAGATGGCATTTGCCTCTGCGTGTAAAACTTCCCATTTTGTAACTCCATTACAATCTTCGCAAGAATTATCAAAACCAGTTGGTGTTCCGTTAAAGCCATCAGAAATGATCATTCTTCCTTTTACAATTAACGCACCTACTTGTTTACGTTTGCAATGAGAGAGTTTCCCCCATTCGCGAGCCATTTTTAAATAAGCCCTATCGTATTTTAATTGTTTCTTTTCAGTCATACAGAACGAAAGTAAAAAGATTTAGATAAATATGACGTTAATAATTAGACAAAATTTATTTTAAGCTGTTATGAATAATTTTTTGGGCGTTCCCTTACAGGTCGGGCTTTCCGCTACAATCTTTTTATTCATCCTTCATAAAAAGGATTTTCACTGCAATCCCTAACGCAGCTTACTTATTATCAACAGTAAAAAATCGAAAATTTTGTTGTTTACCAAAAAACTCTATCTAGCATCATTTGTATAGAGAAACCAATTACAATAGACGAGCAAACTAAAATCCAATCTCTTCTGCTAACTCTAAAAAAGTTTTGAAGTAATGTACCAACAATTAAAATACCTAAAACAATAATAATCTGAGCAGCTTCTATACCTAATGCAAATTCTATTAGCGGAAACAATTTATTTTCTTCTTTACCAACCATCATTTTAAAATAGTTAGAAAACCCTAAACCGTGAATTAAACCAAAAAACAAAGCAAATATTAAGTTGATGTTTTGTTTACCAGAAGCAGTGTTTTTAGCTGTAAAAACATTAATAGCTCCAGTTATAAAAATGGTTACCGGAATTAAATATTCAATAATATCTATTCTAATTTTTAGAATTCCGTAGGCAGATAATGCCAAAGTAACAGAATGACCAATTGTAAATAAGGTTACTAACCATAAAACTTTTCTCCATTGTTTAAAGCTAAATACAACAGCTAGTACAATCAAAAATAAAATATGATCGTAAGCAGATAAATCTAACACATGGTTTAAACCCATTTTAAAATACAGTAAAAAATCGTCCATTAATAAAAATAATTAAGTGTGAATGGTAAAGATATTAAAAACAGTAATTGGATAAAAGCTTAAATACACTATTAACAATTCTAATTACTAAATTTTAAATAAAATCAAATTTATAAGTATTCATTCCTTTAAATCGATAATAATTTGATAAATACGTAAAGTTTATTACTTTAAATAAGTATTAATACGTAATAATACTTAGTTTTGTATTTCAAATACGTAATTATGAAAACAGTTATAGTTGTCGGAAACGGAATGGTTGGTTATAAATTTTGTGAAAAATTTGCAGCAACTCCAGAAAGTAAAGATTTTAAAATTATTGTTTTTGGTGAAGAACCAAGACCTGCTTATGATAGAGTTCATTTAAGTGAGTTTTTCGAAAACCAAGATGCAAAAGCCTTAGAAATGGCACCTGCAGAATGGTATAAAGAAAATAATATCGATTTAATTGTTGATGAAAGAGTTTCGGAAATTAATAGAAAGTCTAAACTAATTACTACGGCAAACGATAGAGAGTTTTCTTACGATTATTTAGTGTTGGCTACGGGTTCTTCTGCTTTTGTTCCGCCAATTAAAGGTGTAGAAAAAGAAGGGGTTTTTGTATACAGAACTATAGAGGATTTAGAAGGAATGTTGGCGTATGCTGCAAAACTGAAAGAGAAAAACCCAAATGCAAGAGCTGCCGTTTTAGGTGGAGGTTTATTAGGTTTAGAAGCAGGTAAGGCAGTTATGGATATGGGGTTAGAGCCTCATATTGTAGAGTTTGCCTCTAAATTAATGCCAAGACAATTAGATTCTAGAAGTAGTAACGTATTGCAAATAAAATTAGAATCTATAGGATTAAACATTCATTTGAACAAAGCAACCAATCAAATTTTAGGTGATACATGTATTACCGGAATGGAGTTTGGCGAAGACGATGTTCTAGATGTAGAAATGTTAGTAGTTTCTGCCGGAATTAGACCAAGAGATGAGTTAGGTAAAGTATCTGGTTTAGAAATGGGTGTTCGTGGGGGAATTGTAGTGGACAATAAAATGCAAACTTCCGATCCAAGTATTTTTGCTATCGGAGAAGTTGCCTTGTACAATCAAATGATTTTTGGTTTGGTGGCTCCCGGTTATGATATGGCGGGTGTTGCCGTAAATCAAATTATTGGAAATGTAGAAGAATTAATGCCTGCAGAAATTGATATGTCTACCAAATTAAAATTAATTGGTGTAGATGTAGCGAGTTTTGGAGAGCCTTTTATGCCAGCATCAAAAGGACATTCAGTTATTTTCGAAAACAAAACACAACATTTATATAAAAGAATTAACGTAAGTCTTGATGGTAAATCATTACTAGGAGGAATCTTAGTAGGCGATGCATCAGACTATAATATGTTGCATCAAGTATATTTAAACGGAATGCCAATTCCAGAAGATGCAGCACAATTAATATTACCTGCTACAGAAGGCGGCGCTTTTGGTAGTGCTTTAGATTTACCAGACGAAGCGCAAATTTGTTCTTGTGAAAACGTAAGTAAAGGTCAGATTTGTGGAGCCATAAAAGATGGTTCTTGTGAGGATTTAGCTGGCGTTATTTCATCAACAAAAGCAAGTACAAGTTGTGGTGGTTGTAAGCCAATGGTTACAGATTTGGTTAACGAAACTTTAAAATCGTTAGGTAAAACGGTTAAAAATGTAATTTGTGAACACTTTGAATATAGTCGTCAAGAATTATACGGAATTATAAAAGCTAAAAAACTGACTTCTTTTAACGAGGTTTTAGATACTTGTGGTTCTGGTCATGGTTGTGAAACTTGTAAGCCTTTGGTTTCTTCAATTTTTGCAAGTTTATATAATGACACTCCAAATAAAGAAGACGTTACCCAAGATACAAACGATAAATTTTTAGCGAATATTCAACGTAACGGAACGTATTCTGTAGTGCCTAGAATTGCAGGTGGAGAAGTAACGCCACAAGACTTAATTGTTTTAGGACAAATAGGATCGAAATATAATTTATACACAAAAATTACCGGTGGAGCGCGTATCGATTTCTTTGGTGCAGAATTAAATGATTTACCAGCAATTTGGAAAGAGTTAATTGATGCAGGTTTTGAAAGTGGTCATGCGTACGGAAAATCGTTAAGAACTGTAAAAAGTTGTGTAGGTTCTACCTGGTGTCGTTATGGTTTAGCAGAAAGTATTTCTTTTGCCATAGAATTAGAAAACAGGTATAAAGGTTTGCGTTCTCCTCATAAAATTAAAGGTGGTGTTTCTGGTTGTATTCGTGAATGTGCAGAAGCAAGAGGTAAAGATTTTGGAATTATCGCTGTAGAAGGTGGTTGGAATCTTTATGTTGGTGGAAACGGTGGTGCAACACCAAGACACGCACAGTTATTAGCAGAAAAAATAGACAACGAAACAGTTGTAAAATATTTAGATAGATACTTAATTTATTACATACAAACAGCTGCTCCATTAATGAGAACTGCTGCTTGGTTAGATAAATTAGAAGGCGGAATAGAGCAATTGAAAAAAGTGGTTATCGATGATAGTTTAAATATTGTGGGTGATTTAGAAAAAGAAATGCAATTCTTAGTAGATGCTTACGAATGTGAGTGGAAACAAGCCATCGCAAACGAAGAAACTAAAAAACGTTTTAATCATTTTGTAAATTCAGATGATAGAGATGATAACTTAGTGTTTGTGCCTTTACGTGATCAGAAAATGCCTGAACTTTGGAAAAATTAATTTTACCAGTATAAATCATAACGTACAGTTTTGTCATTTCTAAGTAAGGAGAAATCACGTAAAGGTGCTCAACATTATGTGTTCACTGTAATGCGACTTCTCTTAAAATCGAAGTGACAGAACGTTTTAAAATAACATTTTAAATCTCAATTATTTTCAATAAGACTACTTAGTTGATCAGAAATAACAAATATAATTATGGATACATTACTTTTAAAATACAAAACAGTAAAAGAAGCAGATGTAAAAGTTTGGTTTAAAGCAGCTCCTATTAGTGCATTTCCAAAAGATGGTGGAGCATGTGTAAAATATAAAGATTTACAAATTGCAGTTTTCAATTTTTCTAGGTTAGATAAATGGTATGCTTGCCAGAATTTATCACCAGAAAAACAAGAAAATGTATTGTCTAGAGGTATGTTGGGCGATCATAAAGGGGTTCCTAAAATTGCATGTCCGTTGCATAAAAAAACATTTTCGTTAGAAACGGGAGAAAACTTAAATGCAGATTTAGCACCTATCGCTGTATATCCTATTAAGATTGAAGCAGAAAATGTGTATATTGGCTTTTCAGAATAAACAAAAAAGATGAAGCCAACAAGATTTGAAACTGCCATTGCATTAATAGATAAAAAAAACGCTGAAGATCCAAATAACTACCAAGTTTCTGGATTAGAGTATCCTAAAGAATTATTATATTCTCAAAGGATGACAAGAAAGTTACTTCAGTTTGATCCTAATGCATCAAAGGCACTTCAAATTTCGGCAAGAGCACAACATATTTGTCGTTGGAAAATTGGTAGAAAAGAATATCCGATGGATAGAGTTGGGTATTTAAAATGGCGTGAAGAATTAAAAAAGATGCACGCAAATACTACTGGAGAAATCTTAGAACAAGTTGGTTTTGATGAACAGTTTGTAGACAGGGTTCAGAAGATTATCTTAAAAAAACTAATCAAGAAAAACGAAGAAGCTCAAACCTTAGAAGATGTTATTTGTTTGGTTTTTCTAGATTATTATTTTGATGAATTTGCAGCAAAACATACCGATGAAAAAATTATCGATATTTTAAAGAAAACGTGGGTGAAAATGTCTGATAATGGACATGAAGCAGCGTTAAAAATTCCATTTTCAGAAAAAAGTTTGGCATTGGTAAAACAAGCTATCTCATAAATAAAATGTAATTTAACATGACTAAAAACGGCAATTCATTAGACCAAAGAACGTTTGATAAATTAAGCCGTTTATACGTTATTGCATTAAGTACCATTGCACTTTCTGTTATTATTAGTCAAGTTTTAGTTCATAATCACTTAGAAAGTCAAAAAAGTGATTCTACCGTAATTAATGTGGCTGGTAGACAACGAATGTTGAGTCAAAAATTAACCAAAGAAATTGTTTCTCTTTCTGATTATTCTGATAAAAAAAATAGACTTCTACTTAAGAACAAAATTTCAGAAACCCTTTACCTGTGGCAGTTATCTCATCATGCGCTTCAAAAAGGAAATGATAGTTTAGGGCTTCCTGAACATAATAGCGATAAAATTAAGAGTGAATTTAAAGCAATAAATCCTGTTTTTAATACTATTGAAAAATCAGCTAAATCAATTGTAAAAAAAATATCACAAAATCCTACCATTCCTATTGATGAGTTAACATCAGAAGTTAAAAAAGTAATCCATAATGAAGGTTCTTTTTTATTGATGATGGATGAAATTGTAAATCAATACAATGTAGAAGCTGATAAAAAAATAGCTTGGTTAAAAAAATTGGAATTCCTATTAATGACTTTTACGTTAATAATACTTTTAGGTGAATTTTTATTTATTTTTTGGCCAACAGCAAAATCGGTAAAAGCAACACTTTCAGAGTTATTATCCGCAGAAAAAAGAGCTAAAAAAATGGCTTTTGATGCCGATGAGCTAAGTCTTTCTAAAGAAAAATCTATAAAAGAATTACGTGCGTTTAGCCATGCAATAGATGAAACGTTGTTATTTGCAAGGGTTTCGCCAAGCGGAAACTTAATTCATATAGGAAATAAATTTTCTCGTTTGTTTAGATTATCAAACTTAAAGAATGAAGTGTTGTTTTGGAATGTTTTATCTAATAATGAAAATGAACAATTAGTAATTGAAAATTTAATTAATAAATATAAAAAAATAGGTTGGCAAGGAGAGGTAAAAGCAACCATAAAAGGAGGTGTTGATATTTGGTTAGAGATGTCTTTGGTGCCTTATAGACCTACTGAGGATAGATCTGAATTGTTAGTAATTGCTTCTGAAATTACAGATAGAAAAGCGGCTCAAATAGAAGTAGAAAGACTTACAGAAGAAAGTTTTGAAGAGAAAATGAGTCAGCAAAAGATAATCTCTAGTAAGATTATTGAAAATCAAGAAAAAGAACAAAACAGAATCGCCAAAGACGTGCATGACGGAATTGGGCAAATGTTAACAGGGTTAAAGTACAATTTAGAGAGTATCAATATGAATGATATTGAGAAAACAACTTTAAAAATAGAGCACCTAAAAGAATTAACCACAAATATTATAAAAGGAGTTAGAACAGCTACTTTTAACCTAACTCCTCCAGAATTATCAGATCACGGAATTGTGCCTGCAATTACCAAGTTAACACATGAATTAGGTAGATTGACGGGAAAAGAAATTATATTTTTTAATAAAACAGATTTTAATGAGCGTTTAGATTCTTTAATAGAAATTAATATTTACAGAATTGTACAAGAAGCAATTAATAATGCTATTAAATACGCAGATTCTTCACATATTTTAGTGTCACTTTCTCACAGTGAAAATATCTTAAGCATTAATATTGATGATGACGGAAAAGGTTTTGAACCATCAAAAGTAAAGAAAGTAAAAAATGGCGATGGAGGAATGGGAATGACTTTTATGAAAGAACGTATTAAATATATTGATGGTCGTTTATTCTTAAATTCTGAATTAGGAAAAGGAACTAGAGTTACTTTGAATATTCCTATTTAAAAGACTAAACACAAAACTTTACAAACATATTACAACACAATTTTGTCATTTCGACTTTAGGAGAAATCACATAACAGTGATCACACAAGGTCTAACAAACCTTATGTGATTTCTCACTGCGTTCGAAATGACAAAGAGTATAAATAATAAAACAGGCTACTATATAAATACGTAGTTTTACTTAAATTCCTTATTTTTGTACGTATAAAATAGTTACAATTATGATAAATGTAGTTTTAGCAGACGACCACGTTTTGGTAAGAGATGGAATAAAAGCACTTTTAGAAGATCAGACAGGAATTACGGTTATTGATGAAGCATCTAACGGAAAAGAGGCTTTAGAGGTAATTGCTAAAAACAAACCTCATGTTCTTATTGTAGATATTAGAATGCCAGAAATGAACGGAATTGAAGTGGTAGCAGAAATTACCAAAGAGAAAATAGATGTAAAAACCTTAGTGCTTTCTATGCACGATTCTGAAGAGTATGTTTTAAAATCTATACAAGCTGGTGCAGATGGTTATTTGTTAAAAGGAGCTAGTAAAGAAGAATTTTTAAAAGCGGTTAATAATGTAGCTGGTGGAGATAAGTATTTTACCGGTGATGTTTCTACCATTATCATGAATAATTTTGTAAACGGAAAAACCAGTAAAGTTATTGAAGAGCAAAAAGAAGTAAAAGTTGCTCCTTTTAAACTGACTAAAAGAGAAAGGCAAATACTTACTTTAGTTTTAGAACTAAAGAATAATAAAGATATTGCAGAAGAATTATCTATTAGCAAGCGTACTGCAGAAGTACATCGTTTTAATTTAATGAAGAAGTTAGAAGCTAAAAACTTGCAAGAATTAACAAATAAAGCCAAAGAATATCAGTTGATATAAGTAATTAGTAAGTAACTGGTTTTTTAGTCTGATTATTTTTTAACTGCAATATTATCAAATTCTTAAAATCGACACTACGTAATTATTAATCTACTAATAATTATAAAATACGTATTTTTAAAACACTTAATTAAGTATTTATACTTAGTTTTGTGTATCTAAAAATATGTATTATGATAAATCTAGCGCAAGAAAAATCTACAAAATTAAGTTTATTCGATTTTAAGAATGTTTCCACTCGTACCTTTTGGATAACATCAATATCATTCTTTTTATGCTTTTTTGCATGGTTTGGTATTGTACCTTTTATGCCAGATGTTGTAAAAGATTTAGGTTTAACTCCAGATCAAAAATGGAACTCAATTATTTTAGCAGTATCAGGAACCGTTTTTGCACGTTTACTAATTGGTAAATTATGTGATAAATACGGACCAAGATTATGTTATACTTGGTTGTTAATGTTAGGTGCAATTCCTGTTATTTTATGTGGATTGGTACAAACACCAACGCAATTTTTAGTTTGTAGATTGTTTATTGGTTTTATTGGAGCTTCCTTTGTAATTACACAAGTACATACTTCTTTAATGTTTGCACCAAATATTGTAGGAACCGCAAATGCAACTTCTGCAGGTTGGGGTAACTTAGGTGGTGGCGCAAATAGATTAGGTATGCCTTTAATTGCGGCGGCAGTTGTTGCTTTTGGTGTTGCAGACGGAGAAGCTTGGAGATATTCTATGGTAATTGCTGGTATTGTTTGTTTTGCAATGGGAATTGTATATTACTTATTTACAACAGATACTCCTAAAGGAAACTTTAGCGAATTAAAAGAAGCTGGCGAAATGATTGTTACTAAAAAAGATCAAATAGGATTTTTAGAAGTATTAAAAGATTATAGAGTTTGGATTCTTTTTGTAGTATATGCTGCAAGTTTCGGAATTGAATTAACAGTATACGGAACTATGGATGATTATCTTCAGAATACGTTTCAATTACAAAGAGTAACTGCAGGTAACATTGTGTTGTCATTTGCTTTGATGAATATTTTTGCAAGAACTTTAGGTGGTTTCTTTGGAGATAAATTTGGGAAATTAAAAGGATTGAGAGGACGTGTTTTATTCTTGTCTTTCATTTTAACCTTACAAGGAGTAATATTGATATTTTTCTCTGGAGCTACAAGTTTGGTTTTAGGAGTTGTTTTGTTGATTCTATTTAGTTTAAGTGTTCAAATGGCAGAAGGAGCAACGTTTTCTGTAGTGCCATTCATTAATAAAAAAGCCATTGGTTCTGTTTCTGGAATTGTTGGAGCAGGAGGTAATGTTGGAGCATTTTTAGCGGCAATGTTATTAAAATCTAAATCTTCACTAGCAGAAAAAGCAGCAATTGTTTCTAATGAAGGTTTAAGTGATGAGGTTGTTAAAGCAGCACAATCTGCCGCTTCTTCGAGTGCAGTTGCAAGTGGATATTTATTAATAGGTTTTGTAGTTGTAGTTACAGGTATTATTGCTTTAACTATTAAATTTTCTACAGAAGAAGAGGAAGAAGAGTCGACAGAAAATAGCGTTGAGTTAACACCAGAGTTGATACCAATTAAGTAAAAAGATAATTGTCACCCAACCTTTTATTATCTATTAAAAAGAATAACAAAATTGATTATTAATGGTTATTTTTTATTGATTTATAAATTCAACTCATCTTTTTTAAGTGTATTAAGAATAATAAAATCTAACTTTGGTTAGTAAATAATTAATATCGTATTTTGTATAAAACCTTGGTCTAAATGATTAAAAATGAAATTAAAACAACGTGTTCTTATTGTGGAGTAGGTTGCGGAATTATCGTAAAAAAAGACATTAACAACAAGGTTTTTGTTGAAGGAGATAAAGACCATCCTGTTAATAAAGGAATGTTATGTTCTAAAGGGATGAATTTGCATTATGTTGCTAATGATACTTCAGACAGAATTTTATATCCAGAAATGCGTTGGAGTCGTTCGCATCCGCGTGAGCGTGTTTCTTGGGATACGGCTTTAGATAGAGCTGCCAACGTTTTTAAATCAATCATAAAAAAACATGGTCCAGATTCTGTAGCATTTTACGTTTCCGGACAAAGTTTAACAGAAGAATATTACATTGCTAATAAACTTACAAAAGGGTTTTTAGGAACCAATAATATAGATACCAACTCGCGTTTATGCATGAGTTCTGCAGTGGTTGGTTATAAAAAAACATTCGGAGAAGATAGTGTGCCAATTTCGTATGATGATATTGAATTAGCAGATACTTTTTTAATAACAGGTGCAAACCCTGCTTGGTGTCATCCAATTTTGTTTAGACGAATTGAAAAACGTAAAGAAGAAAATCCGAAGGTAAAAGTTATTGTAATTGATCCACGTAAAACAGATTCTGCAAAATTTGCAGATTTGCATTTGCAATTAACACCAGGTACAGATGTTGTTTTATACAATGCTATTGGTAGGTGTTTGTACAAAAGTGGTTTAATTGATGAAGATTTTATTAAAAATCATACGCAAGGTTTTGATGGTTACAAAGAAATAATCTTTGGAACCACTTTAAAACAAGCTTCTAAAATTTGTGGAGTTCCTGCCAAGGAAATTCAAAAAGCTGCAGAAATGATTGGTCTTGCCAAAGGCTTTATCAGCATGTGGGCAATGGGTTTAAACCAAAGTGTAATTGGTACAGACAAAAATACATCACTTTTAAATTTATCTTTAATTACCGGTCAGGTTGGTAAACCAGGTGCAGGTCCTTTTTCATTAACAGGTCAGCCAAATGCAATGGGCGGACGAGAAGTTGGCGGAATGGCAAACTTGTTAGCGGTTCATAAAGATTTAGGAAACGAAGAACACAGAAGAGAAGTTGCACAATTTTGGGGAGTCGATAAAATATCGCCAAAACCAGGATTAACAGCAACAGAAATGTTTGATGCTTTAGAGAGCGGAAAGTTAAAAGCAGTTTGGATTGCTTGTACAAATCCGTTAGTAAGTATGCCAAATTCGCACAGAATAGAAAAAGCGATGGCAAATTCTAAGTTTGTGGTAGTACAAGAAATTTCTCATAAATCAGATACTTTACAGTTTGCAGATTTGGTTTTACCAGCTGCAGCGTGGTTAGAAAAAGAAGGTACAATGACAAATTCTGAAAGAAGAATTTCTTATTTACCAAAAGAAATTGAAGCGCCAGGAGAAGCAAGACCAGATGTAGAAATTTTCTGTGATTTTGCACAAAGAATGGGTTTTAGAGGTTTTAATTTTAATAGTGCAGAAGAAATTTATGATGAATATGCTTCTATGACCAAAGGAACAAATATTGATGTTTCTTTCTTAAATTATGATCGATTAAAAAACGAAGGTACTTTTCAGTGGCCAGTAAATGAATATAGAAGTAAAGGAACACCGCGTCTTTTTGAAGATAAAAAGTTTTATACACCTTCTCAAAAAGCAATTTTTAATGTTCCATCAACCATAGATACATCTGTAAAAACGAATGACGAGTTTCCGTTAATTTTAACCACAGGTCGTGTTAGGGATCAGTGGCATACCATGACCAAAACGGGGAAAGTAGCAAGATTAAAAACACATTATGCAAAACCTGTTTTAGAAATAAACCCTGTTGATGCATATTTAAATAAAATAAAAGACGGAGATATTACAGAGATTAAAAGTGGAAACGGAGTTGTAAGGGTACGTGCAAAAATTACCGACGAAATTAAAGAAGGCGTTGTTTTCTTGCCAATGCACTGGGGTAAAGTGTTGCAAAGTAATTTAAATAGAGCCAATAATTTAACCAACACACATGTAGATCCGGTTTCTAAAGAACCCGATTTTAAATTTACATCGGTTTCTGTATCAAAATATAAAAAACCGAAAGATAAAATTATCATTGCAGGTGCAGGAGCTGCCGCTTTTCGTTTTTTACAAAACTATAGAGATAATAATGAGGTTGATGAGATTCATGTTTTTTCTATGGAAAAGAACTTGTTTTACAACCGTGTTTTGTTGCCAGAATATATTACAGAAGAACTTTCTTGGGAGCAATTATTGAAAATAAAAAATGCTGAATTAAAGGGATTGAATATTAAAATTCACCCAGAAACAATAATAGAAAAGATTGATAAGGATGCTAAAGTTGTTACAGATTCTAACGGAGAAACGCATTCGTTTGATAAATTAATTTTAGCAACAGGAAGTAGGCCTTTTATACCTAAAGATGTACAAATAGATTTACCGGGTCGTTTTACCATGCGTAATAAAAGTGATGCAGATCGCTTTAAAAATTATTTAGATGCTACAGGTTTGCCGCCAGAAGAACAACATGTTGTAATTGTTGGTGGAGGTTTGTTAGGTTTAGAGTTGGCTGCAGCGATGAAGCACAAGAATGTAAAAATCACTATTATTCAGCGTGCATCTCGATTAATGGAACGTCAACTAGATAAAATTTCTAGTAAATTATTATCAATAAACGTACAAGAAAGAGGCATTCAAATTTATTTTGATAATGAAGTAAGTACTGTTTTTGATGATGAAGATACTGGTGAATTAACCATCAACCTAAAAAGTGGAAAATACATTAATGCCAATGCAATTGTGTATGCAATTGGTACAAGACCAAATATAGAAATTGCTAAAAATAATGGTATTATTTGCGGTAGAGGAGTAAAAGTGAATCAACATTTACAATCTTCTCATCCAGATATTTTTGCCATCGGAGAAATTGCAGAATTTAAAAACAAGTTATTTGGTATTACCTCTGCAGCAGAAGAACAAGCAGGTATTTTAGCCAACTTTATTGCAGGTGATATTAGTGAGGCTTACAATGGTTCTGTATTAATGAATATTCTAAAATTTAGCGATTTAAACTTGTGTAGTATTGGAGAAATTTCTGTTCCGGATAACGATCCAAGTTACGAGGAAATTATTTTTACAGATATTTCTAAAGGATATTATAAGAAGTGTATTGTAAAAGATGATTTACTAATTGGTGCTGTTTTAGTAGGTGACAAAAATGAATTTGCAGAGTTTAAAACCTTAATTGAAAGCAAGATTGAAATGTCTGACAAACGAGAAACCTTGTTAAGAGGCGCATCTAATGACGCACCTGTTTTAGGAAAATTAGTTTGTTCTTGTAGCCAAGTAGGAGAAGGAAATATTGAAGAAGCCATTGCTAAAGGGTGTTCTAATTTTACGGAATTATGTAACAAAACAGGCGCAGGTTTAGGGTGTGGAAGTTGTAAAACGGAAGTAAGAGAAATTTTGAACAATGCAAAAGTAACAGTATGAGCGAGCAGTTAAATAGAATCATTGTAAGAGGTGGAGTTTTATCTCCTGGAGAACTAAAATACATTTGCGAATCTGTAGAAAGTTTGGGCTTAAAAACCATTTCTTTTGGGTCTAGACAAGATATTTTATTACCTAAAAATGTAAATCAAGAAGAGTTAGCTCAATTTGATAAATTAAAAATTGTAGAAGCAAATGAAACAGGTGTAGAAAACATTGTTTCGTCTTATGTTTGTGCAGATATTTTTCCGAGTACTTCTTGGTTAACCGGAGATCGATATTTATATCTTTTAGAACAATTTAACTCAGAATCTAAATTAAAAATCAATTTAACAGATCCAAAACAACGTTTAGTTCCTTTGTTTACTGGGAATATAAATTTTATTGCTTCAGAACATGAAGATTATTGGTATTTGTATGTGAGGCTTCCAGATTGGAAAAAAACACAAATGTATCCTGCTTTAATTTATAGTTGGGATTTAGATAAGATTGAAACTGCCATAGAAAACATCCTTCAAGAAGAGCCAGAAACCATCGAAATGATTTTTGATTTGGTTAGTGATGCAATAGATACCAATAATAGAACGGTAGACATCCCTTTAGAAGTGCCTTTTTATCCTTTTCCTTATTTTGAGGGAATGAACAAAATTGGTATGGATAAATACTGGTTAGGTTTGTATTGGAGAAACAATAAATATGATATTTCTTTCTTAAAAGAAATGTGCGAATTGTGTTCTGAAAATAAGATTGGTAAAATTTCTATTACACCTTGGAAATCTTTTGTAGTTAAAGGGATTCCGAGAGAATCTAAACTGGTTTGGGAGAAGTTTTTAGGTAAGAGAGGAATTAATGTTCGCCATTCTATGCTAGAGTTAAATTGGCACATTCCAGTAGCCAATAAAGACGCTTTAAATTTAAAAAAATACTTGGTTTCTAATTTCGATCAAAATGATATTAGTACCTACGGTTTAACCTTCGGAATTACAGATTACAGTAAAGCAGCTTATTATTTTACATCAATCGTTGTTGAAAAAAATAAACAACCAGAAATGATAGGAAATTTCCAGACAAGAGATACTTATAATTTATTGTACGCTAAAAATTTCGATCCGAATACAAGGCAATATATTATGCACGTTCAAGACGTGGATAAAGTAGAATTACCAGGTTTATTAATGGAATTAAGTCAGTTGTATTTTGATCAATTAGGAAGCGAAATAGAAGCAGAAAAAGAAGCTGAGGTACAAAAAGAAACCACAGAATTAGAAGTATACCAATGCAAAGATTGTTTAACAATTTACGATGAAGCCTTTGGCGATGTTATTCAAAATATCCCTGCAGAAACCTTATTTAATGCGCTTCCAGAAAGCTATGAATGTTCGCTGTGTGAAGCTCCAAAATCTAGTTTTCAAAAAGTAGTATTGGTTAAATAAGTAACATATAGCATAAAGAATTTGATTGTAAATCCAAACATAGTATTAAAAAACTCAAGAAAAGTAATTACTGATTTTTCTTGTGCTTCTTGTATGAATACAGCTTGTTTGATAAAAAAAAACTTATCCAATTTATCCAATTCAGTTTTTGTTGAGCATAAGAAAACGCTGAAATGCAAAAAAGGACAACAATTTATTATGGAAGGCGCACCTGTAAATGGCTTGTTTTTTATTTTAAAAGGAACTGTAAAAGTTTTTAGAACCGGTATTAATGGACGTGAACAAATTGTGCGTTTTGCTAAAGAGGGAGAAATTATAGGACACAGAGGTTTTGGTACAGAAGAGTATTATTCTATTGGTTCTATTGCTTTGCAAGATACTATTTTGTGTTATTTCTCTAAAGATGATTTACAAGAAGCGTTGTTAGAAAACCCCAAGTTTGGGTATGATATGATGTTGTTTTACGCCAACGAATTAAATAAAAGCGAGTCTAAAGTGAAAACGATTTCTCAAATGACCGTTCGTGAACGCGTTATTGATACATTGTTATATATTCATAGAAAATTTGGCGATTTAAGAGGGTTTTTAAACCTGCCTTTAAGTAGAAAAGAATATGCAGATTATGCAGGAACTACAGAAGAGCAAGTGATTAGGATTTTTTCTACACTTAAAAAGGAAGGGTTGATCATTGCACAAGGAAAAAAAATTGGCATTGCTAATATTCAGAATTTAAAGAATGAAATTAGTGAACATAATTACTATTTAGATTCTTAATACTCTCGTAAATTTTATGTCTGGTCGAGCACAGTCCAGGTCTATTTTAATAAATTAATATACAAACCCTTTAGGTTTTAAAATCTAAAGGGTTTTTTACGTATAAAAATTATTCTAAAAATAAGTACGTAGAATTATACGTATATGTTTTATGTTGATTTAATGTGTTGATTAATATTGTTTTACTTTTTAAATATGTTTTATCGCAGTTTATAGTATGTTTTAAAAAGAGGTTTTAATATGTGGTTTCCCATAAGTTAGAAACCTATCTACTTATATATTTGTCAAATAAATAAGTATTAATACGTAGATTAATAAAACTTACTAAAAATGAAATCTCTATTTAAAAAATCAACTTACATTTTACCTGTAGCAATGTTATTATTTGCTTGTGGTGGTAAAGAAACTAAAAAAGCAACAACAGTTGTTGATGCAGTAGTATCAAAAACGAAAACGTTAGCAATTGAAAAACCACAATTAACATTTGGGTTTATCAAGTTAACAGATATGGCTCCTTTGGCTATTGCAAAAGAAAAAGGATTTTTCGAAGACGAAGGATTGTTTGTTTCTGTAGAAGCACAATCTAACTGGAAAAATATTTTAGATCGTGTTATTGATGGTCAATTAGACGGTTCGCACATGTTAGCGGGTCAGCCAATTGCTGCAGGAGCAGGTTTTGGTCGTCAAGCAAAATTAGTAACTGCTTTTTCTATGGATTTAAACGGAAATGCAATTACAGTTTCTAATGATGTTTGGTCTAAAATGAAACCACATGTAGCAAAAGATAAAGATGGTAAACCTGTTCATCCTATAAAAGCAGAAGCTTTAAAGCCTGTTATTACTGAATATAGAAATTCTGGTAAACCTTTTAAAATGGGAATGGTTTTTCCGGTTTCAACGCATAATTATGAAATTAGATATTGGTTGGCAGCAGCAGGAATAAACCCTGGAATGTATACCAAAGAAAACGTACAAGGACAGATTGATGCTGAGGTTTTATTATCTGTAACGCCTCCACCACAAATGCCAGCAACGTTAGAAGCAGGTACTATTCATGGATATTGTGTAGGTGAACCTTGGAATCAGCAAGCCGTTTTTAAAGGAATTGGAGTTCCGGTTGTTACAAATTATGATATCTGGAAAAACAACCCAGAGAAAGTATTTGTTATGACAGAGAAATTTGTAAACGAAAACCCAAATACAGCCATTGCAGTTACCAAAGCATTAATTAGAGCTGGTAAATGGTTAGACAAACCAGAAAATAGAAAAGAAGCTGTGCAAATTTTATCTATGTCTCAATACGTAGGTGCTCCTGTAGAAGTATTAGCAAATTCTATGACCGGTACTTTTGAGTTTGAAAAAGGAGATAAAAGAGAAATGGAAGACTTTAATGTATTCTATAAATACAATGCAACCTATCCTTTTTATTCTGATGGAATCTGGTTTTTAACACAAATGAGAAGATGGGGACAAATACCTGATGCAAAAACTGCAGATTGGTACGCAAGCACAATTAAAGATATTTACAGACCAGATATCTGGAAAAAAGCAGCAGCTCTTTTAGTTGCAGAAGGAAACATTCCTGCAGCAGATATTCCTACAACAGATGGTTACAAGCCAGCAACAGCAGATTTTATTGATGGAACAATGTACGATGCAAAAGATCCAATAGGATACATCAATAGTTTTAAAATAGGAAATAAAGATAAAAAATAATTGATTTTGTCATTACGAACGAAGTATGAGGAGGAATCTCACTATTTATAAGATTTCTCGTCGTTCGTACCTCACTCTGTCGAAATGACACTTAATAAATACATATAGATAATGAAAGCAAGTTTAACACTAGAGAAGGTTTCTAATTTTATAGGATTAGGTTTTTTTGTAACATTAAAAGATCTGTTTACTGGAAAACTAGAAAAAGAGGAATTTAAAAACTTTTTACGCAAGACAATAGTGCCACTTGCTTCCATTTTATTATTTATTGGTTTGTGGCATTTAGGAGCAAAATCTTTATATAATATAGAGGCAGAATTTAAAATAGAAAAGGCTTTAGAAGATCAGGGGCAGGTTGCGGCAGATGCTTTAAAAGCATGTATTGCTTCTGGAGAATCTAGTTGTCAGCCAAATACATTACCATCTCCTGCTCAAGTTTGGGAATCTTTCCATTCTTTATTAAGAGATCACAGAATTATTAATGCAGATAAAGCTGCTTTTATAGAAAAAACAGCTGCTTTAAATGCTAGTAGAATTGCAGAAGGAAAAGACGCAATTACGTATACAGGAAGACCATCATTTGTAGATCAAATATTTAGAAGTTTACAAACGGTATTTGCTGGGTTCTTATTAGCCTTATTAATTGCAGTTCCTTTAGGTATTTTTATAGGATTAAGTGCAACTTTAAAAAGTGCTTTTAATTGGTTTATTCAAATTTTTAAGCCAGTATCACCCGTAGTTTGGTATTTATTAGTTTTTATGATTGTAAAAACATTGTTGATAGATTCTAACGAAGATAGTTCTTTTACCATTTCATTTATTAGTGTTGGTTTCTGTTCTATGTGGGCAACATTAGTAAATACTGCTATGGGAGTTTCTTCTGTAGATAAAGATTATATAAATGTTGCAAAAGTTTTAAAATTAGGAACTTTTCAGAAGATTTTTAAAGTAATCTTACCTTCTTCTTTGCCTTTAATTTTTACAGGATTAAAGATAACATTATCAGTTGCTTGGATGGTTTTAATTGCAATTGAACTTTTGGCACAGAGTCCTGGTTTAGGGTTGTTTGTGTGGGAGGAATTCCAAAATGGAGCAAACGATTCTAATGCAAAAATTATCGTAGCCATGTTTGTAATTGGTATTATCGGTTTTTTATTAGACAGATTGATGTTAACAATTCAGAATTGGGTGTCTTTTGATAAAACAGATGCAATTTAAGATGTGTAATTGGTTAACTGTTTAATCGTGTAAACGAAAATGCAGTATTTAACAACCTACAACAGTTACACAAATAAACAGTTACACGATTAAACAATATTACAATGGCATATTTAGAACTAAATAATATTTACAAAAGTTATCATCAAGCAGATGGAGAGACAGAAGTGTTGTCTAATATCAACTTGAAAATAGAAGAAGGCGAATTTGTTGCAATTGTAGGTTTTACAGGAAGTGGAAAAACAACGTTAGTTAATTTAATTAATGGATTGATAAAACCAACAAGTGGAGAAGTGTTGTTTAAAGGAGAACCTGTGGTTGGTACAAGTCATGAACGTGGAGTTATTTTTCAAAATTATTCGTTATTGCCTTGGTTAACGGTTGGTCAGAATGTGTTTATGGCAGTAAAAGAAGCTTTTCCGAAGAAAAATAAAAAGGAACTAAATGAAATTGTTGCCAATTATGTAGAAATGGTGAGTTTAACGCCAGCAATAAATAAAAGACCAAACGAATTATCTGGAGGAATGCGTCAAAGAGTAGCGGTTGCAAGAGCTTTGGCAATGAAACCAGAAATGATAATTATGGACGAACCTCTAGGAGCTTTAGATGCTTTAACACGTGGTAATTTACAAGACGAAATCTTAAATATTTGGGGGAAAGATAAGAGAACAGCTTTGTTAATTACAAATGATGTTGATGAAGGTATTTATATGGCAGATAGAATTATTCCTTTAAGGCCTGGGCCTAATGCAACTTTAGGACCAGAATTTAAAATTGATTTAGAGCGTCCGAGAGATAAAACAGCCATGAATGACAATGAGAGTTTTAAGAAAACAAGAAATGCTATTATTGAGTATTTAATGGATATTGGAAATGAACGTAAATCTGAAGCTAAAAAGGAATATATACTTCCAGATTTAACGCCTAAAGATTTTGTGAATCAGTTTAAATTTGGAATGTAATGAGCACTATAATAAAACAAGAACCACCTAAAATTATTACGAATAACAAACCATTTCCTTCGAATGATGTAATGTTAGATTTAAAAAATCTTAAAAAAGTATATCCTACTCCAAAAGGAGATTATGTAGTTTTAGAAGATTTAAATCTGCAGATAAAAAAAGAAGAATTTGTGACTATTATTGGGCATTCTGGTTGTGGTAAAACAACAATGCTTTCTATGATTGCTGGTTTAAACCCAATTTCTGGAGGTAATATTTCTGTGTTAGGAAAACACATACAAGGTCCTGGACCAGATAGAGGTGTTATTTTTCAATCGCCTAGTTTAATGCCTTGGATGACTTCTTTACAGAATGTTTTGTTGGGAGTAAATCAGGTTTTTCCTAAAGCTACAAAAGCACAAAGAAATGATGTTGCAAAATACTATTTACAAAAAGTAGGTTTAGAAGATGCTTTTCATAAAAAAGCAAGTGAATTATCGCAAGGTATGCAACAAAGAGTAGGTATTGCAAGAGCATTTGCAATTAAACCAAAAGTATTGTTGTTAGATGAACCTTTTGGAATGTTAGATTCTTTAACAAGAGGAGAATTGCAAGACATTTTAATAGAAATCTGGAACAAAGAAAAAATAACAGCAGTAATGATTACCCACGATGTAGATGAAGCTATTTTTTTAGCAGACAGAGTGGTAATGATGACTAGCGGACCGAAAGCCAAAATTGGAGATATTTTAGATATCAATTTTGAAAGACCAAGAACTAGAAAATCTGTTTTAGAGCATGACGATTATTATACATACAGAAAGCATTTAATAGATTTTTTAGAGCATTAAAAGAGAGTAGAAGTAATTATATTTTAGAGAATTAAAAACATGAGAAATGTCATAATAAAGATGTTTTAGTCTTTTTATATTTCGAAACTTAAATAAAAACGCAATCACAACAATTAAATTAATAAAAAAATGAAAAAACAATACGTAATTTTAGGGCTAATGTTAGTATGCTTTCAATTTGCAAATGCACAATTTACATTAGATGGAGAGTTTAGACCAAGAACAGAGTATAGAAACGGATTTGGAAGTTTAATTCCGGATGCGTCAGATGCAGGTTTTGGAATTTCTACAAGAGTACGTTTAAATACCAGTTATATGACCGATAATTACTGGTTTTATGTGAGTTTACAAGATGTAATGGTTTGGGGAGAAAACAGACAAATTTTACCTTATGATCAAAACGACTCATTTGCAGTTTTTCAGGCTTGGGCAGAAATTAAGTTAGGAGAAAATACTTCAACAAAAATTGGTCGTCAAGTTTTATCTTATGATGATCAAAGAATTTTAGGAGGTTTAGATTGGGCACAACAAGGTAGAAACCACGATGCAGCTTTACTTAAATATAAAAAAGATAATTTTATGTTAGATTTTGCATTGGCATTTAACCAAGATTATTCAAATCCAACAGGTTTTCAATCTGCAGGTACTGCATATAATACAACAGGTTATTTCTCATATAAAACAATGCAAATGTTATATATGAAACAAAAGTGGAATAAATTAACAGGTAGTTTATTGTTATTAAATAATGGATTTCAAGAATTTGATGCTGTATCAGGAGAAGCAGACGGCGTAAGTAATTTACAAACTTTAGGAACCCATTTAGATTATAAATCTGGAAGCTTTGGTTTGTCTGCAAATGCTTTTTTACAGACAGGAAAACGTCAGGGAGATGTAGATGTAAAAGGAGCGTATTTAGTTGGTTTAGATGCAACGTATAAAGTAGCACCAAAAGTAAGTTTAGGATTAGGTATAGAAGCTATTAGTGGTAACGATGGTGCTACAGGAGAAACGGGAGCATTTTTCCCTTTATATGGAACAAACCATAAGTTTAATGGTTTTATGGATTATTTTTATGTGGGGAACCACGCAAATTCTGTTGGTTTAGTAGACTTACATTTAAGTGCAAACTTTACTTTAAACGATTCTTCTAGTTTAATGGTAAAAGCCCTTAATTTTAGTGGAGAACAAGATTTAGCAAGTGGAGAAAGTTCTTTAGGAACAGAGATAGATTTAGTATACAAAAAGAAATTTAAAGGTTATTCTTTAGTACTTGGGTATTCTCAAATGTTTGCAAGCGATGGTATGTACGAATTAAAAGGTGTAACTGAAGCAGCAGCGGCAAATAATCAAAACTGGGCGTGGGCAATGTTGGTAATTAAGCCTAAGTTTTTAACCGGAAAATAGAAAATAGTAAAGTAAATTACTAGTATTATAATTCCTTTTTAGTGTTAAGAATTATAACTACTACTATTTTGGATCCCTCTTTTAGAGGGATTTTTCTTTGATATAAGTTTTGTCAAATTATAATATAAGTCTTGTTGTTTTTTATATTCTAATCATGATATTATTAGTAATTTTATCAAAAAAAATGAAGTATAAAGCTGTTGTTTTCGATTTAGATGGTACGCTCGTAAATTCTATAAAAGATATTGCTGATGCAATGAATATTGTATTGGATAAACGCAAGTATCCTACTTATGATTATGAAACATATAAAACTTTTGTAGGAAGTGGAGTAAGAAGTTTAGTGGTAAAGGCACTTCCGGATGAAAACCCTAAAGATGAAGAAGTAGCAGTATGTTTGAAAGATATGATGCAGGTGTATAGCAAAATTTGTACTGATAAAACGGAACCTTACGAAGGGATCTTAGATTTATTACATCAATTGAAAGCTAAGAACATTAAAGTAAGTGTGCTTTCTAACAAAGAAGATACTTTAACTAAAAAAATAACTGCCTTTTTGTTACCAGAATTTTTGAGTCCGGTTTTAGGATTGAAAGTTGAGGTTGATAAAAAACCAAATCCGAAAGTAGCTTTGGAAATTTGTGAGGAGATACAGATAAAACCAGAAGAAACTATTTTTGTTGGTGACACAGATGTAGATATTTTAGTCGCTAAAAAAGCAAAAATGCTTCCTGTTGGTGTGTCTTGGGGTTTTAGAGATAAAAAAGGACTGATAGAAGCTGGAGCAGCGCATATTTTAGAACATCCTTTAGATTTGATGAAAATTTTAGAGCTTGTTTAGAAAATAAAAAAAATCGTCTAAATTTCTTTAGACGATTTTTTTATTAAAATTATGTTTGGCAATCTCTTACCAGAATAAACAGTACAATACGGTTAATAAAATACATACTGTTATAGATCCCATATTAAATAATGGTGATGTTTTAAATAAATCTTTAGTGATTTCAATTCCTTTAGGATCATCTGCTCCTTTATTTTGAATATTACTCATTACCATGATAATAACAAGAGTTAACAGCGTTGTAATTCCCATTTGATGCATCCAAGGCTCGAATACAGGAATAGGAATAAACTTTAATACCAATGCAATTGGAATTGATAAAACCGCTCCCCAAATAGCCGCATTGTTGGTTGTCTTTTTCCAGAATAAACCTAACATAAATACTGCTAAAATACCAGGACTTACAACACCTGTATATTCTTGTATAAATTGAAATGCTTGATCAATACCTCCTAAAAGTGGCGCAACAATAACAGCGATTAATAAAGCAACTGCAGCAGAAATTCTTCCCACATTTACTGTTGTTTTATCATCTGCATTTTTGTTAATGTATTGCTTGTAAATATCCATTGTAAAAATGGTAGAGGTAGAATTTAACATCGAAGCTAAAGAAGAAACAATTGCCGCTGCTAAAGCTGCAAAAGCAACACCTTTTAATCCTGTTGGTAAAAATTGTAACAACCAAGGATACGCTTTATCTGCTTGCTCTACAGAAGGTACATTTAACATGCCCGCTTCTCCTAAATTAGCCATAATAGCTGGGTCATTTACCATTACATACGCTGCAATACCAGGAATTACGACGATTAATGGAATTACTAATTTTAAAAATGCTGCTAATAAGATCCCTTTTTGAGACTCTTTTAAAGATTTAGCAGCTAAAGTTCTTTGTATGATATATTGGTTGAATCCCCAGTAATATAAATTGGCAACCCATAAACCACCAACTAATACCCAAATACCAGGTAAGTTTACATAGTTGTCATTAGATTCTTCTAAAATCATGTGGAATTTTTCTGGTGCTGCTTCCCAAACTTTAGAGAAACCTGCAATCATTCCTTCTCCTCCAGAAACGGTATTTAATGCTAAGTAAGTGGTAATTAATCCACCAAAAACTAAAAATACTACTTGTATTACATCTGTCCAAGCTACTGCAGACAAACCTCCATATAAAGAATACGCAGCTGCAAAAAGTGCTAGTCCAATAATAGCGTACATCATATCTACACCCATAATGGTTTCAATAGCCAATCCTCCTAAATACAATACAGAGGCAAGATTTACAAAAATGTATAAGGCTAACCAAAAAACAGCTAAAATGGTTTTAAGGTTGGTAGAAAAACGCTTTTCAACAAATTCAGGAATTGTATATAATCCTTTTTCAATAAAAATAGGTAGAAAATATTTACCAACAATTATTAAGGTTAAGGCTGCCATCCATTCATAAGAAGCAATTGCAATACCTAGTGCAAAACCAGAACCAGACATCCCTATAAATTGTTCTGCAGAAATATTTGCAGCAATTAAAGAAGTACCAATTGCCCACCAAGGTAAAGATTTACTTGCCAAGAAGTAATCTTCTGCATTTTTTTGGTGTCCTTTTTTATCTCGAGACACCCATAATCCTACACCTAAAATTAAAATGGCATATGCAATAAAAACTACATAGTCCCACATTTCAAAACCTGCTTTCATTATTTATTATAATTTGTTTATTACTTAATGGCTATTACAAGTATTGTTTAGCCGTGCACTGTTACTAATTATTGTTATTAAATTATAAATATGCCTCAAAAATAAATTAAGAGGCATACTGCTATTGGGGGATTCCTATTTTGTCTAACTCTTTTCTTGGGGTTTTAAATTTTACAATTAAAACTACCTCCTTAATGTAGTTTTCTATGCTTTACAAACGTATTGTTAATTACTTGTTAAGAGGGTGGTGATTTGTATCTAAATGGGAGTAATTATGTTACATTCTAAATTATTTCATCCCTTAATTGATTGGTTTTTACAAGATTTTTTAATCAATTTTAAGATTCATTATATTTTAATTAAGTTGTAACTTTCTATTACCACTCTTACCAAATTCAAATAATAATTATGTTACTCTTTAACCACTTTTAAAGTTTTTATCTCTAAATTGTTCGTATCACTAGCTTTTAATAAATAGATGCCAGCTTTTAAATCACTCATATCTAAACTATTTGTTACTTTTTGAGAAAGTACTTTTGCACCTAATATATTATAGACTTCTACAGAAGAAACAGTATTTGCAGAAAAGTATAAAACATCTTTTACCGGGTTAAGGGATGTTTTAAATTTTTATTTATGTAGTTGATTGATTTACATAGTCTTACTGTAGGTGGGTCGATAAAAAGCTAATCTCATACCACTCGTATATCCACCATTTTTAGAAGTTATTCTATCAGATTTCTATACTCCAGTAGATTCTTCACCTACTATCATAATAAAACCATAACTAGTACTTCCCATTTTGTGACCAAATTGTTTGAAATCTAATCTAATCGTAAAGTGATCTTCACCCTAAGTATTTTCGTTAATTATAATATGACCTGTATAATCTCTTTGAAAGGTTTTACTAGAAGTATCTGTATCAGTAACAACAGTGTTTGCAAATTGAGTACGTTCTATAATATCATCTATTGTTTCACAATACGTTATAAAGTATTGCATCTTGTTGTAAATAAGGTTGTAACAAGATGCGTGTAGGAGTTGTTATCTGAGTTTATGTATGTTTGAGCAGTAAAAGTATATTTTTTTAAGAATCGTTATCCATAAAAGTGGTGTCACTATTTTCTATAGGTTCTTTGTGTTGTTTTATGTATTCTGAAGGACTAATGCCGTATTCTTTATTAAAACATTTACTAAAGTACTTTTGATTATTAAAACCTGTTAAGTAGGCAACTTCAGAGATGTACATACTATTTTTCTTTAGTAGTTGTTCGGCACGTTTTAAGCGTATCTTTTTTATAAAGTTAACAGGTGTTTCATTTAAAATAACTTTTAGTTTTCTATATAGATTAGCTCTACTCATGCCAACTTCAGAAGCAAGGTATTCTACACTAAATAGATGGTCTCCCATGGATGTTTCTACTATACCAACTAGTTTTTTTATAAATTTCTCATCATTAGATTCTACTTCAATTTCAGAAGGAGCTGCGGTAATTACTTTGCTATATTCGTTTTTAAGTTCTTTTCTGGCTACTAAAGTATTTTTTACTTTCCATTTTACAAACTCCATACTAAAAGGCTTTTCAATATAATCATCAGCACCCATAGATAAGCATTCTATTTTGGTGTCTGGTGAGTTTTTAGCGGTTAGCATAAAAATAGGAGTACTTTTAATTTTTGGATTTTGTTTTATTCTTTTTAACATAGAAATACCATCTTCTACGGGCATCATAATATCACTAATAACCAATTTTGGTTGTTCTTTTAAGACAATATCATAGCCTTCTTTTCCGTCTGATGCTTCTAATATATTATATTGACTTACTAATTCTTCTTTAAGCATTGTTCTTAATTCAGAATTATCATCAACAATTAAAATAGTAGGTTTGGTACTGTCTTTTGAAGTTGTTTTTTGATCATATTCGGAAGAAATTTCTTCTATAACTTGGAATTCTGAATTTTTAATAAAGTTTTTTAATAACGGTGTACTTGTTTTTAAAATTTCATTTTTATGAAACCTTTTTTTACTAATTGGTAGGTAAAAAGTAAATTCGGTAAACTTGTTTTCTTCACTTTCTGCAAGAATAAGTCCATGATGTCTTTCTATTAGTTTTTGAACTAACTCCATGCCAATTCCTGTACCCGGAATTTGATTACTATAGGGTTTTGTTGCTTGGTAGTATCTGTCAAAAATATGTACTAAATCTTTTTCTGGAATACCCACTCCGTTATCTTTTACAATACATTTAATATATTCGCTTTTAGGTAAATTTAAACTAGTAAGTTCTTGGTCTTCTGTAGAAACTACTTTTGTTTCAACACTTATTTCTCCTCCTTCTTGCGTGTATTTAAAAGCATTTGATAATAAATTAAAAAGTATCTTTTCTAAGATATCTACATCATACCATGCTTTTTTAGCGGGTTCGTCTGAAGTAAAGTTGTATGTAATATCATAGATTTTTGCAAAATCATTAAAGGCATTTTTTATAATGCTTACATCTTTTATAATATCATTTTTAGAGATGTTTAATTTGAACTTTCCTTGGTCAAATTTTCGAATATCCATTATTTGATTTATAAGCCTGTGCATTCTTAATGTATTATTATAAATACGTTGAGAGGTAAGCGGACTTAAAGTAAACTTTTTTTCTTTTACTACTTTTTCTATGGTACCAAGAATCAGTGACAATGGTGTTCTTAATTCGTGAGAAATGTCTGTAAAAAAGATCATTTTCATTTTATTAAGCTCATTATCCTTTTCTCTACTCACTGTTTCTTTTACAAGGTTTTGTTTTAATCGGTACCATCTTCTAATTAATTTAATACTGATAAAAATGAGTATTACGCTAATTAGAAAGTAGGTTAAATAAGCCCAATTAGACCTCCAAATAGAAGGCATTATTTTAAAAGTTAGTTCTGTTGGTGTTTCGTTCCAAACACCATCGCTATTAGAACTTTTTACTTTAAATTTATACGTACCAGAAGAAAGGTCATTGTAATTTGCATTTCTATTAGAAGCACTTGTGTAGATCCAATAATTATTTAGACCTTCTAACATATAAGCATACTCATTTTTATATGGAGTTGTTAAGTCTAATGAAGAAAAGTTTACTACAATATTATTTTGGTTATAAGGTAGTGTAATTGGTTTTTGTGCATCTACATTTAAGTGATTGGAAATGTGTAATTCTGAATTTATCTCATTACTTTTTGTTGCTCCAAGCGTTGCAAAACTTGTGATTACTGTGGTTGGTAATACACTTTTTTGAAAGAAATAATTGCTATGTACTGTATAGAAACCTTCTGCACATCCAAAATAAATGGTGTTTTTACTATTGTTTGAAGCGCTAGAGTTAAAACTAAACTGACTTTCTTTAATTCCGTCTTCAATTTTAAAAGGAATAAATTTTTCTGTTGTTAAATCAAACCGAACCAAACCATCTTGTGTGCTTAACCAAATATTACCATCGTGGTCTTCTTCTATAGACGAGATTGTATTGGATAAAACACCATTTAACTTTCTAAAACTTTTAAAGCTATTTGTTTCTTTAACGTATTGGTTTAACCCCCCACTTCTTGTTCCAACCCAAATATTTTTGTTTTTATCCTCATACAAGCTTAAGATTGCATTAGATGTTAATTTATTTTCTATAGTTGGTGTATATTCTTCGATTGTTTCATTGTTTAAATCTACTTTATAGAGACCTTCTCCTCTTGTTCCTATCCATAAATTTTGATCTTCAGTTAAAAGAAAGACAGATGTATGGTTCTTAGAGAGTCTTGTTATAATGTCTTTTTTAAATTGAGATATTTGATTATTGTTATTTATAATGTCTACACCACCGTTCCAAAGAGCTACCCAAATTTCATTCTTATTTATTACTTGAATATCTGTAATTTCATTCTTGTATGTTTTTAATGTTGTTAGTTTTAAATTATCTGTGTTATTATTGTAAAGTTCAGATTGGAACAGTTTGTTACTGGATGTTATGTATAGTTTGTCTTTCTCATTATTAAATGAGATATGTTTAATATTGTTTATTCCGGTTTCTATTTTAGTTGAAGTATTCTCTTTGGAATTGTATTTATAAAGTCCACTGTTCATTCCTAGTAAAATAGTATTAGGGGAGTAAAAAAGTAGGCAATTTGTTAAATCGTTAGCTTTTTTGTTAGGTGCTTTAATTTCATTGTACTCAAAAATAGAAGTTCTTATTCTGTATTTATTGATACCTTTTAAAGATCCAATCCAGAGGTTGCTATAGGTGTCAAAAACAATAGAGGTAATAAAGTTGTTTTTTAAATTTCCGCTCTCAGATTCTTTAGAATATCTAACAAAAGTGTAACTGTTGTTGTTTCTAGTTGCTTTAAATAAACCACTTCTAGTTCCTATCCATAAATCTTCATTACTAGGGTTTATTGCTAGAGATGTAAGTCTAGTTTGTTCTTCTATAGAGTTCGTAAAGTCTGGGTAGTTTTCTAGTGTTTCTAAAGATAAATCTGCTTTATTGTACTTTAAAATTAAAAAACCGTGAGGAGTAATTGCAGCAAACCTATTGTTTCCAAGATCCTTAACGCTTACAATTTCTTCTTTAAAAGTTGTTTCTGTGTACGTGTTGTCTTCATTTAAGATAAAAAAACCTTTATTTGTAGCTACCCAGTATCTCCCAAAATCATCTTCTATCAAAGAGTTTATCTGTGCATTTAGTTTTGAGGCTGCAATACTGTTTGTATAGTTTTTAGTACTGTTTATTTTTTGAAAGTCTTTATTGCTATCTATTTTAAGTAGTCCTATTCCTTTTAAATGAGCAAAAACTTTTCCACTTTTACTTTTATATAGAATTTCTGTTGTAATGTTTTTATTGAACCCTTTAAACTTATTTTCTTTTCTATTAAAATGTATTAAATAACTCTCACTTCCTATCCATAAATTTTTATGTTCATCTTCTACTATAGAGTTAATACTATTGTTTGGAATTGAAAATGGGTTAAAAGCATCTTGTTGATAAGAAACTAAACTGTAACCATCATACCTAAATAATCCGTTATTACTACCAATCCATAAATAGCCTATACTATCTTCAAATAGTACATTTATCTTTTTATTAAATGCAGAACCTTGTATTATTAAGTCATTAAAATAGGGTTCATTTTTTTGTGAGAAACTTATTGTAACAAAAGTTAGACATATAAACAGGTATATTTTTTTTAATAGTGGTTTACAGGTTATAATCTTTGATAGTTTTATAATCATAAAGTTCATTATTAATTGATTCTGTATAGGTACTATAATATTATCTATTTTACCTTAAAACTATAGATGCTTAACGGGGGGTAAATGTTGCATTTTAGAGTTGCTTATGTTGCAAAATTAGATTATTTGGGTTGATTTATTGCTTTTTTAGTGTTTTTTAATTAATTGAGCCACTGATTTACTTCTCTTTTTATGTTTTTTTGTTGCTTTTTTTCTAGTGCTTAGCAAGTTTTTTTAATTAAGTTTTGGAAAAAAAGGTGTGGATAAGTTGTTAGATATACAGTGTGTTGTAAAAGTGCAATAAAATTAGTGTCTGTAAAATGAGACGTTGAATAAGGTTAGAGGTGTTTGTTGATACTGTGTTGGGGTTTTAATGTTGCGTTTTTCGATTTTTTGTGATATTTGACTAAAAATGCAACATTAAGAGGGTGTTTTGTATATTTTTAGATATTCTTTTAATAATATATTTGAACCTAGCGAATTTATTTCGTTATGCAAATTAGTAAATTAAAGTAAAATTAAAAGGAAATGAATAAAAGTTTAAAATTTCTCTCTTTAGCTTTGTTAGTCTTCACTGTGATTTCGTGTGGCTCAAAAAGTTCAACAGAAAAAAGTAGTTCGCAAGAGGCAGGTACGTCTTTAAAAAAACCAAACATTATCTATATTTTAGCAGATGACCTTGGTTATGGAGATTTAAGTAGTTATGGACAAACAATGTTTAAAACGCCAAATATTGATAAATTGGTTACTGAAGGTTTAATGTTTACACAGCATTATGCAGGTAATACGGTTTGTGCGCCTTCAAGATCTGCTTTATTAACAGGTCAGCATACAGGTCATACACCTGTTAGAGGAAACAAAGAAATTATGCCAGAAGGGCAATACCCAATTCCTGCGAGTACATTTACTTTAGCAGAATCGTTAAAAAAAGGTGGTTATGTAACAGGTGCTTTTGGTAAATGGGGATTAGGATTTCCTGGATCTGAAGGAGATCCTGTTTATCAGGGTTTTGATACTTTTTACGGATACAACTGTCAGCGTTTAGGTCATAATTATTATCCAAACCACTTATGGTCTAATAGAGATTCTATTGCTTTAACTGGTAATGATAATGGTCAAAAAGGACAGTATGCACCTATCTTAATTCAAGCAGAAGCAATTAAGTTCTTAGAGAAAAATAAAGACACTACATTCTTTATGTATGTGCCTACTATTATACCTCATGCAGAATTAGCAGCTCCAGAGCATATCATAGAAAAATATAGAGGAAAATATTTACCAGAAAAGAAATTTAAAGGAACAGATGATGGTCCAGAATTTAGATTGGGTAAATATGAGTCTCAAGATGAATCTCATGCAGCTTTTGTTGCTATGATTGAAGTGATGGATACTCAGGTTGGTGAAATTATGGATAAAGTAAAAGCTTTAGGCATAGAGGATAATACTATTATTGTTTTTGCTTCAGATAATGGACCTCATGAAGAAGGAGGAGCAGATCCAAAGTTTTTTAATAGTGCTGGTCCTTTAAGAGGAGTTAAAAGAGATTTATACGAAGGAGGAATTAGAGTACCAATGACTATTAAATGGCCTAATAAAATTAAAGCAGGTACTCAAACAGATTTAATTTCTGCTTTTTGGGATGTGTTTCCTACATTTTCTGAAATAGCAGGAGTAGAGGTTCCTGAAGGTTTAGACGGTATTTCTTTCTTACCTACTTTATTAGATAAGCCAGAAGATCAAGTTCAGCACGATTACTTGTACTGGGAATTCCATGAAAGAGGTGGAAGACAAGCGATAAGAAAAGGAAACTGGAAAGCTGTTAAGTATAACGTATTAAAGAAACCTAATGCACCTATGCAATTATTTGATCTTTCTACAGATTTAGGAGAAAAAAATAATATTGCAGCTCAACACCCAGAAATAGTTGCTCAAATGAAAGCTTTATTTTTAGAAGCAAGAACACCATCTGATGTGTTTACATTTGATCAAGTTTCTTTTTAATATTTAAAAGACATTCTTAATTCTTACTTATACTATGTGAAATTCTTTTTTGCATAGTATAAGTAAGAATTTAAATAGATAAAAATTAATTCTTCTTTCTGTTTATGATTTTAAAAAACACCTTTTTAATTACATTATTTAGCATTCTTTTTGTGCACACTATTTGGGGGCAAGATTTAAAAAAGATAAATATTACGACCAATAATGGGCATGCTATAAAAAAAGGAGCAAGTGGCTTTAATGTTCGTATAGCAGACAAAATTTGGAGTTATACACATCCAGATTTTGTAAAATCTGTTAAAGAATTAAAACCAGGTTGGTTGCGTTATTTTTCTGGTACTATGGGCGATGCTTTTAGTAGTGCAACAGGAGAATATGATCTAGATTATATTTCTATGTTAGATCATGAGAAAGGGTATTTAAAAGGATTTAGATATGTAAAAGTTAAAGGTCCTCATAGAGTTATAGATTTATATGATCTTTTAAGTGAAGTAAACGGTAAATTAGTTATTACTGTAAATGCTTTTACAGAATCTCCAGAGATGATTTTAGAATTGGCAAGATTTTGTAAAAATAATAATATAGAAGTAGCTGTTTGGCAGTTTTGTAACGAACCTTATTTTTATGTGCCAAACAGAAATAGATTTTGGTGGAATGATGGTTTTGATTATGCTGCTAAAATGCAACCTTATGCAGAAGCAATTCAGCAAGTTTTTCCAGATGCACAATTAACCCTTAATTATACTTGGGATGGCGTTTGGACTTTTATGAAAGAAATTAATCAATTTCAAAAAGAAAATGGAGCTTATTGGAACGTGTTTTCTAAACATTCGTATGCACCACATACCGGTAAAAAAGACACAAGAGAACAAGCTTACAAACGTGCAAATACCAAGTTGTTAGAAGCAACTTCTAGTGCTGCAATGGCAGAAATTGAAGATTACACATGGAAAGATGTTCCTATGGTGATTACAGAATTTGGTGTTTGGAATAGACCTTTAAATGGTATTTATTCTAGTATTTATAATATTGAATACGTAATGCGTCAATTAGCACATACAAACACTCAATATGTAGGTGCTCATGAAATAAGTAACAAGTATTATCCAGGAAAAGGAATGGGTAATGTTGTAGAAAATGCTTTCGAAAATAATTTAAAAATAGAAACAGATACTGTACCTACAGGAATTCGTAGAGATATAGAAGGCAAGGCATATAAAATTTATAACGAAGCTGTTAACAATTCTGAATATCTTTATCATGTAGATATTAGTAATAATCTACAAGTAGAAGGTTTAAAGGGTACAAAAGTAAACGGTATGTATGCCCAAGGGTATAAGGGAAACAATGGCTTTAATTATTTAGTAGTAAGTAATAGAAGTGAAATTGCAAGTCAGTATCAGATTAATGTTGATAATAATGCACTTAAAGATCATTTACTTGTAACTTATATTGCTGCAGATTCATTAAATACAAGGGATACAGAAATTAAAGAAACTCAAATTAAAAACGGAATTCTATCTGTAAAACCATTTAGTTTATCTGTTTTAAAATGGAAAACAGATTCTTACAAATTAGAACAACCAACTATTTATAAAGCAACAGTAGAAAAAGAAGGTGTTTTATTAAAATGGGGTTCTATATCAAAAGCAAAATCTTATAAAATTCACTACGGAACAAATGCTTCAGATTTAAACGAAACAATTAATGTTGTTGCAAAGAATACTTTTTTAGTGAAAGGATTGCATCCTAATAAAAAATATTTTTTCACAGTTGAAGCACAAAACGATGAAAAAATTAGTGATTTGTCTACCCCAGTTTCTGTGGGATATCAATTAGCGAGTACACCCCAAATTTTTAAAGTTTCAAGAAGAAATAATACGGTTACTTTATTTTGGAAAAGTGTACCCAATGCATCTAGTTATTTAATTAACTATATAGATGAAAACAATAAAAATATTGAAATAGATACAGACAATGTTTTTGGATATAGAGTAGAACGTTTAAAAGATAATACAAAATATCAGTTTACTGTAACCGCATATAATGGTTTAGGTAAAAGTATTCCTTCAGAAAAAGAAGATGTTTTGGTTTCTTCTAGAGTTCCTTTTAGTCCAAGAAATGTGTCTGCGACAAAAATAGCGTCTAATGTTATAGAGGTAAAGTGGCATCCGCAAGCTAAGGTGCTTCCTAATACGTATTATAACGTGTATAGAGGTGTAAAACTACATGAGTTTACTAAGGTTGCAAGTGGTGTAAAAGACACTATATATGTAGACAATTCTATTAAAGACAATGTACAGTATTACTATACAGTTAAAGCAGAGACAGAAGTAGGTGAGAGTAATTTTCACCCGAATATTGCTACTGCTTTTTCAATAGAAAAAAACAATAAAGTTAAGATACAGTCTGTAGTAACTCAAAAAGAAGGGTATTTGGTAAACGTAGTTTTAAATCAATTAAAATTAAAACCAGGAGATTCTTTTGGAGTTATCATTAACAATGTTTCTTATTTAAACGTAGAACATGTTAAAATTTTAGGAATCCCGGATGTAGAAAGGAATAAATCTTTTAAAGTATTTATTCCAAATTCCAAAGTAAAAGTAAATTCAAAATATGCTATAAAAGCTTTTGTTGTAAAGGGTGGTAAGCAAATTGAAAGTGCTATTGTAAATCAGTTTATAAGTAAAAATTAAACCAACACTTAATTATCTATCAAAATGAAAAAATCTTTATTAATCATTATTGCCTTAGTGGCTACTTTTATTTCTTGTGAGAAGAAGGGTGACACGAAACCTATTTATGTAGCTGATAAATGGGAAAATCCAGAATGGGAAAATCCAGAAATTTATCAGATAAATAGAGAAGAGCCAACAGCTTCTTTTTATAAGTATGCAGATGATGCGGCTGCTTTAAAAAATGAAAGCTGGAAAAATTCATCTTTATATAAATCTTTAAGCGGAACTTGGAAATTTTACTATGCAGATAGTGTACAAGCAAGACCAACAGATTTTTATAAAGCAGGTTTTGATATTTCTCAATGGGATGATATTGAAGTACCATCTAACTGGGAATTAAAAGGACATGGAATCCCTATTTATACAAATAGAACATATATGTTTCCTCCAAACCCTCCTTACATTCCTCATAACCTTAACAATAACGGAAGTTATAAAAAGGAATTTGAAATTTCTGAAGACTGGGATGGAAAAGATATTTATTTACATTTTGAGGGAGTAAGTGGTGCAATGTATATTTGGTTAAACGGACAAAAAGTAGGTTATAATGAGGGTAGTAAAACTGCTGCTGAATACAAAATAACAGACCTTGTTAAAAAAGGAAAAAATGACTTAGCAGTTCAAGTTTTGCGTTGGTCTGATGCAAGTTATATGGAAGATCAAGATTTCTGGAGACTGAGTGGTATTGAGCGTGATGTATATGTATACGCTGCTAATAAAGTAACTTTAAGAGATTTTAGAGTAACGTCTGATTTAGAAAATGATTTTAAAGATGGTGTTTTTAAAGTAGATTTAAAAGTTGATAATAACACTGCAGAAACAGTTCAAAAAGAAGTAAAAGTACAATTATTAGATGGTGATAAAGAAATTTATGCAGCAACTAAAAACGTACAATTAACCAAAGGAAGAAATATTGTTGATTTTGCAAAAAATATTCCGAATGTAAAAACATGGAATGCAGAACACCCTAATTTATACACTCTTTTAGTAAGTGTTAATGGAGAATCTACTTCTATAAAAGTAGGATTTAGAAATATTGCTATTAAAAACATGCAGTTTTTAGTAAACGGAATGCCTGTATTATTAAAAGGAGCAAACTTACACGATCATAGTGATACAGAAGGACACGTTATTTCAGAAGAATTAACGTTGTTAGATATGAAGGTGATGAAAGAAAACAACTTAAATGCTATTCGTTGTAGTCATTATCCTAAAAACCCACACTTTTATAGATTGGCAGACAAACACGGTTTTTATGTAATTGATGAAGCAAATATAGAAACGCATGGTATGGGTACTACCAACCAAGGTTTAAATAACAATAAGAAGGATCAAGCGGTACACCCAGCATATTTACCTCAATGGAAAGGAGCACACATGGATAGAACGATCAGAATGTTTGAGCGTGATAAAAATTACCCTTCAATTATAACTTGGTCTTTAGGAAATGAAGCAGGAAATGGTGAAAACTTTGTTGCAACTTATAATTACTTAAAAGAGCAAGACGATACTAGACCAACACAGTATGAAGGGGCTACGCAGTACTCTAATACTGATATTCAAGCTCCAATGTATTGGACAATTGATAGAATGGTAAAATATGCAGAAAACAACCCAACGCGTCCATTAATTCAGTGTGAATATGCACATGCAATGGGTAATAGTGTAGGTAATTTACAAGACTATTGGGATGTAATTGAGAAGTACGATATTATGCAAGGTGGTTTTATCTGGGATTGGGTAGACCAAGGTATTTTAACAAAAAATGAAGAAGGCGAAGAGTTTTGGGCTTACGGTGGAGATTTAGGAGCAGGTCATTTACATAATGATAAAAACTTCTGTTTAAACGGAATTGTAAATCCAGATAGAACTGCGCATCCAGCTTTATATGAGGTTAAAAAAGTATACCAATACATTAAGTTTAAAGAAGTAAATATTAAAAAAGGAGAAATCGAAATCAAAAATATTTATGACTTCACAAACTTAAATACATTAGATTTTTCTTGGACTTTACTTAAAAACGGAAAAGAAGTAGCTAACGGTGCTTTACCTGTTTTAGATGTTGCACCTTATACTTCTAAAAAAGTAAAAATTAGCATCCCTAAATTAGACGATGCAACTGCAGAATATCATGTAAATGTGTATGCTAAAACAAAAACAGCTACAGGTTTATTACCAGCAGGTTATGAAGCAGCGTATGAGCAATTTGCATTAACAAGCCCTAAAGCTAAAGTTGTTTTAGCTAAAAATGACGGTTCTTTAAAAGCAGCTGCAGATGCAACTTCTATTAAAGTTACAGGAAATGGATTCAACATGTCTTTTAGTAAAGAAAATGGTGAGTTAACTACTTTAGACTATGGTAACGGAAATGTATTGCTAAAAGGAATTAAAGCTAATTTCTGGAGACCAACTACAGATAATGATTATGGTTTTAAGATGGCTAAGAAAATGGGTGTTTGGAAAGAAGCTTCTAACAACCAAGAATTAACCTCTATAGAAAGTAAAAATACAGCTAATAATACTGTTTTAGTAACAGCAACCTATGCTTTAAATGCAGTAAAAGGAAAATTAGTTATTGATTATACAATTGATGCTAATGGTAAAGTTTTAGTAAATACTAATATTTCAGAAATCAATAAAGAATTACCAGTATTACCAAGATTCGGAAACAATTTTGTTGTTAAAAATGAGTTTAATAATGTTGAGTGGTTTGGTAGAGGTCCTTTCGAAAATTACCAAGATCGTAAAACAGCTGCTTTAGTTGGTTTATACAATTCTTCTGTAAAAGATTTATATTTCGCTTACATTCGTCCACAAGAAAATGGTTACAAAACAGATACACGTTGGGTAACATTTACAAATGGATCTGGAATAGGAATAAAAGTAACAGCTACAGATTTAATTTCTTTTAGTGCCCACCATCAATATAATGAAGATTTTGATGCTGGAGATGAAAAAACACAACGTCACACTACAGATATTAAACAACGTGATTTGGTAAACGTTAATATAGACTATGGTCAAATGGGTGTTGGTGGAGATACAAGTTGGGGTAGAATGCCTCACGAAGAGTATCAAATTAATGCTGCTAATTTAAGTTATAGCTACACAATAGAAGCTATAAAGTAATAAAAGTGATTTAAAAAATAGTGCTTGCTTATTAATTAGTAAGCACTATTTTAGTGAAATAAGTATGCTTAACTACATTTATAATTTAAAAGATATGCGTATAAAAAATTTAGTATTCCTTTTTGTTTTTAGTTTTATATTCTCTGGTTTTTCTAGTGATAAAAAGCCTAAAGATAAAACTGTACAACGTCTCAATTTTGATGCCAATTGGAAATTTATTCAACAAGACATTACAGGAGCAGAAAAAGTTTCTTTTAATGATGCTTCTTGGAGAACCTTAAATTTACCACATGATTGGAGTATAGAAGGTGAGTATAATGAAAACAACCCAATGGGAGCTGGTGCAGGATACTTGCCTGCAGGTTTTGGTTGGTATAGAAAAACCATTACTGTTCCAAAAGATTGGAAAGGAAAACATGTAGAAATTGCTTTCGATGGTGTTTTTATGAATAGTACGGTTTGGGCAAACGGCCAAGAATTAGGAACAAGACCTTACGGTTGGGTTTCTTTTGCGTACGATGTTAGTGAATTAGCCAATACTGCAGAAACAATAACCTTTGCAGTTCGTGTAGATAATGATAAACAACCTGCTGCACGTTGGTATACAGGTAGTGGTATCTATGCACATACTTGGATCGATGTAAAAAACAATACATATGTTAAAAGAGATGGAATTTTTCTTAGAACGGAAGGTGATAAAGTTTTTGTAGAAACAGAATTATTCACAAAAGAAGACTGTGAAAAAGTAAAATTAATTACTTCTATTGTTGATGCAAACGGTGTTGAAGTTGCTTCTAATAAGGATAAAGTTAAATTAGAAAAAGAGGCACTTGTAAAAACGGATTTAAGTATAAAAAATCCAAATTTATGGTCTGTAAAATCTCCTTATTTATACACTTTAAAAACTGAATTACTAGTTGGTAAAAAAGTAGTAGATATTGTAGAAACTAAATTTGGTGTTAGAGATATTGAGTGGGTTGCAGAATCTGGAATGTGGATTAACGGTAAAAACGTAAAATTACAAGGAGTTTGTAATCATCAAGATGCGGGAGCTATGGGAGCTGCAGTACCTTATAAAATTCTTAAGTTTAGAATTCAGCAATTAAAAGACATGGGTGTGAATGCTATTAGAACTTCACACAACCCACAAACACCAGAATTTTATGACATCTGTGATGAAGTAGGAATGATGGTAATGGATGAAATTTTTGATGGTTGGCACAAGAAAGCTAAAAACGATTATGGTGCGCATCATTTTGATGAGTGGTGGAAAAAAGATTTAACAGATTGGATTAAACGTGATAGAAACCATCCTTCTATAGTTATTTATAGTGTTGGTAATGAAACACGTGGAGATATTGCTAAAGATTTGGTAGCAACTTGTAATCATTTAGACCCAACAAGACCTGTAACTTCTGGTCATTCTGGTTCAGATCACATGAATGTTTTAGGGATAAACGGAGGTAGTGAAAAGAAAGGGTTTATGGAGAACTTAGCAAAAAATCCGAAGGATAGAGTTTTTATAGGTACAGAAAACACACATACCTGGCAAGTTAGAGGTTATTATAGAACTAAGACTTGGTATAGAGATGGTTTTCCTAATAGAAACCATACATATGAAATTCCTGATTTAACAGAAAAAGAAGTTTTTACACATGATTGGATTGACGAATCTGGTAGAAAAAACAGAAAACAAATTTTTAACTCTAGTTATGACAATGCAACTGTACGTGTATCTTCTAGATTAAATATCGAGCAATTAAGAGATGTTCCTGCGTATGCTGGTTCTTTTAGATGGACAGGTCATGATTATATTGGAGAGGCTGGTTATGTACATGGAGGTTGGCCATTTAGAGCTTTTATGGGAGGAGCTATAGATTTAGCAAACTTTGAAAAAGACTTGTTTTATTTATACCAAAGTCAATGGACCACAAAACCAATGGTACATATTTTACCACACTGGACGCATCCTAAAGTAGCACTTGATACTGAGATTCCGGTTTGGGTATATTCTAATACAGAAGAAGTAGAGTTGTTTTTTAATGATATTTCTTTAGGAAAACAAATACCAGGAAAAGATTGGGATAAAATGCAATGCCAATGGATGGTAAAATGGCAACCAGGAACGTTAAAAGCAGTTGGTTATAAAGATGGTAAAGTAGTTTCAGAAAAAGTGATTAGAACTGCCAATCAACCTTCTAAAATTAAACTTTCTGTTGATGGAGAATCTTTACAGAATAAAATAGATGATATCGTTCAGGTACGTGTAACAACTACAGATGATAAAGGAGAGTTTTATCCGTATGGAGAAAATAGGACCTATTTTAATGTTTTTGGATCAGGTAAAATTAAAGCCTTAGACAACGGAAGTCCTGTAGATGTAGAACAACATGTTGGGCCTAATCACAGAATTGCATTTTACGGATTAACACGTGCATATATTTCTGCAACAACTACTTCTGGAGATATTAATGTATTAGCAAGTAGTATTTTAGGAGAGAAAAAAATGATTACCTCTAATAAAGTAAGTATCGATACAGAGATTATCAATTTAAGAGGGAATAAAATCAATCCTATAATAGAAGTTTATTATACTACAAACGGAGAAACACCAACAACTAGTTCTAACGTTTACAAAGGAGCTTTTGAGATTGGTTTAGAAACAACTGTAAAAGCTTTAATTGTTGTTGATGGAAAAGAAACTCAGATTTTAGAAGAAAAATTCGGAAAAGATGAAGGTTTTACCTGGAATGAAACTTTAGAGAGCAAAGGGCAAATTGGTGAACAAGCTGAAGAAGCAACATTAGAAAATGCTACAATTTCATCTAAAGGGAAAAACTTTAACGGTAAAGGTTTTGTGAGTTTAAAAAGTAAAAACGCCTCTATTTCTTGGTACCAAGAAAATGATGGTAGTTCAGGTAATGCAGAACTAACTATTCGTTATAGTACAAATGTTGCCAATAAAGATGGGGCTTATGTAAAAGTAAATGTTAGTGGTAAAGTAGTTCGTAAAGAACTGTTATTAGCTAACACTAAGCAACTCGGTAATAATTGGAAAACTGTAATCATTCCTATTAAAATAGATCGTGGAGCGAACACAATATTGATAGAGTCTTTAGGAGATCAAGAAGTTTTAATTGATGAAATTGTAATTAAATAAAACGAAGATGTTTTATTAAGAATCTTAAATTCTTGTTTTATAGTCATTCTATAAAAATTAATAAGTGTAAAAATCGTTTAAAACAATCTTGTTTTAGACGATTTTTTATTTCAAATGGTATTTATAGAGGTGTTTTTTTTAAAAAAAATAAAAAGGATGCGTATTTTATGAGTGCAACATTTGTTATCTTCTAATAGCTGTTGATGGCATTTAAAAGGGTGCATTTAATTAATGTGCTTGTATTTAGTTATGTAGCTCTTTTTTAGTGCTATGAAGCAAGTTTTTAAGATGGCTTATAGTATGTAAGTATTCAGCCAAATATTATTTATAATGGCCTGTTACATCTTATTTCTCCATAATGATTTACAAGGTATGTTTTGGTATCAAAGAGAATAGATTATAAAATCTTTTAAATGTTCTTGTGGTATAGGTAAACGTTTGAAGGTTGGGGTTTTAAGTTTTTTAATAGGTAAACATACACACTAACAAGGAATAATTAATATGCTTAAAAAAAGCAGCTAGTTATCCTGCAAATTTATTATTGAATACAGGGGGCTTTACCTTCATGGAAAACTCATTAATAAGACCTGAAATTTTAAAAGAAGTAGGTAAATAGATTAAAAATAAAGGTTGAATAATCTTTTAAAAGCATAACCTTTTTTATATGTTAAATTAACTCAAAAGTTATTTATATTATATCTTAGAGTTTTGCAACAAAAGAAAACAAAACTCTTAAAAACCCCTATTTACAACTAAAATATCATCAAATAGCAACATTTTGAATCCCTATATGAGAAATTTCAATCTTAATAATATGTTAATTTTGTATGGGATTACATAATTGATTGATAACATAACTCCCTAGAATAAAAAAAATAGGAGAATTATCAAACAAAAAATAATCAAAAACAATTAATTAACTCATTAAAGTATTATGATTGTGAAATTTCAATATTCTACTAATTCAGAAAATTTAAATTTATGAAAAAACTCAACTTATTATTATTATTAATATCCATTTCTTGGGGTTCGTTTTCTCAAGATATAATTAAAGGAATTGTAAAGGATTCAGGAGGAATTCCTTTACCAGGAGTTAGTGTGGTCGAAAAAGGAACACAAAACGGAACAAGTACAGATTTTGATGGAGTATATCAAGTTAAGGTTTCTCCAAATGCTACTTTAGTTTTTTCTTACATTGGTTTTAAAGAGCAAGAAATAAAGGTAACTGGAAAATCTAGTTTAAACATTACAATGATAGAAGACACAGAAAGTCTTGCTGAAATTGTAATTATAGGTTACGGACAGCAAAAAAAAGAAAGTGTCCTTGGAGCTATAAGTCAAATAAAAGGAGAAGATATAGTAGAGTCTGGTTCTCCAAATATGGTAAATGCTTTAAATGGTATTTCACCAGGTCTTAACATTGTTCAAAGTTCAGGGCAACCAGGAAAAGAAGATGGTGAAATTTATATTCGTGGTAATGCAGACCCATTAATACTTGTAGATGGTGTAGAAGTTGTTGGAGGGTTCTCAAACATTGACACAAGAGATGTAGAAAGTATTAGTGTATTAAAGGATGGTTCTGCAACTGCCGTTTATGGAATTAGAGGTTCAAATGGAGTTATCATAATTACAACTAAACGTGGTAAAATAGGAAGACCTAAAATTAGTGTTACCAGTGAGTTTACTCTAAAATTAGTGCCAGAAGGACCAGATGTATTAGATGCTTTTACAGCTCAAAGTGCATTAAATACAGGAATTCTAAATGATCAAGCATATGCGAGTGGTTATAGTACAGAAGCGGATTTAGCACATTGGAAACAAGGTGATTTCCCATACATGTATCCAGATGTAAATTGGGATGATACACTTATCAAAAGTCATGCAACAAGTTTTAATCAAACGATTTCTATACGTGGTGGAACAGAATTTGTAAAATACTATGCTTCTGCAGGTTATTTACAAGAAGGAGATATTACAAAGACCGACCAACTTTTTAATTATGATCCTGAATATAAGTTTAGCAGGTATTCATTTAGAGGGAATTTAGATTTTTCTTTAACTAAAACAACAACACTAAAAACAAGTATTAGTAGTCGTTTAGAAGATACTAATGAACCTGGAAATGGAAGTAATTTATCTGATGCTTTTTTAGCTTTATACACATTAGCTCCTGGAAGTGTTATACCTTATTATCCGGCATCTGTTATGGAACAATATCCGGATCCTTTATATCCTGGACTTGCAGAAGTAAGAATTGGGGAAGGACCTAATGCTTATGGTTCTCTTAATAGAAGTGGTAGTGCAAACACTATAAAAACTGTTTTTTCAGTAGATCTTGAATTACAGCAAAAATTAGATTTCATCACAAAAGGACTAGCTTTTAACGCGAAGTATAATTTTATAAGCAGCTACGGTAGTAAAAGCCAGATCACTTATGATGGGTCTATTTCTTCTCAACAAGAGGCTTATACATTACTCCGTGATGGAACTTGGTCATCACAAGAAGGTATAGATTATGAACGTCCGTTATATTATATACAAGGGAGTGAAAGTGTTAATGGAAATCAAGAAATTAGTTATATAAAAACTCATTTAAGCTATGATCGTTCATTTGGGAAACATAATGTAACAGGTTTAGCACTTTTTAGTAGAAATGAAAAAACAACTAATGTAGATTTTCCTTTTTTTAATGAAGATTATGTAGGGCGTTTTACCTATAATTATGACACACGTTATTTTATAGAAGCAAGTGGTTCATATAATGGAGATGAAACATTTGCAAGGGGATATAGGTTTAAGTTTTTTCCATCTTTTGCTGGTGGTATAAATTTGGCAAAAGAAAAATTTGTTATGAATACTTTTCCAACTCTAAACAACTTTAAGATAAGATATTCATATGGACAAACAGGTTCTAAAGCAGGTTTAGGTAATAATAGATGGGTATATGATACTTTTTATGATTATGCATCTTCAACTGCAGAAAAAAGACCAGGTTCTAGGTATTTCTTTGGGGAATTGGTAGATAACTCACTTTCAGTACTTAAAATCACTCAATTAGGTAGCCCTGAATTAACTTGGGCTACTGATACCAAACAAAATATTGGGGTAGACTTTGGTCTTTTTAATAACAAAATATCAGGATTTATTGAGTTTTTTAAACAAAATAGAGATGGATTAATCCAAAGACTTGATAAAGATATTTCTGCATTGCATGGTCTTGATACAAGTAAACCTTATGCAAATGTAGGAGCTTCTGAAAGCCATGGATATGAAGTGTCTTTAACTTATAAAAACAAAACCGAAAGCGGACTAAACTACTCTTTAACTGGTTTTTACGGATTTAATGAAAATCGTGTTTTATCAAGTCCAGCGGATGGTAGTGGAACCCCAGAATACGCAACTGTAGCAGGTAAACCAAGTGGAACAACTGGATTATTACAAGCAGATGGGTATTTCCAAAATATTGATGAAGTAGTCAATTACCCAAGCTCTGCAGGTGACCCCGCGTTAGGAGATTATAGATATATAGATTACAATGCAGACGGATCTATAGTGGCAACAGATATAGGAGATCAAATAAGATTTGATATACCTAAATCAGCTAAACATAGTTATAGTTTTAAATTAGCAGCTTCGTATAAAAAATGGTCTGCGAATGCTATGATTAACGGAGTTTCAGGGCATCTAGGTATTATTGACTCTGATATTGCCTACGCTTTACCAGAGGGGGCTGCTTCAGGACGTGTTGAACAATTAGATTATTGGACACCTACTAATACCAATGCTCAGTATCCTGCGCTACATTCAGAAACAGACCCTAATACAGCAAATAGTACAGCAAGAATTATATCTTTAGATTATATTAAATTGAGAAGTATGAATATTGGGTATAATTTTGACATGAGTAATAGTAAAAGAATAAGTGATTTAAAGATATATATCAACGGAAATAATCTTTTTACCATTTCTGACATTGATTATGGAGATCCAGAAGGAAATGATCCTGGTGCTTATCCAATATTAAGAAGATTTACTCTAGGGCTAAACTTAAATTTTTAAAAAATAAAAATTATGAGAAAAATAAAATATACATTCGCTTTAATCATGACAGTTTTTATTATTAGCTGTGAAGATTATTTAGATCAATCAGAGGAAGCTGAAGGATTGACCGAAAATGCCATTTTTAATGATATTGTTTTAACAAGAGACTTTTTTGATGGTGCTTTTACGTATTACCTTTCAGAAGTAAGTGTCGTAAATCAAAGTCCAGATATTCTTCCTGGTATGACAATGTCTGGAGAAGGATACCCAGGTAGAACAGCATCACCTGTACCTGAAACATATCAATTTTATGCTCAAGGAGATTATTTAAGCTTGATGAATAGAACTAGTGGATCAGATACTACCCCAAACTTTGTTTCTAGATACTTTTTTTGTTTTAAAGGAATTAGAATTGTGAATACTTTTCTTGAGAACGCAGATAACATTCCTAATTCTACTGAAGAGGAAATTAATTATTTAAAAGGACAAGCGTATTTTTTAAGAGCTTCTTTTTATCACTTGTTAACGAAGCGTCATGGAGGACTTATTTATTTAAAAGAAACCTTAAGTGTAAGTCAACCCTTAACGTCTAAAAGAGAAAGTTATGAGAGTAACTTGTCAGATATGTTAGATGATATAGAATTAGCTATAGAATTATTACCTGTTTCGTGGTCAACAGAGAGTGTAGGTAGACCAACAAGAGGTGTTGCTATGGCTTTAAAATCTAGACTTACATTATTTGCCGCGAGTCCATTAGCAAATGAAACTAACGATGATCAAAAATGGATAGACGCTGCAACAGCAGCTTCAGATTTAATTAACTTTGCAAATGCAAATGGTTTATATACACTTGCAAATGCAAGTGCAGCAAGTACCTTAGATGTTGATAGAGATGGAGCAGACCTTTTAGTTGCAGAACCAACTGCTTTGCAACCTTATAGAAATATTTTTGTAGGATCTGGTATACAAAAAACAATTCCTAGCGAAGTAATATTTATGGAAGCAAATCAAAAATTCTTTACTTTTGGAGGTATTCTTAATCCTACACCAAGACTTAGTTTAACTGTAGGTTTTGATATTATAAAATTCAACAATAACCCAATGAATATTGGAGCACTTGCTAATTTTATTGAGAAATTTGAAACTAAAAATGGTTTGGCAATTGAAGATGATCCATCTTATAATTCACAAGACCCATTTATTAATAGAGATCCAAGGTTTTATAATAATATATTGTTTGATGGTGTACCATGGACAACAACAACTGCAGGTCCTAAAAATGATACACCTTTTGTAGATTTAGCAGTAATAAATGAAGAGGGAAATTATGGTAAAGATTTAGACGATCCTTCTAGAACGACTTCTCCACTAATTGTTTACAATTTAACAGGATTGCGTATTAGAAAATGGATACCTAATGGAGCGTATTGGAGAACAGGTAATGCAGGAAATTTCAGTTATCATGTTAATAACATTATATACAGAATGCCAGAAGTGTATTTAAACTATGCAGAGGCAGTTAACGAAGTATATGGGCCAAATGGAGTTGCTCCTGGAGGAACATTAACAGCTGTAGGTGCAATTAACCTTCTTAGAAATAGAGTTGGTATGCCAAATGTAGCTGCAAAATATACAGGTTCTAAAGAAGGTTTTAGAGAAAGAATTAGAAATGAGCGTGCTATTGAGTTGTGTTTTGAAGGTTTTAGATATGATGATTTAAGAAGATGGAAAACTGCACATTTAGAAGAAAATAAAAAAGTGGAGTTTTTAAAGATGCGTTGGCAAGGTGGTAAGTCTGCAACATATCCTTCTGGTTTTAGTTATGAAAATGAAGAACAGACTCAATTAAGGAAAACGTTTAATGATAACAACTATTGGTGGCCAATTCCACCTTCAGAAATTGAAGCAGTGCCTTCTTTTGAACAAACGGAAGGATGGTAATTAGTGTTAAAACACTAAATAAGGTATCATGAACTTAAAATTATAAAAATTAACAAATGAAATTAAATATAACAGAATTGAAATTTTTTGCTTTCTGCTTACTTAATGCTCTAACTATCAATATTGGTATTGCTCAGAATACACCAATAGATAATTTAGCAATTCAAGACTCAATTCCAGCAAATAAAAATGAATTTTTAAAAACACCTTTTGGGGTTTTTAATTTAAGTCAAACAACAGGAGCCGTTTTTAGAATTTCAGGTGATGAACTTCGTCAAACCGCAGGAGATAATCTTTCTGAGGCATTAAGAGGTAGAGTTCCTGGGCTAAGAATTATTAGAGGAACAAATACACCTGGTACAAATGGAAGTTATTCTTACGTATTAAACGGAGGAACTCCATATGTACTAATAGATGGTCAACCAAGAGGGCTTCAAACAGATTTAAGAGAAGTAGATGAAGTTATAGTACTTAGTGATGGTACTTTTAACTCTTTACTAGGAAATTTAGGAGATAATGGACTTATATACGTAGTTACAAAAGGAGGAAAAGTAAGTAAACCTACAGTAGAAGTTAATTATCAAAGTGGTTTTAATATGGCAACTCGTTTACCAGAATTATTATCAGCTCCAGAATATGCAGAGATAATAAATCAAGCATCTAATAATGATGGTTTGGGAGATATTTATAGTGCTGAAGATATCGCAAAATATAAAGATGGATCTGACCCTATAAACTTTCCAAATGTAAATTCTAGAGAAGAGTTCTTAAAGTCAAGTTCACCTTCTAACTTTGCTTCGTTAAATGTATATGGTGGAAAAGAAGATTTAAAATACAGTGCCTTTTTAGGGTATTCAGATTGGGAAGGTTTAGAAAAAGTAGGAAATCCAATAAACGGTAGAAATATTACCTTTAGGACTAAAATAGATACACGTATTAACAATTTACTTAGAACACATGCTAGTGTTTATGGAAAATTTGGAAAGAACAATAGACCTATTCTTGATGCAGATGCTATGTTTTTATGGATTTCTGCTACACCTGCAAATTCATTTCCTTTAAAAGTAGCAGATTCTGCATATGTGGTAAGTAACGAATTTCAGACCAATTTACTTTCAGAGTTAGAAAATGGAGGTTTAAGAACAGATTATACAGCCAATATGATTTTTGATATAGGATTAGATTTTGATTTTGAAGATTATATTCCTGGTTTAAAGTATGATACTTATCTAATGATGAGAACGTACAATGCCCATACTTTATCAACAAATAACAACCCTGGTTTATACACTTTAGAAACAACACAAGACGATGTTACTGGAGAAGATATTACTAATCTAATTTTGTATAGACAAGATTATCAAAACACAGGTATTGCAAGGTCAAACACTGCAATACAAAGAAATTTTGCTTATAATGGTAATCTTAGTTATATAAAGGAAATGAAGGAAAGTGTTTTGAATTTAAACTTAAATCATCTTTTATATTATGAGCCTAGCACAAATTCAGGAAACCCAGATAGACGTAATTTAACGGTTAACTTAAACGGTTCGTATGCATTAAAAAATAAATATATTGCATTTGCAAACTTAAATTCAAGTAGTAGTTCTAAATTTATAGGAGATAATAGAACTAAATACTATCCAACAGCTGGAATCGCTTGGGTAGCATCCAATGAAAAATTCTTAAAGGACAATAAAAATATTGATTATCTTAAATTTAGAGCTTCTTATGGGCAAGTAGGTACAGAATATACATCTACTTCACTATTTTATTTAAGCACATGGGGTGGAGGTAAAACAAACAGTACAATGTATACAGGTATAGCAACTCAAACTCAAAATCAATATGGATATAGACAAAGTAGTACAGCTAATGAAGAAATAGATTGGATAGTGTACAACCAAATGTTTCTTGGTGTAGAAATGAGTTTGTTTAAGAAATTGAGACTTGATTTTAATTATTTTAACATTGATAATAAAAATTTAATAACTAATGCAAGTGCTCTTTTTGCAACTGCATTAGGTGATAACATTTATTTACCACAATTAAATTTTTCTGAAAGAAGAAATAAAGGTTTCAATACTAATGTTACATTTAACGATACTCGTGGAGATTTTAGATACCACCTAAGTGTTAATGCTGGTTATAATAAAATTACAGGAGAAAAAATTGCTGAAGTACCTTATCCAGATCAGTATAGATTACAACAAGGTGAATCAATAGATAATTTTAATGCTTATGTAAGTGATGGCCTTTTTACTGCAGAAAATATTGATGATGCTTTACCTCAGTTCGGAGATGTACAAATTGGTGATATTAAATATGTAGATCAAAATGGTGATAATGTTATTGATTCTAGAGATCAAACAACCGTAGGAAATACTACACCAAGATTTAATTACGGTGTTAATGTAGGAGTTGAATATAAAGGAATCAACTTAGATATTGTAGGAATGGGTGTTGGAGGTTATGATATAAATCTTAACTCAATATCTTACTATCAACATTATGGTTTAAGAAACTATTACGGTAGCTCTAAAAACGATCTTCCTAATGGAAATGTATTCCCTAGATTAAGTACTATACAAAGTGACAATAATCAACAAAATTCAGATTATTGGCTAGTAGATGGAAGTTATTTTAGAATTTCTAATGCTGAGTTAGGATTTACGCTACCAGAATCATTGATGTCAAAAACAGCAATTACAAGTGTAAAATTATTTTTAAGAGGAAGTAATTTAGCATTGTTTAGTAAAATGAAAGATTTAGATCCAGAAGATACTAGATCAGGATTTTTTGAATATCCAATGATGAGAACATTTGTTTTTGGAGCTACGGTAAATTTTTAATAAATAAATGTTAAAAAACAGAAAAATGAAATTAACAAATAAGATTTTAACAATTATTACCTTGACAATAGGTATTACAAGCTGTAGTGAATTTTTAGAAGATGAAATTCAATATACTAGAGAGGAAGTAGTTACAACTTCAGGCTTGAAATCAAGAGGTATCATAGACGATATTTATACAGATTATTCATTCCGATATACTACAGATTTTTCAAATGAATATTTAACAGATAATGGTGTTGCAAACGATACGGAAACAATATTGGCAACTGGCTATTGGGGCCCAACTAATAATCCATATAATTATGTTTGGCAACAGTCTTACGATAATATTAGACAAATATATCAATACATAGATCTTGTTCATAATCAAGATTTACAAGTTTATCTATCTGAAGGAAATCAAATATTAAATGAAAGATTAATAGATAGATATTATGGTGAGGCACTTTTTTTAAAAGCATGGGCAGAATGGGAGTTACTTAAAGTATTTGGTGGTCCTTCTGAAAGCGGAGAAATGTTAGGATTTCCTATTGTAAATGGGATATTAGAAAATGAAGAATATGCAAGTTTGAGTAGAAATACTTATGATGAATGTGTAACTCAGATTATGGAAGATTTAGATATTGCCATTGCAAAGTTGCCTCTTGTATATGAAGGAGATGAAAATGCGAACCCTGCTTTTAGTGCAACAGAAACGGGTAGAGCAAGTGGTCTAGCGGCATATGCATTAAAAGCAAAAGTAGCATTATATGCTGCAAGTCCAGCTTTTAATCCATCTAACGACCTTTCTAAGTGGGAGCTAGCTGCAAGTTATGCGCAGGAGTTAATCGTTCAAAATGGAGGTTTAAGAAGCTTACAGTCTTTCGATTTTGATAATGAAACTAATTCAGATCATATTTGGAGAATGCGTAATGATAGAAATAATAACGCATTAGAAAAAAGTTTATATCCACCGTCTTTATTTGGATCAGGTTCGGTAAATCCATCTCAAAACTTAATTGATGCTTTTCCAGATGCTAATGGATATCCTATTGATAACGGTTTAAGTACGTATAACAATACAGTTCCTTATGTTTCAAGAGACGAAAGATTTTATAAGTTTGTATTCTATAATGATGATCAATGTTTTGAATCTGCTGATTGTTCAGATTTTAATGCACTAGAAATTTATGAAGGTGGTATGGATTATTATGGAGGGTTTAATAATTCTTTAGGAACAAGAACAGGATATTATTTAAAAAAATATTTAAATAATTTAAACTTTGATCCATCAGTAACTACTGCTGTTACAACAACTTTACCTAAAGTATATGTTCAGTTAGAACTAAATGACATCTATTTAGGATATGCTGAAGCATTGAATGAAGCTTTTGGAGAACCAAGTATATTGCCTGCTGGGTTTAACTTTACAGCAAAAGAAGTTTTAGCTAAAATAAGACAAAGAGCAGGGTTATCTACAGATCCATATTTAGATATTTCGGCTGCAAATCAGTCAGATTTTAGAAATTTATTAAAAAATGAGAGACGTATAGAATTGTGTTTTGCAGGTGAAAGGTTTCACGATTTAAGAAGGTGGAAAGATATTGACAACATAGAAGACATTAAAGGAGTTAAGATTAGTAAAAATTCTGATGATACTTTTTCATTCGAAAACATCGATGTGGAAAGAAGAAATTATGAAGCTAAAAATTATTATCTTCCATTACCATACAGTGAATTATTGATAAATACTAATTTGAAACAAAACCAAGGTTGGTAATAAATTAAAAACAAAGATTATGAAGAAAAATATATTAAAATCTATAGCTAAACTATTAGTGCTTATTGTAGGATTAAGTATCACGTCATGTTATGATGATTTTGTTGAAAACGAATTTGATTTCACTTCAGTTTATTTACCACACGAACAAATTGACCGTAGTTTTATTATGGGAGAAGGAATGAGAATAGGTGTAGGTGCTGTATTAGGAGGAAGATTAGATAATACAGAAGATGTAGAAATAACTTTTTCATTAGATGATGATTTAGTAACAAATGCAGGTAAATCTGTATTACCTAGCAACTATTATGAATTGGTTGATAGTGAAGGAAATCCATCAAATAATAAAATTATTATTCCTGCTGGAGAAGTTCAAGGTTTTGTGTATGTAAAAGCAGATTCTATTAATTTCTTAGGAGATGCATTATCATTAGGAAATAATTATGCTTTAGGATTTACGTTAGAGAATGTTGTAAATGCAGATTCTATTTTAGTTGATACAGAGTCAACTAAATATAAGTCATCATTAATTACATTTACTTATATCAACCAATTATATGGTCATTATTTTCAAAAAGGTCAAGTTGTGAAAACGGAAGGTGCCTCAGAAGAGACAATTACTTACGTTGGTGACATTAATAATAATGAAAATGTAGAGTTAACTATGGTATCTCCTAATACTGTACAATGTAATGGTCTTGCTCTTTTAAGAGAGTCTGATAAAAAAATGAATCTTGTAATTGCAGATGATAACTCAATTACAATCGAGAGTATTGCTGGAGCAGTTGTTGTAACAGATAATGATGGTTCTTTTTATGATCCTGCTACACGCACAATAACACTTAATTATTCTTTTGAATCTAACGGAGCTACTTATGTAGCAAATGATGTTTTAGAGTTCAGAAATAGAGAAGTTGATGGTGTAAATCAAATAGGTATATAGTTTTCTATCTAAAAAATCATTAATAAACTTAAAAAAAGACCAATATCTATATTGGTCTTTTTTTGTACAATAAATTTGAGATTTACTTAAGGTAAAAGTGTTGTGTACTGCTAAATATTTGATTGAATTTTATGCATGGTCATAATCTTATTATAAAGTTTTAGACACTCGTCTAAATAACTTGATATAGGTAACTTATTGTTAAAAAGCCCTTAATTGTAACATTTTTACCCATAATGTTAGAAAATTAATGCTTAAAGAATAATTATGTTTGTTAAAAAAGTAACATTATTTTATTTACATTTTTTAGTTTATAAATAATATTACTATAATTTTTCAACTAATTATGAAAATTTCATTTTTTAGTAGAGACAAACCTTCACATGAAGGTGCCTTTTGCGAAAGGGTTAATTTTATGACAGAGCAATTCTAAAAAGTAGCAATTTTAAGTGTTGTAGACATCAAAATTGAAGGTAAAATAAAGACGTATCCAAACCCTGTAAAAAAGGAAATACTCATAATATTTCAATTAGATTCAAATTTTAATTCAGAAAAAATTGAACCCCAAATAATAAACTATTTAGGGCAAGTAGTTGTAAAGAATACATTTTATCCAAATAGAGATTCTAACATAGTTTCTATAGAAACTCAAAATTTATAAACAGGGATTTATTTGCTAAAAATACGTGATCATAAAAGTTTAAAAAGGCTAAAATTTGCTGTTCAATAATTTATCAAAACAAAAAATCATGAAACAAACATTACAATTTATCTTTATATTTATTATTTCAAGTGCTAGTTTGTTAGGTCAAACCAAAGTAGTATCATTAGAAAACAATACTGGAATTATAGCAGATGACTTAGGATCTGTAACCCTTTGGGAGAATCAAATTGAAGGATACGGAGATGCTACACAAAGTAATACAGCTTTAGGTGGTGACAAATTATTCGAAACTTATCCAGGAAAAGTAAATGTAGGTTTTAGCAAAGATGGTTCTTTTCTTGAATTAGAAGGTTCAAATACGTCAATTTCAGACAATACATATAGTGTTTTTTATGCAGGTAAAGCTAATCCAGAAGGGAAGCCAGCATCCTTAATAGGGAATTATGATGTTCCTGGAAATTTTAACAGTTGCTCTGGAATTCGGTTTTTAAGATTAGCCGATGGTAGTATTGTTTTTGATTATGCAAAACCAAATTATGTTCGTGTCGTTTTAAACAATATACCCGGTGATGATTATTTCTTTTTTGGATTTACCATGGATGCTTCTGGAAATTATAAATATTTTGATAGTAGCGATCCATCAATAAAAACAGGAAAGATTAACGATACAATGGTTCCGAGTCAAGACGAAGACCTTAAATTGAATCTTTTTGAAGAAAGAGATGGAGGACATACTTATAATCACACAGAGGTTGTAGAAGTATCCATGTATGATGATGTGCTTAGTACTACGGATTTTCAAAATGAATACGATAGATTGGCTACTGAATATGCCGAACTTGTGATTACTGAATTTGAAGTTACCAATGTATTGCCTAATGATGAAAGTTTTCGAGAAGGTATTTCAAGAGATGCTCCAATTGTAGTAACGTTTGATCAAGCTATTGATGAAACTTCAGAATATCCAAAAATTTATATAAACAAAAGTGAAACTGAAACGACTGGTAATTGGGTTTTATCACCTTCTAATGTTCTTACGTTTACACCTACCGAAAGATGGCCAGCTAGATCATTAGTTACCCTAAAAATACAAGAAGGGCTTAGATCTACAGATAATGCTATTATTGGTTTAGCAAAACGAGATTCCTATGGTTTTATAGTAGATGCAGAGGAAACTTTTCCTATTGAAAGTTATGAGTTAGGAGAACCAATAGCTATCATAGATTATATAGCTAGAACAGGAGAATCTATAGTGGGTCATAAATTAACAATGAAAATAACGACTCCTACTATAACTGAAAATACAACTGAAAAATTCCCTGTTCATATTTTTGTGCACGGTGGTGGTTGGGCTGGAGGAACAGCAGAAAGTTCTGGTGCTGATTATTCTTTACATAAAGATTATTTAGCAAAAAGCTTAGGGTTTGTAACTCTATCTATATCATACAGAACCGTAGGTGCTGGAGGTACTTTTTCTTATGGTTTAGAAGATGTATATACCGCTTACCAATGGGCTATAGACAATGCAGAAACTTATAATTTAGATATGACGAAGGTGTTTTTTAGTGGAGGTTCTGCAGGTACTCCTTTAGCAGCATTAGCCTCTCAGACATTACCTAACATTCTAGGGTATATTGGATTTAATGGAATTTATGATTTTGTGAATGATGCAGGAGATTTTGGTGCAGGAAATTGGTACAAGCAAGATGTACCTAGTGAAACAGAAAATTCTGCTATTTTTAATTTAAGTGACAACCCTCCTCCAACGATATTGATGCACGGTGATGCAGATAATACGATCTCACATAATCAAAGTATAAATTTTGCTGATGCTATAAATGCCAAAGGAGGTAATGCGAAAGCCATCATATATCCAGGAGAAGTTCATGCATTTTTTAGTAGAGATAAAAAATACCATGAAGAGTGTTTTTATGAGATGGTTAATTTTATGACAGAACAACTTGAAAAAGCAGGATCTTTAAGTGTTGGTACTATAAAGAAAGAGGGTAATGGAATAATATATCCTAATCCTGTTAAAAAAGGAGATAATCTTCAATTAAAAGCAGGTTTTAATTCTGAAATAATTACAGCTAAAATTATAAATTATTTAGGTCAAACTGTATTGGAGACGTCGTTGTACCCAATAAATGGGACAAAGATATTTAGCATAGATACTAGTAATTTAAAACAAGGGATTTATTTTTTGAATACAATTGATAATCAAAACTTAAAAACTTTAAAATTCGTAATTCAGTAATTTAAGTTTAAAATAATTAAATAAAAACGATGAAAAATATTTTACATTTCATCCTTATATTCATTCTTTCAACATCGAGTTTGTTTAGTCAAACAAAAGTATTGTCTTTAGAGAATGCTAAAGGAATTGTAGCAGACAATTTAGGATCTGTAACCCTTTGGGAAAATCAAATTGAAGGATATGGTAATGCGATGCAAAGTGATACAAATCTTGGTGCAGAAGAATCACAAGAAACGTATCCAGGGAAAACCACGGTTCTTTTTAGTAAAGACGGTTCTTTTCTAGAGTTAGAAGGGTCTAGCACTTATGTTTCAGACAATAGTTATAGTGTTTTTTATGTTGGTAAAGCTGAAAACACAAACACAGGAAAACCAGCATCTTTATTAGGAAACTATGATATGAGTGGAGGATTTTCTAATTGTTACGGAATTAGATTTGTAAGATTACAAGATGGTAAGATTGGGTTTGATTATGCAAGACCAAATTATACTCGTGTAAATATTGGAGCTAATGAAATACCTGCAGATGCTTATTTCTTTTTTGGATTTTCAATAGATACTTCAGGAAATTATCAGTATTTCGATAGCACTTCTCCTATCGTAACTTCAGGTACTATTACTAACACGATGCGTACCAATGCTAATGAAGATCTTAAATTTAATATTTTTGAAGAAGTTGCAGGTACTCAAACCTATAACCATACAGAAGTCGTAGAATTAACAATGTATAATGAAGGTCTTAGTTCAACAGAGTTTCAGGATGAATACAATAGACTAGCTACAGAATATGCAGAGCTTGTGACAGCAGAATTCTCAATAACTGAGGTTTTACCTGAGAATCGTACCAATTTGCCCCAAAATGGAGCTATACAAATATCGTTTAGTCAAGATGTAGAAGTAATAACTTCAAATTATCCTAAAGTTTATGTAAACAAAAGTACTATTGAAACTAGCGGTACTTGGACATTATCTCCGTCTAATATTCTTACTTTTTTACCAGATGTAAATTGGCCAGCTGGTGGATTTGTATCTGTTCAAATACAAGAAACTCTTAAATCTGTAGATGATGTAGCAATTGGTTTAGAACAAGGAGATTCATTTAGTTTTATTGTGGAAGCTGATCAAGTTTTTGAATTTGATAATACGATAGAACTGGAAGCAATAGCTACAGTAGACTTTCCTATAGTTGGTCATAAACTACCATTAAAGTTAACAACACCTATAATTGACGAAAATACAACTGAAAAATTCCCTGTACATATATGGGTACATGGAGGTGGTTGGTCTGGTGGTACACCAGAAACTTCTTTGGCTGCTAACTCTCCTCATAAAGATTATTTGGCAGAAAATTTAGGGATTGCAACATTGTCTATTTCTTATAGATGTTCTGGTTCTAGTGGTACTTTTTCTTTAGCCAGAGAGGATGTACAAACGGCCTATGATTGGGCTTTAGCAAATGCCGATACGTACAATTTTGATATGACAAAAGTTTTTTTTAGTGGTGGATCTGCCGGTGCTCCATTAGCAGCAATAGCAGCAGAAGAAAATAATGCACTTGGATTTATTGGTTTTAACGGAATCTATGATTTTGTAAATGATGCAGGAGATTTTGGAACAAATAACAATTACAAACAAAACATTCCAAGTGAAGCGTTAAATTCACCTATCAATCTATTGACTAACACGCCAACTCCTACAATTTTAATGCATGGAGATGCTGATACAACTATAGATATTCGCCAAAGCACTCTGTTTACAGATGCTATAAACGCTAAAGGAGGAAATGGAGAGACTGTTGTTTACCCAGGAGAAGTTCATGCTTTTTTTAACCCTGGAAAACCAGCTTTTGAAGATGTTTTAATAGAAATGGTTGGTTTTATAAACGCACAACTTGAAGAGGTAAACCAATTAAGTACTAATAATATTAACACCGTAAAAAATCAAGTGACAGTTTACCCTAATCCTGTTAAACAAGGAAAAAACATCACTATCCAATCTAATCTTTTTGACCACCAAAAAATAAACGTACAAATTGTAAATTATTTAGGTCAAACAGTCTTAAACACCCATTTATATACGAATTCAAATACAATTATTTTAGACCCAATAATGCTATCAGAAGGTAATTATATTTTAAAGTTGCTAAGTAATAGTATTTTTCAAATACACAAAATAATTATTAATTAATCTATCTTAAATCAAAACTTATGAAAATAAAATTATTTTATTTAATGGTAATATTTTTTACTATTAACAGCTTTGCACAAACCAATACTTGTGGGATAACTGTAGACAATACGTTTGATGGTGGGACAACCTTATCTAATGGCTGGACAGAATACAATACCTCGGGACGAGTTACAGTGGAGTCGGGTAAATTAAAATTTAATCATAATATAGATATGCCTTCGGCTTATCACACTTTTACTCCAACATCTGAAAATTCAACTTTCTCTTTTGATGTGTCAGCTACACGTTCGTCTGTAAATTGTCAAGTGCATTTAATCTCTTCTACAGGAAAACATTTATCAAGTATTGCTTTAGGTATTGGAGTCGCTAATATTAAATATGCAACATCAATAGAAAATGGAGTTCCTAGTGGTTTTGTAGCTGGAGACCCTGCTATAGGTTTTCCGTCTAATAAGAATTTTATAATATCCTCTAAAATTGACTTTACCTCAAAAGAAATTGATATTTATGTTAATGGAGAATTGATGACAGCAGAAATCCCTTTTTTAGAAGATGCGGAAGATATTGCTAAGATAGACATTCAATTACTTTTTATGTATGCTAATAATGGGCAATTTTATTTTGATAATATTTCTTTATTAGGAGGAGATGAAAATCGTATTTTATTAACAAGTAATGTAAATGCTGCAGAGGATTTATTGGCATCTGCACCTATAGGTACAATTTATAATCAGTACCCACAATCTGCTGTTGATGCATTTCAACAAGCAATTGATGATGCTAATGCAATCATTTCTAATTGTGAAGCTACTTCGAATGATATTAACAATTCACTTTTAGCTATTCAAACGGCAGAAGAGGTTTTTGTGAATGCAAAAGTAAATGATCCTGTTCTTAAAATGTACAGCGAGTATGATTTTACAGGTGATGTAAACGAAGTTTATTGTGGTTATTACAATGGAGGTTTAGGTGCTTACGAAGATTGGGGAGTATCCTTTACCTTAGAAAAAGGATACATGGCTACTTTTGCACAAGATGTGAATGGCTTAGGTTTTAGTAAAATATATATTGCTCAAGATAATGCAATAGAAATCAATTTGCCTGCTGATTTACAAAATACGATTTCATTCATACGAGTGAGCCCTTGGTTTTCTTTAGGTAAAAAAGGAAGTTTAGGAAATGTAAAATGGACAACTGCTGATACTTATAATTCTTCGTGGTATTATAACTGGAGTTTAACGGCTCCACATTCAGAAGAAATCGAATTTGTTCCAATGTCTTGGAGTGGAGGTGATTCTAGAACATCACTCGAAGTAATGGAAGAAGCTGGACAAAATATGTCTTTCAATCATCTACTAGCCTTTAATGAACCTGATAACGAAGGTCAATCTAATATGACAGTAGCAGAAGCTCTAGAAGCTTATCCAAAACTGTTAGCTTCAGGCCTTAGATTGGGTGCACCTGGAGTAGAGAACGTGCAATATAGTGCAACAAGTGATTCTTTTAATGATGGTGCTTGGATTCAAGAATTTATGGACGGCTGTGTAGAACTTGGTTACCGTGTTGATTTTATTCCAGCTCATGATTATGTACGTCGTTCAAAGTCTACTTTTATAGAGCGTTTCAAAGCCTTACATGATCGCTATAACCTGCCAGTATGGGTGACAGAATATAACTACGGAAACCCAAATATGGGATCTGCAAATCTTACATTAGAACAAGGCTATTCTAATATAAAAGGTTTAACAGAAGCCCTTGAAGAAGCAGATTTTATAGAGCGTTACAATTGGTATTATTTCTTTGGACAAAATACAGGTATTGGTGGTATGACAGATGGCGAACTGAATATCACAGGTCAATTTTATAGAGATCTTGAATCACAAAATCCTTCTTACATTCAAGAAATATATGAACAAGGAACTCCATTATTAGTAAATAACAATTCAACTTTATCTAAAGTTTTATTGTATCCAAATGTAATAACCGATGGTGTTTTTAATTTAAGATATACACAAGAGCTTAAGAACAGTAATGTAGAATTAACTATTTATTCAACTGTTGGTCAGTTAGTAAAAAAGGTTTCGGGATTAAAAACAGAAATTGATGTTAGAGCACTCTCAAGCGGTGTTTATATTGTTAAAATAGAATCTCATTTAGGAAACTTTACTAAAAAAATTATTATACAATAAATGCTCTTTTTCTATCGAAAAAAGATTACTAAACTTTTAAACTCAAAAGAAATGAAACTAAAATTTTTATATATAATTGCTTTTCTTTTTGCTACAAATAATTATGCGCAAACAAGTTCTTGTGGAAGTGTGGTTGATGAAACTTTTGAAGGCGGCACTGCTCAGTCTATTGGTTGGACAGAATACAATACTTCTGGGAGAGTTACCGTTACTGATGGAAAATTAAAGTTTGATCATAATATAGATATGCCTTCGGTGTATCATACTTTTAATCCTACTTCTGACAATTCTTCTTTTTCTTTTGATGTTTCTGCTACACGTTCCTCAGTGGATTGTAGGGTGCATTTAATTTCATCTACAGGTAAGTATTTATCTACTATTATTTTAGGTAATGGAAATGCTAACATTGAATATGCAACTTCAATGGAGAATGGAGTTCCTGGTGGTTTTGTTGCTGGAGAACCTGCAACGAGATTTCCTGCAAATACAAACTTTACAATTTCTACTCAAATTGATTTTACTTTAGAGAAAGTTGATATTTATGTTAATGGAGAACTAATGATAGCGGATGTTCCTTTTTTAGAAGATGCTGAAGATATTGCTAAAATTGATATTCAGTTACTTTATATGTATGCTAATAATGGTCAATTCTATTTTGATAATATTTCTTTATTAAGTGGCGAAGAAAATCGTTTATTGTTAACAAGTAATGTTAAAACAGCAGAAAGTTTACTTTCTGCTGCTATTATAGGAGATAGTTATAATCAATATCCGCAATCTTCAGTTGATGTTTTTCAGTTGGTAATAGATAATGTAAATACAATACTTGCTGATTGTAATTCGGCTGCTAATATAATTGATGATGCAATATTAGAGCTTAAAAATGCACAAGATGTTTTTTCTGTATCATTGGTGAATGATCCTATTCTAAAAATTTATAGTTCTTATAATTCTACAGGCGAAGAACATGAAATGTATGTTGGTTATTACAACGGTACTTTAGGAGATTATGATAATTGGGCTGTTTCTTTTACTTTAGAAAAAGGATATATGGTAACTTTTGCAGAGAACATAAATGGTACGGGTGCAAGTAAAGTATATGTAGCTGCTGATAATGATTTAGCAATTATTCTACCCGTAGATTTACAAAAGAAAGCTTCATTTATCCGTGTTTCCCCTTGGTTTGATGTTCATAAGAAAGGAATGGCTGGTAAAGGTACAGATGTTATAGTAGAGTTTAATAATTCATGGCATTATAACTGGGGTACCTCAGGTGAAGATGTGGGTGATGCCAAATTTGTTCCTAATCAATGGAGTGGAGGTTCTGTTGCAAATGCAATAAGTTTAGGTAATAGAATGGATATCGCACATTATATGGCGTTCAACGAACCTGATGGAGCTAGTCAAGCTAATATGACTGTTGATACGGCTATTGAAAAATATGAAGCAATGTTGGCTTCTGGTTTGCGTTTAGGTTCACCGGCGAACAAAGACAATGCAAATGGTGGTGTTTGGCGTGATGAATTTATGACAAAGGCGGAAGAAAAAGGATATCGTGTAGATTATATTGTTGTGCATTATTACAAAAAAACGACACCAACAAATTTTTATAATTGGTTAAAAGCGATTCATGATAAATGGCAACGACCTATCTGGATAAAAGAATTTAATTATGGTGCTACTTGGACTGGTCAACCTGCCTCGAATGAAGCAGCAGGTGATGGATTAGAATCTTATATAAATATGTTAGATGATACTGATTTTATAGAGCGTTATGCTGTGTTTACTTGGCAACCAGACAAACCTATTTATTCATTAATGACTGTTCGTAACCCTGTAACTTTAAGTAGTTCTGGAATTATGTATCGTGATCATCAATCACCTATTGCATATACACAAGAAGAGTATGAGCAAGGTGTACCATTATCTGTGGATGATAATTCGGCTTTATTTAAATTTTCAGTATTTCCAACGGTAATAACCAGTGGTATTTTTAACTGGTCAGTTTCAGAAGAGGTTGATAAAAGTAATATCAATTTAACTATTTACAATATAGCAGGACAATTAGTTAAAGAAGTTCAGGGTCCAAATTCTGAAGTAAATGTGAGTAAGCTTTCTAGTGGTTTGTATTTTGTGAAAATCAATTCTGATTTAGGGAGTGTTATCAAGAAAATTATTAAGAATTAATTAAAAAAACAAATATCTTGATTATTATTAATAGAGTGAAACTAGACAGCATATTCAGAAGAAACCACAACTTTAATGTGAAAACAGTGGTTCTTTTATTCATATTAGCAGTAAATCTTAGCACCTTTGGTCAATCCATTTATACCAATGATATGGATTATGTTCTAGGTGATTGCAAGCAACGTTTTATTACGGGAGCAGTTGCAACACAAGAACAAGCAGATAATTTGCTAAAAGGTTTTAAGGCTATGAAAGTTAATGGAATTCGTATTCCTGTTTTTCCGAGAGATGCAAATACTGGAGTGAGCCTTAATCCTCATCCAACCATCATGAAGTATTTTTACGAACAGGCTTTAGTTGCTGGATTTCATGTTTTTGCGAATCCTGCTCAAGGTGGTGGAGGTATTAGAATAGCAAATCATTCGCTTTCTAACACAAGTTCTGTAAAAGGTATACAAGCAGCAACAGATGAATTGGTGAATAGAATTATAGAGTTCTCAAATGAATATCCAGGCCTTAAATGGTTAAACCCTTTTAATGAAGATGGAAGAACAAATACAGTTTGGAGCATAAGTCAAATTAATGAAATCTATAAACGTTTATATGATCATGGTGTTAATGGAGCAGAATTAATTGGCCCATGTACCTGGGGACTTCCTGCAGGAATTGATATGTTAAAAAACACGGATATTACAAAGTATATTACGGTTGCATCTTCTCATAATTTAGGACATAACGATGGACAGTGGTCAACTTTTAAAGCTTTAGCTGAAGCAAAGAACTTGCCAGTTTGGGATTCAGAAGCCAATAATGATCCTGGTAATACAGATACAAACAAAGTAGAGGCTGCTCTAGAAAATAAGGTAGATGGCTTAGTGGTATACAACTCCGGAAACAATATAGATCTAAACACAGGTGCTATAAACGGTACCAATGTTTATTATATGTCTGTGTATCTAAAACAAAGAGAGAGTATTGCTGTAAATGGTACTGCTACACAGTCAGAAACTACAGCTCCTCAATGGTCTGTAGAAGCTTCTCGTGCAATTGATGGCAACGTGAATGGTCATTGGTCAGGTGGTAATGGGTCCGTTACTCATACAGCTGGTGTTAATCCTTGGTGGCAAGTTGATCTTGGTTCAAATAAAAATATAGAAGAAATTAAGATATACAATAGAACAGATGCCAATCCACAAAACCTATCTAATTTCACAGTAACAGTTACAAATACTAGTGGTAGAACAGTATTTTCTAAAACATATGCAGATTATCCAAACCCCTTTTTAGTAATTGAAACAGGAGATATAAGTGGTCGTATTGTTAAAGTACAAAAAAATGATATAGGCACATTAACTTTAGCAGAGGTGCTCATTTTTGCAACAAGTCAACCTTTGTCTATTAATATTTACGATGAAATTAAAGTTAGTGTTTTTCCAAATCCAACTACAGACAAATTAATAATATCTATACCTAATAACGTCTTAAAAAGATATACTTTATATAACCTAAGTGGACAAATGATTTCTACAAATAACACAAATACAAAAGAGGTTGAAATAAATGTAAGTAAACTACCAATGGGTATATATTTCCTAAAAATGGAAGGTGATAAGTTTTATGGAATACATAAGATAATAAAAAAATAAACCGTTTTATATTTCTTTAAATATAACAGCATCTAGATTTACTTTAGATGCTGTTTTTTATTTAAAACTAAACATAATCAGGAACACTCACTCTTATATTTATAACAATACATCTTTTTTCTCTTACAGTTAATAAACTGCAACATAATCACTCCTTAACTGAGAATTTAAAAGCGTAAAAAAAATATATTTTTGTGGCTCACACGATTATAAATAATAACAAATGAATACAAAAAACTACTTTCTAAAGACACTATTTTTAACTTTAATTATTTATTGTATCAACACAAGTGTGTATAGTCAAACAACTATTTATACCAATGATATGGATTATGTAATAGGTGACACAAAACAGGCTTTTATAACAGGTGCAATTACTACAGAAACACAAGCAGACAATCTACTTAAAGGATTTAAAAATTTAAAAGTAAATGGTATACGTATTCCTATTTTCCCAAGGGATGAGGATACAGGGGTGAGTCTTAATCCTGAGCCTGAGATGATGAAATATTTTTATGAACAAGCATTAGCACAAGGGTTTCTTATTTTTGCGAACCCAGCGCAAGGTGGTGGAGGGGCACGAATAGCAAACAATGATCTTTCCGAAGAAGGAGGGGTAAATGGTGTTCAAGCTGCAACAGATGAATTAATTGCTAGAATGTTAGAGTTTTCCGCAGAATACCCAAACTGTAAATGGCTTAATCCTTTTAATGAAGATGGTAGAGCCACTAGTAGTACTTGGAGTGTAGATCAATATCATACTATCTATGCTGCACTATACAACAATGTAAACGGAGCAGAATTGGTGGGACCCTGTACTTGGGGGTTAGGTGCAGGAATCGACATGCTTCAAAACACAAATATATCTGACTACATTACAGTAGCAACGTCTCATAATTTAGGATTTGAGCATGGGAAATGGCCTACTTTTATAAATTTAGCGAAAGCAGATGATTTACCTGTTTGGGATTCTGAAGTGAATCATAGTGATAAATATGGAACAGGAACTCGTTTAGAAAAAGCTATAGAAAATAAAGTAGATGGATTGGTGTTGTATGATATATGGAAAAATATTAGCTTAACTGATGGATATATCAATAGTGGTGGACAAGATATGATGATTTTATATTTAAAAGATTACACTATTCCTGTTGGTATTGCTGTAGATGGTGTTGCTACACAATCAGAAACTACAACTCCTCAATGGTACGTAGAAGCCTTAGTTGCAATTGATGGTAACACCAACGGCCATTGGTCTGGTGGTAATGGGTCTGTTACTCATACATCCGGTGAAAATCCTTGGTGGCAGGTTGACCTTGGTTCTGATAAAAAAATAGGAGAAATTATTATACATAATAGGACAGATGCCAATCCACAAAATCTATCTAATTTTACTGTAACAGTTACAAATACTATTGGTAGTAAGGTATTTACTAAAACATATGCAGATTATCCAGATCCACGTTTAATAATTGAAACGGGTACCATAAGTGGTGGTGTTGTTAAAGTACAAAAAAATGATACAGGTACATTAACTTTAGCAGAAGTACAAGTTTTTGCTCCAGATGAAAGTTTATCTACAGAAATATTTGATAATATTAATGTTAAAATTTATCCAAACCCGGTTGCTGATGTTTTTACCATATCTGCACCTATTTCAACATTCAATCAATATGAAGTTTATAATATAAACGGACAGCGAATTTTAAGTGATAGCATCTCTAATAATACAGGAGAAGTTGAAGTTAATTTAACCAATTTTTCAAGAGGTATTTATATGATAAAATTAAACGGTGTTCAATTTTCTAAAACATATAAGATCGTTAAAGAGTAATTAAAACATATATTTATATTAGTAAAACAGCATCTTTTAAAGGTGCTGTTTTTTTATGTGTAAGAAGTAGATGTAAAAAGATAATATTAGATTTTAATGGTATTTTTTTTCTACTACAGTAATTCTTTAACTTATAAAAAGACCTTTAAATTGTTATCCTCTAAAATAGTGGGGCTTAGGTTTTATTAAATTAACGATGTTTTGAGTGGCATGCAACATTTATATACCTCAAATGAGAAGCATGTTATTTATAAAGTAATTAGTTTTGCTTTAGTGTTGTTTTCTGGGGGAAATAGTAAAAAGAGGTTCATTATGTTTTTAAAAGGAGCTCTAATGTTGCAATAAAAATAAAATGTGCTATAAGAATATTTTATTTTTATTGAATAAAAAAACTATTCTTTAGCAAGTAGCCAATTAAAAACCATTTCTTATTTTAAATTATATATTTCTAATGAAGACGATAAGATTTATTTTTATTTTACTATTACTTACTTCTTGTAAGTTTACTAAAAATGTAAATACAAAAAATAGTATAACTAAAAATACTAGGCCTAATATCATTTATATTCTGGCAGATGATTTAGGGTATGCAGATATAGGTCCTTATGGGCAAAATAAAATTAAAACCCCCAATTTAGATAAAATGGCTAAGGAAGGAATGATTTTTACCAATCATTATTCTGGATCTACAGTATGTATGCCATCTCGAGCAAGTTTGCTAACCGGTTATGATCAAGGACATGCAACAGTAAGAGGAAACCCAGTTTGGACCAATAGTGGAAATCCTGTCAATTTAAAAAGACATGAAAAAACCGTTGCTAATGAACTTAAAAAAGTTGGTTATAAAACTGCTGTTATTGGTAAATGGGGATTGTCTGAAGGTAACAACGATGGTAATTTTCCATCAGAACATGGTTTCGATTATTTTTTAGGATATAAAAAACATGGTCAGGCACACCATTATTATGCAGATACCCTGTATTTAAATAATGATCCTTATATTCTTAAAGGAAACAAACCTTTGTTAAAACAAGGTAAATACACACATGATGTTTTTGTAAACGAAGCACTTAGTTATGTAGAAAGAGAAAAAGATAATCCATTTTTTCTTTATATGGCATTAACATTACCACATTTAGAGATAACGGTTCCAGAAGATTCTAAGAAACAATATTTGGATTTAGGATGGCCAAAACGTAAAATGAATACCAAAGGGCATTATAAAAATGATCCAGAGGGAAACACAACGTATGCAGGTATGGTTTCTCGTATGGATAGAGATATTGGTAAATTATTAGAGAAGTTAAAAGAATTAGGGATTGATGATAATACCATTGTTTTCTTTTCTAGTGATAATGGTCCTGAGTTTGAAAAAAGAGACAAATTTTTTAATAGCAATGGAGATTTAAGAGGCGGTAAACGTGAGTTATATGAAGGAGGAATTAGAGTTCCTTTAATTGCTAGATACCCAGGAAAAATTGCACCTGCCACTAAAAGTGAACATATTTCTGCTTTTTGGGATTTTTTACCAACAGTTTGTGATTTAGCAGGTGTTACTCCAGAAAATAAAGACATCAACGGAATTTCTTTTGCTCCTGAGTTATTAGGGAGAACAAAAGATCAAACAAAACATGAATATTTATATTGGGAGTTTAATGAGCGCCAAGGTCCTATACAAGCCATTAGGCAAGGCGATTGGAAAATGGTTTGGCTATTAGAAAAAGAACCAGAATTATATAATCTGTCATCAGATATTGGAGAACAAAATAATCTTGCAAAACAATATCCAGAAAAGTTGAATGAAATGCTTTCAATTTTAAAAAATGTGAGAACAGAAAGCGCAGAGTTTCCTTTAGAAACAAGAGCATTAGCATTAAAAAAAAGAAAATAATTTTTTAAAATTAAATATAAAATGAATAAGTATAGCTGTCATTTAATAGTATTATCTCTATTAATTTTTTCTGCTTGTAGTAGTTCTAATGTAAAAACAAAAGACGAAAAAGTAGTTTCTAAAAAACCAAATATCATTTACATTCTTGCTGATGATTTAGGGTATGGAGATGTGAGTAGTTTTAATCCAGAGAGTAAAATACCAACTGTAAATTTAGACAAAATGGCGTCTAATGGAGTAATGTTTACAGATGCACATACCTCTTCTGCTGTTTGTACACCAACAAGATATGGTATTTTAACAGGTCGTTATAATTGGAGAAGTAGCTTAAAAAGTGGAGTTTTAGGTGGGTATTCAAAGTCATTAATTACACCAGACAGAACAACAGTTGCAGATGTGCTAAAAAACCAAGGCTATAAGACTGCTTATATTGGTAAATGGCACATGGGCTGGGATTGGACTTTTAATGGAGAACAAAAAGAAACCATCAATAATTTGCATACAATACAAGATGTAGATTATACAAAACCTATTAAGAATGGTCCATCTACGCATGGTTTCGATTATTCGTTTGGTTTCTGTGGTTCTCTAGATATGCCGCCTTATGTATATGTAGAAAATGACATGCCAACCATGGTACCTACAAAAACCACCCAAAATAAAGATTCTAAGGGAGTGTGGAGAAAAGGACCAACTTCAGATGATTTTGTACATCAAACAGTATTACAAGATTTAACAGATAGAGCTATTAATTATATAGGAGATAATGCAAGTGGAGATAAACCTTTCTTTTTGTATTTGCCTTTACCAGCACCTCATACACCAATTTTACCTTCGGATGAGTTTTTGGGTAAAAGTAAAACGAATGAGTATGGCGATTTTGTATTGCAGGTAGATGATGTGGTTGGTCAAATTAGAGAAAAACTAAAAGCATTGGGTATTTCAGAAAATACCTTGTTGGTTTTTACAAGTGATAATGGATGCTCGCCAAAAGCAGATTTTAAAGAATTAGAAAAGTTTAATCACGATCCTAGTTATGTGTTTAGAGGTATGAAAGCAGATATTTATGAAGGAGGGCATCATGTACCTTTTATTATAGAATGGCCTAACCAAGCATTAAAGAATGTAAGTACAGATAGAACAATTGGTACAACAGACTTTTTTGCAACTTGTGCAGATATTGCTGGTTATAAAATTAAAGATACAGAAGGTGAAGATAGTTACAGTATGTTACCATTATTAACCAATAAAGAGACAAAAGAAATAAGAGAATATATTGTGTATCATTCTATAGATGGTTCATTTGCCATAAAACATGGCGATTTTAAACTGTGTTTAACGCAAGGTTCTGCTGGGTGGAGTTACCCAAAACCACAAGAGATAAAAAAGAAAAAATTAGATTTACCTGAAATGCAATTGTTTAATATCAAAGAAGATGTTTCAGAAACTAAAAACCTAATTGTAAGTTATCCTAAAAAAGCAGCAGAATTAAAAGCAGCTTTAAAGAAAATTATTTTAGAAGGAAGAAGTACTGAAGGAGTTGTTCAAACAAATGAAGGTATGGACCACTGGAAACAGATAGAAGCAATTATTAATTAATTAATTAATTAATTAATTAATTAATTAATTAATAATTGTAAGTGGATTATTGTTTTTTTGATAAACAATTTTAATTTCGAAATTATGGTATATAATTAGATTTAAAAAACGTAATAGTTAACTATGTGTAAAATACTATTGAGTATTACAGGAAACGTCTAAACTAGGCGGAATTTGTAAAATTCAATATAAAGACCAAATTATTGAAATTGAAGCAGAAGCGAATCAAATGTATCAACCTAAATTTTAAACAAAGATGAAAAATAGCTATGCTTCTTTTAAAATAATAATGTTATTGGTTGTTATTTTCTTTTCTTGTGATAAAAAAGAACAACAACAAAGCAAGCCGAATATCATCCTTATTTATGCCGATGATTTAGGAATTGGTATGTTAGGTCATGAAGGGCAAAAAATTATAACAACACCTAATATTGATCAATTAGCAAATGAAGGAATGAGGTTTAAAAACTCTTATTCGAGCATGCTATGTGCACCGTCAAGAGCGTCATTAATTACAGGTAAAACAGATACACACGCAACTTCTTTTGAAATATCTAAGGCAGGAATTTATAAAAAAGCCAGACAAGAAGGTTTTTCTCCAGAAGAAATAGAGGCAAAGATTAATAAGATTCTAACTCCTATTCCAAAAGAAGATTTGTTTTTAGGAGAAGTAGCTCAAAAAGCAGGATATGTTACAGCACAATACGGAAAATTAGAATGGGGTTTTGCAGCTACACATCAACAAATGAACAGACATGGATGGGACCATTATTTTGGTTATTTAGATCATGTTAGAGCACATGGTTTTTATCCTCCTTATTTATTTGGTAATGATGGATTGGTGAAAATTGAAGGCAATACTTTAATAAATTGTGCAAAATCTATAGAGCCAGAAACGCCAGAAGCGTATAAAGAACGTTGGGATATGACGGGTAAAAAAACATACTCTCAAGATATTTTTATGGATAGTGTTACTACGTTTATCCAAAAAAATAAAGACAAACCATTTTTCTTATATTTTCCTACACAATTACCACACGGCCCTGTTTCTATACCTAAAGTTCACGATGATTTTATAAATGACAGTAGGTTAACACAAATAGAAAAAGAGTATGCTTCTATGGTAAAATTATTAGATGATAATGTAGGAGAAATCATGAACGAGCTTAAAAGTAGTGGAATTGATGATAATACCATTGTAATATTTAGTGCAGACAACGGACATGAAATTTATTATGCTAAAGAAGGTAGAATTGATAAAAAGTACACAAACAGATATACTAAACAACGTTTTAATGACTATGATAGAAAGTATTATAGCGAATTAGCTGGTGATGTTTTTGATGGAAATGGTGGAAGAGCAGGTTTAAAGAGAAGTAATTTACAAGGAGGTATTAATGTTCCGTTAATTGTAAGGTGGCCTCAAAAGATAGCTCCTAAAACGGTAAGTAAACGTCTGGTTGCTGGGTATGATATATTACCAACTGTAGCAGAAATTGCTGGTTTTTCTGAAGAACTAAAAGTTGATGGAATTTCTTTTTATGATGAATTATTAGGTAGTAAAAAGAAGGTAGAACATGATTATGTGGTGTTTTCTTCGTTTATAGGTCCCACATTAATTACAAATGATGGTTGGAAAATTAGATATTACAATCATAAAAAAGCATTTAATTTATATTATTTACCAACAGATTTTAAAGAAGAAAATGATTTATCTAGAGAGCATCCAGAAAAATACAACACACTTAAAAAATTGCTTTTAAAAGCGTGTGATGGTGACTATAATAATGGTTTTTTTAAATGGAGTAAAATTATGAATATTAAAAAGTAATAAATTATAAAAATGAAATTACAATTAAATAAAAAAAGTATTAGTACTAGGCAAGAAAGGTTATTATCTATGTTTATGTTACTAATCTTCCTTTTTAGTGTATTTACTTCTTGTAAATCAAGTAATAATATGAGTGTAGGTTCTCCAGATGCATCTGTTCAAATTAAATTAGAGGAAGTAGCAGGTAATGTGGTGTATAAGCTATATAGACAAGAAAAATTAATTGTAGATACTTCTGTAATCTCAATATTGCCAAATATTCCTGCCAAAATAATCAACACAGAAATTCATAATTCTAATAGCAGTTGGAAGCCAGTATGGGGACAATTTAGTGAAATTAAAAACGAGTATAATGAGCTTGTTTTAGATGTTTTATTAGAAAATGTAAAAGCCAAATTATACGTACGTGTTTTTAATAAAGGAGTTGGTTTTAGATACGAAATAGAAGGGTTTAAAGAAGGAAATGAAGCTACTTTTTATTGTGAGTATAATTTAAGTAGTACAAACGAACTGTATACACCAAACGGAGAAAATCCTCCTTTAGGACCAATTTCTATTGAAAGCTTAACGAAAGTTAAAAAACAACCAAGATTAATGACGCCTTTGGTTGTTACCAATTCTGATAATTCTTATGTATCATTATTAGAATCAGATTTATATGTAGCTCCAGAATTTGGTACCATCAAATTTAAGTTCAATACAGATAAAAATATCCTTGTAGCTACCAACAAAACAACATTAAAAGGTACAAAAGTAACCACGCCATGGCGGGTGATTTTAGTTGAAGAAAAAATAGGCGATTTAGTAACGAATACTGTTCCTCTTAATTTAGCAACGCCAAATCAAATAGAAGATACTTCTTGGATTGAACCAGGTAAAACGCTTTGGGATTGGAGAGTGCATGATTATAAAACAGAAGATGGTTTTGTATACGGAGTAGATACAGAAAGTTACATCAGATTTATTGATTTTGCTGTAGAAAAAAATATTAAGTATTTTTTAATTGATGCCAATTGGTTTACAAAAGTTACCAAAGGTCACTTTGAGGTTACAGAAAAATTAGATTTAGAAAAGGTCTCTAAATATGCAAAAACAAAAGGTGTTAAGTTAATCTTGTATTACGATAGACATAAAGGAGATTATGGAGATGATGAATTGTTTTCTCATTATGCTTCTTTAGGTATGAGCGGTATTAAATATGGTTTTATGGGGAATAACGTTTCTTTTACAAGTGATGCAATTCAACAAAGTGCAAAAAACCATTTATTAGTAGACTTTCATGATTCACCAGTTCCTTTTACAGGAATGGAAAGAACTTTTCCAAATGCTATTACTAGAGAATATTGTCATGCACAACAAGATTCTAGAAAAGCATTTACGCCAGAAACTTTTATTAAAATGGCATTAATTAATGCAATTCAAGGTCCTTTAGATATGAATAATGGAAACTTTGATTTGATAGGAATTAATAAAGGAGATCGATTAAAAGGCCCAAAAAAGATAAATACGTATTTCTCAACAGTAGTTTCAGAAGCTGCAAGAACATTGGTTATTTTTAGTGGGTTGGTTTGTCTTCCAGATTCACCAGAAGCATATGCTAAAAAAGCAGATCTTTTTGAATTTATTGAAAAAATGCCTGTAGGTAAATGGGATGAAAGTAGTGTTTTAAGTAGCAAAATAGACGATCATATTTCTACGGCAAGGAGGTTTAATGAAGAATGGTTTATTGGTTCTGTAGCAAGTAAAAAAGGGACTGCTTTAGACATTAATTTAGACTTTTTAGCAGAAGGAAAAAGTTATACGGTTACGTATTATGAAGATACAAAAGAGACACATGGTATGAATAACCCAGAAGCGTATCAAATAAGAAAAGGTACCGTTAAAAAAGGAGATGTTATAAAAGCAATAATGGCACCAAGTGGAGGACATTGTATGTGGATTAGACCAAAATTAAATTAAAGAATAAATTAAAGCCTCTAAAACATATGTTTTAGAGGCTTTAATTTTATAACTCAGAATTTGTTCTTACACGTCTAGAACTAACACTAAACCTTCTTATAATTAGCCTTGAGGCTTTATTATAACTAGTATAATTATATACCCAATTTAAAAAGACTACCAATCTATTTCTAAAACCTACTAAAGACATTAAATGAATAAACATCCAAATTAACCAAGCTAAAAAATTACTAAACTGAAGATTCCATATATCTGCAACTGCTTTGTTTCTACCTATGGTTGCCATAGAGCCTTTGTCATTATATTTAAAAGGCTTAAGATTTGTTTTTCCTTTCAATATTTTACTAAAATTAGCTGAAAGTAATTTAGCTTGCTGTATTGCTGGTTGCGCCACTTGTGGATGACCATTAGGGTAAGATTCACTTTGCATTAAAGCAATATCACCCAAAGCAAAAACATCTTTATACCCTTTTACTTTGTTAAATTCGTCTACATAGTAACGATTACTTCTAGGATTATAACTTGTTTCAGGAAATCCGTTTAATAAATTACCAGTTACACCTGCAGACCAAATTAAAGTTCTAGTTTTAAACTCTTTTCCATCTTTGGTTTTAACTAATTTACCATCAAAATCTGTTACTATTGTATTGGTATGTATTTTTACGCCTAATTTTTTTAATGCTTCTGTGGCTTTTTTAGAAGATTTTAAACTCATTGGAGGTAAAACTCTATCGGCGCCTTCTAAAATATGAATTTGCATTAGTTCTGGGTCTAAATCTGGAAAATCGGTAGGCAAAACACCTTGTCTAAATTCAGCAATTGCACCTGCTAATTCTACACCAGTTGGTCCAGCACCTACAATAACAAAGTTTAATAAGAATTTTTTGTCTTCGTTGGAAGCAACAATAGTACTCTTTTCAAAATTTTGTAAGATTAAACTACGTAAATTTAATGCTTGTGGAATTGTTTTCATTGGCATAGCATATTTTTTTATTTGCTTATTGCCAAAGAAATTTGTCTTTGTACCTGTATTTATAATTAAATAATCATAAGAGAGGTCTCCAATATCTGCTGTTAATATTTTATTTACTGGATCAACACTTTTAACATCTGCTAATCTGAAATAAAAATTTTTCTGTCGTTTAATAAACATCCTAAGTGGATACACAATTGAATCTGGCTCTATTCCACAAGTAGATACTTGATATAGTAATGGTTGAAAAGCATGGTAATTATGCTTATTTAGCATCACTAATTGTATTGGCAACTTCCTTAATTTTTTTACAAGATTTAAACCTGCAAAACCACCACCAACTATTACCACTCTAGGTAAATCTACTTTTGGAATATTCATCTTTTTAGAAAACTTATTTTTTGCATAGTAAAACTACAACAGTTATATCTAAAAACTATAGAATTTAAAGTTTAAATGTGAATATTATTTTTAAAACTTGTTATTGATGCACAAACCACGCAGTGGTATTACAATTTCTACTAGATGTTATTTGTGCCCAATATGCACTAAATTCTTTTGGAAATTTAGGAGTGATTTTTTCACTAGCTTTTAAGTAAAATGTTTTAAATGTTTCTTATCAATAGTAAACATATAAAAATAAGTTGGTTTATAGTTTGTGTGTCATGTTTGGAGTAATAATCATGATTTTTATTTTTAATTAATACTGTTGGGCGTTTTTTTAGGTGATAACGAGACATAATTACCCTGTTCTGTAATCAAAATAACCCCATTGTATAAAATAAGAATAAGTATTTTTATACTTTGTCTCTATTTTACTAGTAAGTAACTTTAGAATATATAATATAAATAAATTAATAAAATAAAACACTAAAAATAGAAGAATATGAAGATCCAAATGTTTGCAATAATTGTATTGTTAATTAATTTAAACTTTGGTTGTAAGAGTAAAAATTCATTACCTCAGAGTCATTTTTCAGAGAACATGAAATTAGAATATATTGGAGTTGCAGCAGAAAATGAAGGTATGCATGTTTGGGGTTCGTCTCCTGTAATAGACAAAGATGGAAAAGTGCATTTATTTGCAGCGCAATGGTCTACTGCTACCCAAAAGAATTTTAATGGTTGGTACAAAGATTGTGAAATTGGACATTATGTAAGTGATCGTCCAGAAGGTCCCTTTAAATATGTAGGAGTTGCAGTAGAGGATAAAGACGGGTTATTTAACTCACCACATAACCCAACAGTTAATTATATAGATGGTAAATATGTGCTTTGTTTTATTGTAAATGAAAATGATAAACTAAAAACACAGCGAATTGTAATGTATGTAGCAGATGACCTTAACGATACCTGGAGACCTGCTAAAGGAGCAGAAGCTGATGGAACAATTTTAAGAAAACCAACAGATTCTACAAAATGGAATTATAAAGCAATTTTAGGTGTTTCTAACCCGTCGTTAATAAAATACAAAGGGAAATATCTTATGTATCACAAATCTGTTATCCCAAGAGAAAAAAGAGGAGGTGCATATACATATGGTGTTGCAGTAGCAGATAAATTAGAAGGTCCTTATGAGATTCATGCAGAAAAGGTTACCCCACCAAACATGGCATTAGAAGATGCATTTGCATATACTGCAAATGACTCTGTATTTATGTTTAGTCGTGATTTTGGAAGTACATTCGGAAATAGTGGAGGTGGTATTTTATGGCGTTCTGCAGATGGGTTTACTTTTCCAAAAGAAAATGCAAAGAGAGGTTACGAAGATTTAGCACATTATCTTGGAAAAGAAACTTTAGAAAAAGGAACAGCACATAGAGGTAAAAAAGATGGGCATTTAGAAAGGGCACAAGTACTATTAATAGATGGTGCGCCAGCTTATCTTTACTTAGCAACAGGTGTTCAGGTAAAAGAAGGTTACGGTAGCAGCTCTCACGTGTTTAAAATTAGTTTTAAATAATATTTACAGCAATTGATGTCATTAAAAACAATTAAAATGAAACAGTTTTCATTCAATATTTTATTTTGTTTTTCGCTCCTTATAGGTGCAGAAGCAATGGTAGCGCAAACCAAGTTACCCTCTATTTTATCGGATAATATGCTTTTGCAACAAGCTACAGATGTAAAGATTTGGGGTTGGGATACGCCAGGGCAGAGTGTTACTGTAAATCCTTCTTGGACTAAATCGGTAAAAACAACAACTAGCAAAGATGGTAAATGGCAGGTATTTGTAGCTACACCAAAAGCCGGAAAAAATGGAAAATTAAAAATAAGTGGTTCTACTAAACAAACCATAAATAATATTTTATTCGGAGAAGTTTGGTTGTGTTCTGGGCAATCTAATATGGAAAGAGAATTGGGTTTTAAAAATAATCAAAAACCAATTGTAAATTTTTATGAAGAATCACTAAAAGCAAATCATCCTAACATTCGTATGTTTTTAGTTAAAAAGAAAAAATCAACTACGCCGTTAGAAGATTGTGAGGGTGAATGGATAGTATGTACACCAGAAACTGTTTTAAAGTTTTCTGCAGTTGGTTATTTTTATGGAAAACAGTTATCAGAAAAATTAAAAATGCCGGTTGGTTTAATTCAGTCTGCATGGGGAGGAACCAGAGTAGAACCTTGGACTCCAAAAGAAGGCGTTGAAAAAGTAGCTTTAGAAAACGGAGGACAAAAGAAATTTTCGAATCTATATAATGGTATGATTTCTCCTTTAATCAATTTTAAGATAAAAGGGGCAATTTGGTATCAAGGAGAGTCAAATGTTGGAAATTGGAAAGAGTATAAAACACTTTTTCCGAATATGATTTCTAGTTGGAGAGATAAATGGAATATTGGTAATTTTCCTTTTTACTTTGTACAGATAGCACCTTACAATTATCCAGATAAATTTGCAGTACCACAAATAGTAGAGGCACAATTAGAAGCCTTAAAATTGCCAAATACAGGTGTTGCAGGGACGCAAGATATTGGAGCTCTTTATGATATTCATCCGCCTCAAAAAAAAGAAGTTGGTCGTAGATTAAGTTTAATTGCTTTACATAATACGTATGGTAAAACTGATGTTGTATATGCAGGACCTTCTTTAAAATCTTTTAAAACAGAAGGACAAAATTTGGTAATTAATTTTGAAACACCAGGTTCTAAATTGCATTCAGCGGGCGGCAATATGGGTAAAATTCCAGCATTTTATATTGCTGGCGAAAACAAAACGTTTCACAAAGCACAAGTAAAACAAGACGGGAATATAATTATTTTGAGTTCGTCTAAAGTAAAGAGCCCGGTTGCAGCAAGATATGTTTGGGCTAATAATGCCAACGGTACGCTTTACAATAAACAAGGATTGCCTGCATTGCCTTTTAGAACCGATAATTGGGATACTGTGTTGTATGCCGAATAAATGAATAAAGATTTAAACATGTCTGTAAATAGATATGAAACTATAATATAACCTTTGAATAAAAACAATTTAAACTTTAAATAAATGAAATACATTAACACTAATTTTATATTTCAAAAAGCAATTCTATTATCAACGATAGGTTTGTTAATGGCATGTAATTCTAACTCTAAAGTAGTTAAAACAGCAGAAGTAACAGTGCCAGAAAAACCGAACGTTTTATTTATTTTAGTAGATGATTTAGGGTATGCAGATTTAAGTATCATGGGAAGTAAGTTTTACGAAACTCCTAACATCGATAAAATTGCAAAAACTGGTACCGTTTTTACAGACGGATACGCTGCTTGTACTGTTTGTAGCCCATCTAGAGCAAGTTTAATGACAGGACAATACCCAGCAAGACATGGTATAACTCAGTTTGAAGGAAAAAGAAATAGTGGGCAAGCTTGGAAAGAACGTAAGCGTTATACAAAATTATTACCACCAGAATATAGAGATCATTTAGATACGAGCACAACTACAATAGCAGAAGCTTTTAAAGAAAATGGATATGCTACTTTTTTTGCAGGTAAATGGCATTTAGGAGGTAAAGCACAAGGATCTTTACCAACAGATCATGGTTTTGATGTTAATATTGGTGGATACGATGCTGGCGGGCCAAGTGGTGGATATTTTTCTCCATATAATAATCCATATTTAACAAATTTACCAGAAGAAAAAGGGTTGAACTTGTCTATGAAGTTAGCACAAGAAACTAATGATTTTATTACTAAAAATAAGGATGGTCACTTTTTAGCTTACCTTTCTTTTTATGCCGTTCATGGAGGTATTCAAACTACAAAAGAAAAATGGACAAAGTATAGAAACAAAGCCGAAAAAATGGGAATTCATGAAACTGGTTTTGAAATGGAGCGTGTTTTGCCTGCTAGAAAATACCAAGACAACCCAGTATATGCAGGTTTAATAGAGCATGTAGATGAAGCAATTGGTACGGTAATGAAAACCTTAAAAGATTTAAACTTAGATAAAAATACCATTGTTGTTTTTACTTCGGATAATGGAGGTGTTACTTCTGGCGATAATTTTTCTACCAATCAGTTAACTTTAAGAGGAGGAAAAGGCTACCAATGGGAAGGCGGAACTAGAGTCCCTTATTTTATTGATGTTCCTTGGATTAAACAAACAGGAGCAAGTATTCAAGTTCCTGTATCTGGTGTAGATTTATATCCAACACTATTAGATTTATCTGGTTTGTCTTTAAAACCAGAAGCACATAAAGATGGTGTAAGTTTAAAACCACTTTTATTAGGAGAAAATATTGACGATAGACCTTTGTATTGGCATTATCCTCATTATGGAAATCAAGGTGGAGAACCAAGTTCTATCATTAGAAAAGGAAAATGGAAACTGATTTATTATTGGGAGAATTTAAATGCTGAATTGTATAATTTAGAAGCTGATTTAGGTGAACGAAATGACGTTGCAGCAAGTAATCCAGAAATTGTAGAACAAATGCAAACGCAACTTTTAGATTGGTTAAAATCTATGGATACGCATTATGCAAAAGTAGATACAGAATGGGACCAAGCGGCTCGTAAAAAATGGTTAGAAAGACAAAAAACAAAGTCATTGCCAGCACAAGAAAAACAGCGTAAAAAAATGCTTTCTCCAGATTGGCAACCAAATAAAGATTGGTGGGGTAGTGAGGTGAAAATAAATAACATTAAATAAACAAGGTTCTTCAAAAAAATATTATGAAAAAATCAACTTTTTATGTATTGACTTTCTTGGTTATTATTTGTTTTGGTTGTCAAAACCAAGAAATAGATATTTATGTGAGTCCATTAGGAAATAATTCAAATAATGGAGAGAAAGAGACACCTTTTAAAACGATAGAAAAAGCACTAGAAAGTGTTAAATTAATTAAAAAGAAGGAGAATGATAAAATTAATATACGTCTTTTAGAAGGAGAATATTATTTAAACTCAACTTTAGAAATAAAACCTTATTTGAATAATCTTTCTATTATCGGTGATGGATTGAATAAAGTTTCTATTAAAGGATCTAAAGTTATTGAAACGAAATGGGAGCAGTTTTCTGACAATATTTTGGTAACTACTATTGATGAAAATTTAGATTTTAATCAATTATTTATAAATGGAGAAAAACAAATCTTAGCAAGATATCCTAACTATGATGAAAACGGTGGTTATTGGCAAGGTTCAGCAGCAGATGCAATAGATAAAGATCGTATTGAGAAATGGAAAAATCCTATTGGTGGTTTTGTGCATGCTTTGCATAAAGGGCGTTGGGGTGGTTTTCATTACGAAATAGAATCTGTTAAAGAAAACGGAGAATTAAATTTGATAGGAGGTCATCAAAATAATCGTCCATCAGAAATGCATTCAAAATATAGGATGGTAGACAATATTTTTGAAGAATTGGATAGTGAAAAAGAGTGGTATCTAGATAAAAAAAATCATAAATTATATGTTTGGAAAAGTGATAATTTTGATATCAATAAGTCTAAAGTTGAAGTAACTGTCTTGAAACATTTGATTGAAATTAAGGGGGATTTAAAAGATCCTGTGAAAAATGTAAGTATAACAGGAGTTAAGTTTGAACATGCTTCACGAACCTTTATGGAAGAATATGAACCTCTTTTACGTAGTGATTGGACAATTTATAGAGGCGGGGCTTTACTACTGGATGCCACAGAAAATATAATTATTAAGGATTGTGAATTTACAAACCTTGGAGGGAACGTTATTTTTGTAAATGGATATAATAGAAATACAAAAATTACAGGAAACCATATACATGATTCTGGTGCATCTGCTATTGCTTTTGTAGGAGACTCTTCGGCAGTACGTTCTCCGTCGTTTGATTATTTTAAATCTGTGGCTATAGAAGATATGGATACTATTGTAGGGCCTAAAAATGAATTGTACCCTTCTAACTGTAGTGTAGAAAATAATTTAATACATAGAATTGGACGTGTTGAAAAACAAGTCGCTGGAGTACAGATCTCTATGGCAATGAAAATTCATGTAAAAAACAATAGTATTTATGATGTGCCGCGTGCAGGTATCAATGTGAGTGAAGGTACTTGGGGTGGACATATTATTGAATATAACGATGTGTTTAATACGGTTTTAGAAACGAGTGATCATGGAGCCTTTAATTCTTGGGGACGTGACCGTTTTTGGTATCATAACAGAGATATTACAGCTGCTTTGGTAGAAAAGAACAGTAAGATGCCTTTATGGGATGCAATGCACACTACGATTATTAGAAATAATAGATTCCGTTGTGATTATGGTTGGGATATCGATTTAGATGATGGTTCTACGAATTATAAAATTTACAATAATTTATGTTTGAATAGAGGTATAAAATTACGTGAAGGATATTATAGAACTGTGACGAATAATATTATGGTAAACAATACTTTTCATCCACATGTTTGGTTTACAAATAGTGGAGATGTATTTACACATAATATTGTAATGAGAAAATATGCAAGTGTACGTATTAAAGATTGGGGTAATGAGGTAGATTATAATTTATTTCCAAATAAAGAAGCGTTAGTCAAATCACAAAAGAAAGGAATAGATAAAAATAGCTTATATGGAAACCCTTTGTTTGTAAATCCTAAAATGGGAGATTTTACTGTAAAGGATGAATCTCCAGCCTTGAAAATTGGTTTTAAAAATTTCCCTATGGATAAATTCGGTGTTCAAAAACCAGAATTGAAAGCAATCGCAAAGCAACCTGAAATTCCTAATTTAAAAATTAATTCTTCCAAAAAAGAAAAAGTAAAAACGAAACAATGGTTGGGAGTAACATTAAAAGAAATTGAAAATATTGAAGAACAATCTTCTTTTGGGACCCATACTTTAGATGGTGTAATCATTTTAAAAATCAATAAAAACAGTAAGTTGTCAAAATCTGAGCTGAAAGAAAATGATGTAATTATTAGTGTTGAAAATGAAAAAATAAAAAATATATCAAATTTTTTAAATGTTTTAGATAAAAATTCTTTTAAAGAAAGTATCAAGCTGATGGTTGTTAGAGATCAGGAAGAAATTGAAATACAATTAAAGAAAGCGTATTTTCTTTAGAAATCAGGTATCAATTTTAGATTAAATATTGCCTGAAAATATTTTACAGTTAGGTGGAAATAAAATAATAAATAGCGGTCATAGTTGAAATTAATAAAGAATATAAGAAATTATGGAAAACCATGAAATTAAATTGAAGTTTGCCCTATTATTAATGCTGTTTTCTTGCATTTGTAGCAAGGCTCAAAATATAGATAGGCCTAATATTTTATTTTTGGTTGTAGAGGATACTTCCCCTTATCTTTTTCCTGCTTATGGTAATAAAACAATCAAAACGCCTAATCTAGATTATTTAGCAAAAAACGGGGTAATTTTTAACAATGCATTTGCCAATGGCCCACAATGTTCTCCTGCTCGTTCTTCTTTAATAAGTGGTTCGTATGCTACTACCTACGGTAACGATTGGCATCGAAATGGTCATATTGTACCACAACAATACTTTTTTCCTCAGTACTTGCGTGAAGAGGGATATTTTTGTGTAAATGCCGGTAAAACCGATTACAATATCACCAAAGAAGTCCAAAAGAAATACTATCCATTGGTTTGGGATAAAATGAGTGGTTACCTGTCTGATGATAAACCCAATGTTAGTTATAATGATGCAGATAGAAAGGGGAAACCATTTTTTGCGCAATTTAATAACATGACTACTCATATGAGTCGTATTACTTCTGTATCTGTAGATAATAGAGAACCATCAAAAATTAATCCTAAAGAGGTAGATCTTCCTTCTCATGTGCCAGATATTCCAGAAATGCGTGCAGATTATGCATTGCATTTAGATGGAGTGCAAGATGCAGATAAATGGGTTGGTTTTTTTATCGATGATTTAAAGAAACGTAAATTACTAGAAAATACCATTATCTTTTTCTTTTCAGACCATGGAGGTAGTTTGCCTAGAGGAAAAGCTTTTCCTTATGAAACTGGTTTTCGTTCGGCATTAATCATTTCTGCGCCAGAAAAATGGAAACATTTATTGCCCGCTCAACAAGGTCAAAAAAGCGATCAGATTGTAGAATTTGTAGATTTTGGTCCTACTTTATTAAATGTTACGGGAGCTAAAATACCCGAACACATGCAAGGAAAACCTTTTATGGGACCTGATGCACAAAAACGTACTTACGCTCATAGTTTTAGAACAAATACAGAAATTCACTTCGATCCATCTCGTGCAATTAATGATGGTGCCTTCCATTACATAAAATTTTATACACCTTATAAAGTTCATGGCTTAAAACAATCATTTCAATGGGGAATGCCGTCTCAGAATGCTTGGGATGATTTATATCACAAAGGAGAATGTGAACCAGAATACAAATCTTATTATGAACCAAAAGCCAACGAAGCATTGTTTGATTCGAAAAAGGATCCTTGGAATATGAATAATTTGGCTGATGATTTGGCTTATGCAAAAACTTTAAGCAATTTACGAAAGGAAGCTTCCATGCACATTAGAAAAACCCGCGATTTAGGTTTTTTCCCAAAGGCGGTGAGAGATGAGTTTGTAAGTCGTGGTATTTCACTTTATGAATGGGTTAGAACGGAAAATTATCCATTTAATGAACTTTATGATTTGGTTGAAAAAGCATCTTTAGGTAAGATTTCAGATAAAGAAATATTTCTGAAATATTTAAAGCATAAACGACCTGAATTTCGCTTTTGGGCAGCTTCTGGACTCACAACTATGGCGTATCATGGTGATTTAAAAGTTATTCCAAATCAATTAGTAATGGCATGTGATGACAAGTGGCATTCAGTAGCAGCAACAGCTGCAGAAGCGATTGCTTTGGCTGGTCAACCTGAAAAAGGAATTTCGATGCTGATTGAGCAAGCAAAAGAAGGAAACAAATTGTCTCTTTCCGCATTAGAAGAATTAGGAAATCGAGTTGCCCCATTTACAGATGATATCAAATACCTTGCAGAGCATGGTAAAAATAAAGATATTAAGTTTTTAGCTAGAGGAATTCTTATTAATCTAGGAGAATTACCAATGAGTCAATTGTTTGATTCTAAATCAACGAATAAGTTTATCAAAACTCAGAAACAACGAATTAAAGATTGGGCACCTACGTTGCCTAATTAAAAAGAATATATTTTAATAGGCTTGCTTATTTAATTATTTTATAATTAAATGATAAATAACTTAAAGAATAATTTAAAAGAATGGTTATCAAAATGAAATTACTAAAAATCGCTTTAATTACAGTACTATCTATGTTTTTCAGTTGTAGTGCTGAAGGTCAAAAAATGAAATTTGAATATATTGGAGATGCCGCTCAACAAGAGGATATGCACGTTTGGGGGTCTTCACCTGTTCAAGATAAAGATGGAAAAACACACCTATTTGCTGCACAATGGTCTACAAAAACGCAACCCAATTTTAATGGTTGGTATAAAGATTGTGAAATTGGTCATTATGTAAGTGATAGCCCAGAAGGACCTTTCAAATATCTAGGTGTGGTTGTACCAGACAAAGATGGTTTGTTCAATTCGCCACACAACCCAACAATTAGCAATATTGATGGAGAGTATCAGCTTTGTTTTATTGTAAATGAAAACGACGATTTAAAAACGCAACGTATTGTAATGTATGTTGCAGATGATTTAAATGGAACCTGGAGACCTGCAAAAGGAGGAGAAGCAGATGGTACTATTTTACGTCAAACTAAAGATGCTTCAGTTTGGAATTATACCGCAAGATTAGGAGTTTCTAATCCGTCATTAATAAAATACAAAGGCAAATATCTTTTATATCACAAATCTGTGGTAAGAAAAGAACCTAAAGGATATGTGTATTCTTATGGAGTTATTGTTGCTGATTCTGTTGAAGGGCCATATATACATAACCCAACAAGAGTAACCGAAGAAAAAATGCCGTTAGAAGATGCGTATGCTTTTACTATGAAAGATTCGGTATACATGATGAGTAGAGATTTTAGAGGTGCCTTAGGAAATAGAGGTGGAGGTTTGTTATGGAAATCTGGAGATGGTTATTCTTTTCCTGCAGAAAAAACAGTGCGTGCTTACGAAGATTTACAACATTATGTGGGCAAAGAATATTTAAAAGAAGCTGTTTCTTATAGAGGTAAAAAAGATGGACATTTAGAGCGTGCTCAAATTCTTTTTATTGATGATAAACCAGCTTATTTGTATTTAGCAACTGGAGTTCAGGTTAAGCCAGGTTATGGTAGTAGTTCTCATGTGTTTAAGATAACTTTTGAATAAATATAAATGAAAAGAAATTTTGGTTTTAGTATTCGTTGCTTAATAATTTTATTAGTATTGTTTGTTCAGGTTTCTATTTTTGCAGAAACAAAACCTGTATTAAAATCAATTGCTAAAACTACATTTCAACTGGGTTCCCTTTTTAAAGACCACATGGTTTTGCAGCGCGATATGCCAATTCCTGTTTGGGGAAAAGCAGCTGCAGGTTCAACAATTACTGTTCACTTTGCAAATTATAAAAAACAAACTATTGCAGATTCCAATGGTAAATGGAGTGTAAAGTTATCGGCTTTAAAAGGAAGTTTCGAACCAAAAACTATGATTATATCATCTTCGATGGATGAAAAAGCGATAAAAATATCGGATGTTTTAGTGGGGGAAGTTTGGATTTGTTCTGGGCAATCGAACATGCAATTTTCTGTAAATGGGGCTCCAGAGGTAAAAAAACTAATTCCATCAGCAAAAAACATAAGAAGTTTTAAAGTAAAAAACACAGTTGCATTAGAACCTCAAGATAGTTGCGAAGGTACTTGGGAGGTGAATTATCCAAATAGTGCGGTGGCGTTTTCATTCGCTTATTTTTTAGAGAAATCAGCAAATGTTCCTGTGGGTATTATTTTAACATCTTGGGGAAGTTCATCCATTGAAGCGTGGATGCCTAGAGATATGACAGAAACCGTACCTCATTTTAAAGTAATGATGGATGAGTTTGATACAGACATCAAAACAAAATATAGAATAACAGCTATTTTAGACGGACCAAAACCATGGAAAAAAGACGAGGATATTTTTTTACGTAGACAATCAAATGTGCTATATAATGCCATGATGCATCCGTTAATTCCGTATGCTTGTAGAGGTTTGGTTTGGTATCAAGGAGAAAGAAATGCCCAATCTATGAACGGAATGCTAAAAGAACCTTGGTTCTCTAGAAATTCAGGAATCTTAAAATACGGAGATGTACTTAAAGAATGGATAAAACGTTACCGAAAAGGTTGGGGTAATAAAGAATTGAATTTTCAAGTAGTGATGCTTCCTGGTTATGGTAAAGTTTTAAATACTGATAAAGATATCGATCCTAAAAGTCCAAACGCACATTCTTGGGCGTGGATGCGAGAATCTCAATTAAAGGCATTAGAATTACCCAATACATCGGTAATAAATACGATTGATTTAGGTGATGTAAAAAACATTCATCCTAAAGATAAATTACCCGTTGGTAAACGTTTGTCTTTAATGGCGCTTAAAAATGTTTTAAATAAAAAGGTAAAAGCGTTGGGGCCAACCTTAAAAAAAGTGAAAATAAAAAAGAACACCATTGTTGTTTGTTTTAATAATGTAAAAAAATTAAAGACAACTGATGGCAAAGCTCCAACAGGTTTTTGGTTGTCAGATGCATCAGGAAAATGGTTTCCAGCAGACGCAAAATTAAAAGGAAATAAAGTAGTAATAAAAATTTCAGAAGTAGAGAAACCACTTTACGTTCGTTATGCTTTTACAGGGAAACCAAATGTAAATTTGGTAAATGAAGCAGATTTACCTGCGTATCCTTTTAGAACAGATTCTTTTAAACCATAGGTAATATTTCAGTACTTTATTTAAAAGCTGGTGAATAACAAAAAGAGATTTAAAATTCATTCCTTTTTAACCAAAAGCTAGAATATGAATTGAAGAGAACTAAAAAGATATGGTGTTTCTATTGATGAAATTACAAGTGTATTTCAAGTAAAATAATAGTAGTATTAAATTTATCGTCATAAAATGAAATCAAAAAAAATAATAGTAACGTTTTTAATTCTCGTTTGTACAATCTTTAATATTGGAGCACAAGATATTACTCCGGATAGTAAAATTTTATACAAAGTGATTGATGGAGATAGTTTATATCTGCATGTTTTTAAGCCTAAAGTATCTAAAAAATCAACCGCAGCAATAGTCTTCTTTTTTGGTGGAGGTTGGACAGGTGGTTCTCCAAAACAATTTTATCAACAAAGTGAATATTTTGCATCAAGAGGTATTTTAGCAATTTCTGCAGAATATAGAATAAAAAAGACACACGGCACTTCTCCTTTTGAGTGTGTAGAAGATGGTAAATCTGCCATTCGTTGGGTTCGTGAAAATGCGATAAAACTAAACATAGATCCCAACAAAATTGTTGCAAGTGGAGGTTCTGCCGGCGGACATGTGGCATTAACTACAGCGGTAATAAAGGGATTAGAAAATGCTGATGAAAATTTATCCGTAAGTTCTGTTCCTAACGCAGTAGTTGCTTACAATCCTGTTTCAGATACTACAGAAAAAGGATATGGTGCTAAAAAAGTAGCAGGTAGAGAAACAGAAATTTCTCCAACGCATCAGGTGAAAAAAAATATGCCACCTATGTTAATTTTTCATGGAACTAAAGATAAAACAGTGCCATTTGAAAATGCAAAACGTTTTACTAGATTGATGAAAGAAGCAGGTAATGAATGTGAATTGGTTGCGATTAAAGATGCTGATCATGGGTTTTTTAATGGCGATTTCTTTAGAAAAGGAGCAGGTAATAAATACTTCAATTTAACTACATATAAAACGGATGTTTTTTTAGAAAATTTAGGCTTTTTAAAAGGAAAACCAACACTTTCTGAAAACATACAAAAGGTATCTTGTGTTGGTGATAGCAATACAGAAGCTACATATCCTAAATTTTTACAAGAAAAACTAGGCAATAAGTACGAAGTAAAAAATTTCGGAAAAGGTGGTGCAACTTTAATTGAAGGAACAAATCATCCTTATTTTAAAAAGGAGGAATATAAAAAATCATTAAAATTTACGCCAGATGTTGTTTTAATTATGTTTGGTACCAACGATGCCAATGTAAAGTGGTGTTTAGATGAAACTAGAAAAACGGAATTTGTAGGTACACCTCAAGAAGAGTTTAAAAGTCAATATAAAAAATTGATAAAAGCCTATAAAAGTAATAATGAAAAAGCTGAAATTTATGTATTAACTCCGTTACCAATTTACGAACATGAAAAAAGTAGAGATTCAAAAATAAAGCAACGTATTGCAAACTTGCATGAATGGGTAATTCCTATTGTTAGAGAAGTTGCAAATGAAGAAAATGTGAATTTGATAGATGTAAATAAATTAATGAAAAAAGCCTATAAGTACACTGTTGATGGTGTTCACTTAAATCAAAAAGGATATAAAGTTTTAGCTAAGAAAATAGCCAAAAAAATTAAATAACCTACTTATTTAGTGAAATTAGAATTAAAAAAAGCATCTGTAACCAACCTTAATATTAAAATAAAATGCATAAAATAAAATTAGGAATTGTAATCATATTCGCAAGTTTAATCACTTCTTGTAACACGACAAAAAAGGAGAAAAAAATAGAAAAAGAAGTAAAAACAGAAACAGAGGCTGTAAATTTTACATATCAAGATATCACAGGTATTGGTAAAGATGCTGTGTATAATAGAAGAGATAATAGTGATATTATCAAAGTAGGAGACACGTATTATATTTGGTACAGCCGTATGGATAGTCCGATTACTCCAGGTTATTGGGCAACCATTTGGTATGCAACTTCAAAAGATGAAGGACATACTTGGCAAGAACAAGGAATGGCGCTTGATTTAGGAAAGGAAGGTGAATTTGATAGTCATTCTGTTTTTACGCCAAATATCTTAGCTCATAAAGGGAAATATTACTTGTATTACACAGGTGTAAAACCTACTCCAGGAAATAAAGAGAAGGAGTTTGAAGGTAATGGTACTACTGATATCACAGCCATAGGTCTTGCGGTTTCAGACAGTCCAGACGGTCCTTTTGTTAGAGTAGAAAATAATCCGGTATTGGAAATTAGTGATGTTGCATCAGATTTTGACAGTTTTAGAATTGATGATGCTAGTTTGTTAGTTAGAGATGATAAAGTTTGTTTATTCTATAAAGGAAGATCTATTAGTGATGGAAAACAAGGGCCGAAAAGAACAAAAATGAATGCAGCGTATGCTGACCAACCTGAGGGACCTTTTAAAAAGCATGAGGGCTATTTTTTAGATAAAAGTCACGAAGTCTTAATTTGGAATCAAAATGGTGGCATTGTTTCATTGGCATCACTTAGTAAAACGTTGTATTTTTCTAAAGATGGAGAGCACTTTTCTGTTTTACAAGACGGTTTAAAAAAGATACCAATGGCACCAGGTTTGTATCGTCCGCATTTAGAAAATGGAAATTTGGCAACTGAAGTTCCTGGTTGGGGAATTTCAATGATTCAAAAGAAAGGATTAACCTATTTGGTTCGTTTTGAAATGAAGTAGTTTATGAAAAAAATAACCATATTATTTTTATGTTTAATTACTCAAAGTGTCTTTTCTCAAACACTATATTTAGATAATAGTTTTTCTACTGATTATCTTAAAGAACAAGATAAATCATTTTATGAGCAAAACACAAACGCTTATATTTATACTGATAAAAATGGAGCAAAAATGCCCTATCGATTGTTTTTACCAGACAATTACAATCCTAAAAAAGAATATCCCATAGTTTTAGTTTTTCACGGAGCAGGTTCTAGAGGAAATGACAATTTGAAACAATTACGACCTTGGGTTGCAGGTTGGATGGATGCTGAAGTACAAAAAGAACATCCAAGTATTATTTTAATGCCGCAGTGTCCTAATAAACAACAGTGGGTAAATGTGCCTTGGAAAGAGGGTTCTTATCGATTTAAGGACATTCCGGTGAGTGATCCTATGAAATTAGCCAAAGAAATTTTTGACAAAGTAGTTCGGGAATATGCTGTAGATACAAAACGTGTTTATGTTATGGGGATGTCTATGGGAGGTTATGGTACATGGAATTTTGTGATGCGTTATCCCAAAATAATTGCAGCTGCGGTTCCTATTTGTGGGGCAGGAGATCCATCGATGGCAAAAAAAATAAAGAGAATTCCTATTTGGGCTTTTCATGGTGATAAAGATCCTACAGTGCCACTTGCTGGCTCTACAGAGATGATTGAATCTTTAACTCGTTTTAAAAAGCATAAAGCTCGTTTCACTATTTACAAAGATGTTGGTCATAATTCGTACGAATTGGCATGGAAAAATCCATCATTGGTTGATTGGCTTTTTAGTCAGCATAAAAACTAAAAATAAGTAAACATAAAAACATGAATAAATTCCTCGTAAAACTTTTATTGACTGTATTGTTAAGTTGTTCTATTACTGCTGTGTCACAAGAAAAAGAGATCAGTCTAGACATCCATAAAATGATGAAGCCTTTGCAAAAAAATGGAATTTTTCGTGATTCTTTGTATTACAATTGGGGAGGTTCAATTCTAAAAGATGAAGGAGTTACCTATCATTTGTTTTATTCCCGATGGAAAAGAGAGTATACGTTTAATGGATGGCTAACTTTTTCGGAAATAGCACATGCAGAATCCAATACAGCAACAGGTCCTTGGAAATACAAGGAGACAGTTTTAAAAGGAAGTGGTCAAGGAAGTTGGGATGAAATTACGGCTCACAATCCTAAAATTAAATATTTTGAAGGCAAATATTACCTTTATTATATCGCCACTAATTTGGGTGGTAAGGAATTTACCAATGATGATTTAATTGCATTAAGTACAAAACCGTTAAAAGACCCAGATAGAGGAACGCTACGTAAAAATCAAAGAACCGGAGTAGCGGTTTCAAATTCTATTAATGGTCCTTGGAAAAGAATGGAAACTCCCATAATAGAACCATCTGGACCCATAGCTAACATCACTGTGAATCCTGCAATTGACCAAGGGAAAGACGGTAAGTATTACTTAATTGTAAAAGGAGATAAACCCAATGAGAAAAAGTTTATCAGAAACCAGGCAATTGCGATTTCTACATCACCAACAGGGCCTTTTCAAATACAACCAAACCCTGTTATTGGAGACTTAGACACAGAAGATGTTTCAATGTGGTTTGATAAAGAACAAGCTGTCTTTTATGCTGTTTTTCATGCCCATTCTTATATTGGATTAATGACATCTGTTGATGGTTTGCATTGGAAAAAAGCAGAGAATTATGAGATCAGTCGTAAGAAATTAAAATTGGAAGATGGAGGTTTTCTAATTCCCAATCGTATGGAACGTCCGTTTGTTTATGTAGAAAATAATCAACCAACGGTTTTGTGTCTTGCCATAAAAAAAGGAGATGATTCCTATACGATATTTATTCCACTACATGAATCTAAAACTCGGTAAATATCCTCTGGGCTTGCCCCGAGTATATTCACTAAAACAGTTCAAATAAAAATATATTACACTTCTATATAAATTATTGAAAAATGAAGATTTTTAGATTCCTTTTATTAATTGTTATTGTTTTTGGCTGCAAAGGTACCGAAGAAAAAAAAACAATTCACTCATTTGGTGACCAAGGGGATGGCACTTTTATAAACCCTATCCTTAATGCCGACTATCCAGATTCTGATGTAGTGCGTCATGGCGATAAGTACTACATGATATCTTCTAAGAAACATAATTCCCCCGGGATGATCATTCTTGAATCTTACGATATGGTCAACTGGAGAATTATTAATCATGTTTATGACAGTATCAGTTGGGGTAAGGAATATAATTGGGATAGGATGGCTGGTTATAAACGAGGGGTTTGGGCTGGAGACCTAGCGTTCCATGAAGGTACCTGGTATTGTTATGTGATAGATCCTAGCCACGGATTGTTTGTTACTACTACCGACGATATTTACGGGCAATGGACTACACCCACAAAGATGATATCTCAAAAGAAGGTGGCAGATGACCCCAGTGTGTTCTGGGATTATGAGAACAAAGAAGCTTGGCTAGTCGCCAATATAGGTCGAAGCAGAACGAAAGAAGATAAAGATAAATACCTGTATAAGAATGCTATCTTTAAAATGAGTTGGGACGGATTGAGCTTAGAAGATGAAGGCACCGTCTTCTATAAAGGTCCAGGAGCTGAAGCCTCTAAAATATATAGAGTCAATGATCAGTGGTTTATCTTCTTATCGGAATGGTCTATGACACCTGATGGAGATAAAGAAGACCGTAAACAAATAGCCTTACGCTCAAAAACCAATAGCATTTATGGTCCTTACGACAAAAAAGTGTTGCTTGAAAAAGGGAATGGCTTTGAGCGCAGTTGCAGCCAGGGATCTTTAAACCAGGCGCCAGATGGCTCGTGGTGGTACTTTCATCAGTTAATTCAGAACATAGATGCCCCTTTTCAGGGAAGACCACAATGTCTACAACCTGTAGAATGGGTAAATGGCTGGCCTATCATAGGAGAGGATATGGACAAGGATGGCATTGGAGAACCTTTAAGAAGGTACAAAATGCCTAATATAATAGCACCTGAAAAATTAAAAATACAAACCTCAGACGATTTTTCTTCCTCCGAACTAGGACATCAGTGGGAATGGAACCATAACCCACGTGACTCGCATTGGTCATTGACCGAACGTACAGGCTGGTTGAGACTTAAAGCTAGCACTTTGGTACCATTGAGCAACTATTATTATCACAAAGGAGCATCATCATTTTGGAGGGCTTCTAACACCTTAAGTCAGCGTATTATGGGCACGAAAGCAGGTATTAGCAGTGCCAAATTTGATGTGTCAGGAATGACACAAGGACAACGAGCTGGATATGCTCGTTTTGCAGGAGTAAGCCATCTCATTGGTGTTAAAATGGATGCCGAAGGAAATAGAAATCTCTTTTTTATGGATGATAAGGGAACTGAGATAGACGGCCCTAGCATTGAGAAAGCTATTATTTATTTTAAATCTACCAATAGTGGTAATAGCGCCTCTTTCGAATACAGCTATGACAACAAGAATTTTGAGCGTTTTGGTCCTGAATTCGAGCTGGTATTTGGACGTTGGTCTGGTGATCGATTAGGCGTCTTTTGCTGGAACGATATAGAAGATTCAGGATATGTGGATATCGATTGGTTTGAGTATGAGTATGAATAAATTTAGGATTGGATTGTAAATGTAAAGAACTTGAAAGCCGGTAATGGCTTAACTGCTGATTTACGATCTAAAAGTGGTTTTGAGATATTTACTGATTTAAATTGGTCTCAAGAATAAGAATACATCTTAACTTAGCGACACTGATAGTTAGGTACAGAACTTAAACTACATAACATGAATAAAAAGATCATAAGATTACTATCGAAAGTAGTGTTCATATTGCTATAAACCAGGTAACTTATTTATCAACAACAAGCCCTTTTAAAATACCACCAAACCCTGTAAGAAGATTTAGTTACCGAAGATGTTTCTATGTGGTTCGATAAAGAACAAGCTGTCTTTTATGCTGTTTTTCATGCCCATTCTTATATCGGATTAATGACATCTGTTGATGGTTTGCATTGGGAAAAAGCAGAGAATTATGAGGTCAGTCGTAAGAAATTAAAATTGGAAGATGGAGGTTTTTTAATTCCCAATCGTATGGAACGTCCGTTTGTTTATGTAGAAAATAATCAACCAACGGTTCTGTATCTTGCCATAAAAAAAAGGGATGATTCTTATACTATTTTATACCTCTTGGTGAGGGTATTTAAATATGGTCATCAGACTTTATAGGCAAATAGAGTACTTGCAATTTTTATTTTGATGTATTTCTTTAATCGTAACTGAATAGTTGATAAAGGACGATTATCATTTTTTTTTGCTAAATGCAACATTTTTATACTAAGTATGATACGGTTTAGCTTCTTAGACATAACTACTTTTGTCTATTTTTGAGTAAAAATCATCACGTGGTAAAAAAATATTCATTTGTAGGAATTTTATTCTTAGTGTTTACGTCAATTACTTTACAAGCACAACAAAAAAAGCAACCTAATATTCTTTTTATTTTTGCAGATGACCTAATTTAGATCGTCTTATGGATAGTGGTGTTTCTTTTTCTAGAACCTATAATCAGGGGTCTTATAGTCAGGCAGTATGTATTGCAAGTAAAACAATACTGGTTACTGGTGGAAATCTTTGGAAAGCGGCTTCTTATTCTAAAAAAGGAAATACTATTGAAAAACCAGAAAAAATAAGAAGGCATTTCAGAATTTTATGAATGATGTACCAAAACCATTAGTAAACTTAGATGGTTCAAAGAATAGCAAATATTAAATAAATATCAGATCACAAATTAATCAAATAATAAAACTAAAAATAAACCTCAACTAAATAAAGAAACATGATGAAAATGCCCTGGATAAACATCCACAATAAATTCATAAAAAAGTTCGCTTACGTAACCTTAATAGCGTTTACTTTTTTTAGCTGTACTCAAAAAGAAGAAATAAAAGAAGCGTCTCCTCTAAATATTTGGTTTAATCAACCAACTAATAAATGGAATGAAGGGCTTCCTATTGGAAATGGAAACTTAGGAGCCATGATTTATGGTACACCTAAAAAAGAAATCATTTGTTTGAATGAAGAAACTATTTGGACAGGAGGAAAAGATTACAATAGAGATAAAAAAGATGCTGGTAAACATATTGCTGCCATACAAAAACTGCTGTTTGATGAGAAATATATGGAAGCAGAGGCAATGGTGCAAGATAAAATTCTAGCAGATCGTTTACCTACTGGTTCAGATACTTACCAAATGTTAGGGAATTTATTTATAGAGACTCCAAATTTAGACTCTATTAGCAATTATAAGCGAGCATTAGACATTAATAAATCGGTGGTTACTACCAATTTTAAAAGCAATGATGTTCAGTATACTAGAACCTATTTTTCTAGTTTCCCTGATAAAGCAATGGTCTATAAATTTACTGCAGATCAAAAAGGAAAAATAAATATCTCTTCTTGGGTAAAACGTAATGAACAAACTAAAATTTCTGTTTCAGAAAATAGCATTGAGTTTTCAGAACATGTAGGTAATGGTCATGGAGTAAAATTTCATGCCCTAGTTCATTTTGAAACAAAAGGAGGAACATCAACAGTAAAAGATGGAAAATTAGTAATTACCGATGCAGATGAGGTGCAAATTAAAGTGGTTGCTTCTAGTAATTATCGTGGATTAGATTTTGAACAAGAAAATCATAAAGTAATTAATAAAATTGCAAAAACGTCTTATAACGATTTGTTAGATAGACATGTTGCAGATTATCAATCGTTATTTAACAGACTTTCTTTTAAATTATCAGATAGTAAAGGAGATGATTCTCCTACAGATGTACGTTTGCAAAAAGTAAAAAAAGGAGTTACAGATAATTATTTAACGCAATTGCAATATCAATTTGGGCGTTATTTATTAATTAGTAGTTCTAGACCAGGTACTTTACCTGCAAATTTACAGGGTATTTGGGCAACCGGATTTACACCACCTTGGAACTCTGATTATCACATTAACATCAATGTTCAAATGAATTATTGGATGGCAGAAATGACAAACCTTGCAGAATGTCATGAACCATTTTTAGAATATATTGATGGTTTACGCGAAATGGGACGTATTACTGCTAAAAAAACATATAATTCTAGAGGTTTTGTAGCGCATCATACTAGTAATATTTGGCACGCAACTGCTGCTAATGGAAAGGCTAGATATGGTATGTGGCCAATGGGTGCAGGTTGGAGTGCGCAACATTTATTTACACATTATGAATATACAGAGGATAAAGAATATTTGAAGAATAAGGCATATCCAATTATGAAGGAAGCTGCTTTGTTTTTTGTTGATTTTATGGTGAAAGATCCTAGAACAGGACTTTTCGTTACGGGTCCATCTGTTTCTCCAGAAAACAACTTTTTAACCAAAGATGGTAAAAAAGCTACTTTGAATATGGGACCAACTATGGATCGTGAAATTGTTTTTGAATTGTTTAGAAACTGTATTGCTGCTGCAGAAATTTTAAATATTGATCAAGATTTCAGTGCTATTTTAAAACAGAAAATAAAGCAAATGCCTCCGCTTGAAATTGGTAAAGATGGTAGATTGTTAGAATGGGTTGGAGAGCTTAAAGAGGCTGAACCTGGGCATCGACATATTTCCCATTTATATGCTTTGCATCCATCAAATCAAATTTCAAAATCTAAAACACCAGAATTATTTGAAGCTGCTAAAAAAACAATTGAGGGAAGGTTGTCTAAAGGTGGTGGACATACAGGTTGGAGTAGAGCTTGGATTATTAATTTTTATGCACGTTTGTTAGAAGGAAACAAAGCTTATGAAAATATTATAGCGTTGCAAAGAAAGTCTACTTTACCAAACCTTTTAGATGTACACCCTCCTTTTCAGATTGATGGAAATTTTGGAGTTGTTTCTGGTATTACAGAAATGTTGATGCAAAGTCATAACGGAGAAGTTCATGTATTGCCAGCGTTACCTGAAGCTTGGGCATCTGGAAGTATAAAAGGAATTGTAGCTAAAAAAGGTTTTGAGATTGATATGACTTGGGAGTTAGGAAAATTGAAAACGTTAGTAGTTACTTCTAAATTAGGAAACACTTTAAAACTTCGTTACAATGATGACGTAAAAGAAATAGCAACTAAAAAAGGAGAAGTGCTAACATTTAATTATTAATATATCGGATAGATATATTTTTTTTAGATTAAAAAACGCCTGATTAAGCATTAAAATGTTTCATCAGGTGTTTTATTTTAATGTAACATTAATTGTGACATTTTAACTCCATTGTTGATACAATTCGACCCCATTTTTTGTTAAGATTTTAGATAAATTGCATAAAATAATCATCAACCATTAAAAACTAAACATGAAAAACTTTCCTTTGTTACTTATTTCAATTTTTCTCTTTCTCAGTTGTGGTAAAGAATCAGATATTATTGAAGCTGATAATGTAGAAATTAAATTCACTCAATTTGATGTAACATTATCATCTGGAGAAAAATCTATTGGAGTTATTGATAATGAGAACAAGCATATCTCATTATATGATGTAAAGGACCCTTTAGAAATTGTATCTGTTTCATATATGTTCTCAGAAGACGTTTCAATCATTACTCCAAATCCAAATACAAGGATAGGTAAATGGGAAATTACAGAGAAATTCAGACTTCACTCTAGTGAAAGATTTGAAGATTACACTGTAGAAGTTCCTGACTTTGAAGAACCTGTATATGAAAATCAAGCAACAATATCTCCACTAGAAACTTTTGGGACTACTGTAAGATATCATATGCTAGATCTTAATGGAGATCCTAATAAAGCTAAAGAAGAAAGCACGGCTTTTGAAGCTTTTAGTAATCAAAAAATGAATGGTATCCGATTTCCTCTTTATTGTGGAGATGCTTTTGGAGGACATCCTTCGGAAGGTGTAGTTGTAGAAGATGTTTATGCAAACCCTTTAAAATCTCTTGAAAATGCAAAGGCAGCCTATAGTGGAAGTGAACCTTTTATGATTTTTGTAGGAATTAAAGTTTTGACTTCTAATAAAAATGAGTATTACCCTGACTGGGTGTCAACTGATGAAGATGGAATTATTCCTGATAAATATGCTCAGTTACTTGTTGATTTCATAGCATTTATGGATAAAAAAGGACATACAATAAATGCAATTGCGTTTGATAAAGAGTCTGTTAGAATGAGTGTTGAGGATTTTAAAATATCTGCGGATAGTTTGAGAGCAAAAACAGCACGATTGGGATATGTAGTACCTAAAATTGTAGCTCCAGAGCTTTTAGACCCTCAAGGAGACACTAGTAACGGTTGGATGAATGAACTATATAATAAAGGGTATCAAGACAGGTATGATATTTTTGGAAATCATTATTATCAAAGAGATCACACTGTTGCTGGTTTTGCAAAATTAAAATATGAGTTCGATTTAGCTCAAAGTGACAGAACACGTCCACAGTGGGCCACTGAGCCACACTGGAATAATGATTCAAGTATTTTTAGAACAGAATCTGCATTTGGAGTAATGTTTGATCATACAGATCTAGGATTAGACGCATTTATGTGGTGGGGGTATCCAATAGAGGGTAGTACTACAATAAAATCACCTATTATGAGATCATACTCAGGAGCTATACTTGGTTCCATACCAATTAGAATGCTTGATCATGATGGAGAGGAAACTTTTACGAATGGTAAACTTCATACTAGAGCTTATTTAAGAGATAATGAAGTAAATGTATTTTTAATTAACGTTGTAAATCCAAATATTGCAGGTATAGTACCAGCGTCTTATGAAGATTATGCGGTAGGGATTTTAGATGGTTTTAAAATTGATGGTAGAGTAACAGTGAGACAATGGCAAGATGATTCAGTAGTTGGTTCAGAAGTTGAAGGAGAAGTTACCTTAGTAGAAGCAATTGAAGAAAAACAATTCCTCTTAGACATACCAACAGGTACTTTTACTCAGCTTACGTTTAAAATTAAAGAATAAAAAATCATTTTAAAATAAAACAAAGAATAAAACCAAAAATGAAAAAATTTTATATATTATTTATATCTGTTTTCCTATTTGTAGGTTGCAGTAAAGAGACAGAAAGTGAAGAAATAAACAATGTTGAATTGAATTTTACTCAATTTGATGTAACATTATCGTCCGGAGAAAAATCTATTGGAGTTATAGATAATGATAATAAAAAAATATCAATACCAGATGTAAAAGATCCGTTAGAAATTACGTCTGTTACTTATAAATATTCAGATGATGTTTCAATAATAACTCCAAATCCAGATACAAGAATTGGTCAATGGGGCGTTACAGAAAAATTTAGACTTCACTCAGGTGGAGATTTCGAAGAATACACTGTAGAAATAACAGATTACGAAGAGGCAACATATGTAAATAAAGCAACCATAGCTCCACTTGAAAAATTTGGTAGGGTTACAAAATATCATATGTTAGATCTGAATCATAACGCTGGAACTTTAGGTAATATCAGTAATGCAGAAAGTGCTTTTGGTCAAGGTAAAGGTCAAGCTAAAATGAATGGCCTTAGAGTTCCATTATATTGTGGTGATGCTTATGGAGGACACCCTGCAGAAGGTGAGGTGGTAGAAAGTGTTTACACAACTCTTTTAAAATCTATAGAAAATGCGAAAGCATCTTATTATGGTTCTGAACCTTTTATGATTTTTGTAGGCTTAAAAGTTTTAACATCAGATAAAGCAGAGTATTTTCCAGATTGGGTAACAACAGATGCACCAACTGTGCCTAATCCTGTAAAATATGCACAATTGATTGTTGACTATGTTGAGTTTATGCATGAACATGGACACGAAGTAAACTATGTTGCTTTTGATAAAGAGGCTGCTAGAATGGATGTTACAGATTTTACGATAGCTGTAGATACATTAAGAGCTAGAACGGCAAGACTTGGTTATGTGGTACCACAAATTGTGGCTCCAGAATTTTATAAACCATTAGGTGAATCTGGATCTTTTAACGATTTATACAATATTAATGGACAAGATAGCTATGACGTATTTGGAAATCACTATTATTTGAATCATCATAATGAAACGAATCATCCAGATTTAAAATACGAATATGAACTAGCTCAAAGTGATAAACATCGTGAAGCTTGGGCTACTGAAGCACATTGGGATGCCCTTAGATGTAGTTCTGACTACGAAAAAGATAGAGAAATTTGGACTTCCGAACTAGCTATTGGATGTATGTTTGATTGGACTGATCTTGGATTAGATTTAGTAAGCTGGTGGGATTACCCCTTGTCTGGAGGTAATGCACCATGGAATTATATTACTAGAGCATATACTGAAGCTTTGATTGGTTCACAACCTATAAGAATGTTAGATCATGATGGTGAAGAAGTACTAAGTAGGGAGAAACTTCATAGTAGAGCCTATATAAGAGGTAATGAGGTAAATGTGTTTTTTATCAATACTGTGAGTCCATGTAAAACTTTTATACCACCTTTTTACGAAGAATACCCTGTAGGGATTCTAGATGGTTTTAAAATTGATGGTAATATAACTGTAACACAATGGGATGATGATGATCAACCTGAAGGAAAATCTTTTGTTATAGAACCTGTAGAAGAAAATCAATTTCTTATAGACATAACAACAGGTTCATTTACCCATGTTTCATTTAGGATAACAGAATAAAACAGTACTAATTTACTCTGAATTAAATAATCTAAACTTTTTTAATAAATTAATAATGAAAAAAATAATAGTAAGCACCATTCTGCTTTCAATATTTATTGTTTCTTGTCAATCACAAAAAAATAATAGAAAAGAAGTAATAAAACAAGTAGCTTCTCCAACTGCCATGTCCGATCAATGGAAGTTTGTTGGTGAAGCAATTAACGAACCTGGTTATGACGTTTGGGGAAGCTCTCCTATTAGAGATGAACAAGGAAATGTACACCTTTTTAGTGCTAGATGGTCATCCGACACCCCTTTTAAAACAGCGTGGAGATATCAAAGTGAAATTGCTCATTATGTTGCTAAAAGTCCTGAAGGGCCTTTTAAATTTGTAGAAGTTGTAGCAAAAGGAAAAGGTAATGATACATGGAATGCTACTGGTTTTCACAATCCAAGTATTAAAAAAATAGATAATAAATACGTTTTAGTTTTTATAGCTAATGATGGTGCAAAAAAACATGGACCAAGTCAGCGAATTGGAATGCTAACAAGTAATAGTATTCATGGACCATGGAATGCAGTTCCTAATGAGAACACACCTTTACTTAGCCCTCCTAGCGATACTGCTATTTGGTGTGCAAACAGTGGACTTGGTGTTAACAACCCTAGTTTGATAAAACATCCTAATGGAAAATACCTTTTGTATTTTAAAGCGAAAGCTGGTACTAAAGGCAAAGTGAGTATGGGAGTTGCTATTTCTAGCAAGTTAGAAGGACCGTATGTTATCCAACCAGACCCAATTACTACCAATGAAGTCAGAATAGAAGATGGGAATGCTTTTTTATGGAGAAATAAAATATGCTTAATGACTACAGACAATCATGGAATATTAGAAAAAGGTGGTGGTTTACTTTGGGTATCAGAAGATGGACTTCAATTTAACGCCGAACCTTTATCAGGTTTTCATAATTATCAAGATTTTTATTTGAAAGGCAATTTTCCAAAAGAAGCGAATGTACGTTACGGAGGTAAAAAGGTGAAGTTAGAAAGACCTCAGTTATTAATGGATGCAAATAATGAACCTGAATATCTTTATTGCCCTAGTGGAGTGGCTTTAGATGGTAGTGATGGTACAAATAATTATGTGTTAAAATATCAGAAGAAAAAATAATTAGATTTTTTATGATAATTTTTAGCAATAACTTGAGAATATTTTTGATAGTATTTTCAATATTTCTTTTGAATGCTTGCTATAAACAAAAGAATCAAGAGGAAATAAGCAATGACAAGTTAATAGAAATCCCAAAAGCTTTAGATTTAAATGATCTTTCAGAAAATGGGATTTTTACTATAGAAAAACAATTACTTACGCCCAATAATAGCGGTGTTATTGCTGATATTGTTTTAAAATTACCAGAATATCAAAAAGGGATGTATTATCGCCCGTTTTCTGAAGTAAAAGCCTCATGAAATAGAATGGAGGCTCTTTGGTTTCATAATGTTTCAGAATTTTAATGTTTTTAATCAAACCTATAGTTACGTCATAAGGTCTAGTGTAGATTATAAAATAGATTTAGACCGTATCGATTTAACGATTGTTCAAAACTTTACCAATGCCCTTTGGTTAGGATATGTACATTGGTTAGACCAAGATATGTTTCACACCAGTTTTAAAGAAACAGCGCGTTTAATGGCCGTTTCTAGAGCTATTTCTGGTGCTCCTATTTATTTGTCTGACGAGACTAAAAACATTGATGATACGTATTTAACTCCGTTAATGTATAAAGATGGAGAGATTATTGGTACGCTAGCTCCTGGGGTTCCTTTGCCAGAAAGTTTACAACAAGATCCTTATGTAGGTAAAAAAGCCTTTAAGGTAATTGCTCCGATTAAAAATGAATCAGCAGTTATTATGGTGGTTAATTTAAAATAGAGACACTATGCTAAAATCAGCTATTTCTTTAAAAGATTATCCGAATGCAGGAGGAATGATTCAACCTTTTAAAAGACTTTTTGGAAATACCTAAAGGAGGAATTTTATTATATGATGCATACAATAAAATAGCAAAACCATTGACAGATGATTTTGAGTTTGAACTAAAAACACGTGAAGAAAGATTGTTTCAGTTAAGTCCTATTGTTAATGGATGGTCTGTAATTGGTATTTCTGATAAATATTTATCCGCAGGTACAGTAGAAGTGACATCTATAAATGAAAATGAAATTATCTGTACAATGAAAGAGTCAGGAAGCTTAACTGTATGGAGTAAGAATGGAATTCCTAAAATAAATGATGTGCCTTTTAATTCTTTAGGAAATCATCTCTACACATTTGATTGTTCAACAATAGAAACAAGTAATTATAATTTAAAAATCACAAGATAAATTATCAATACAGAACATAATACTGATGAAGATATCATTATTTCTGTTTAGGTAATAGAATAAAAGTAAAATACAATTAATAACTTATACAAAAGGGGATGATATAAACACCTGTAATACAAAATTTGTTGGTTCTGATATGGATTTTTCTGTTATAATTAATGATGAAAATAGTTTATCTACTAACGGTGAGCTAAAATTATTGAATGAAATCTATACGTATCCCAACCCTAATGAAGAAAATATAAACATATATTTAAATAACTTAGAAAATGTTTCTGTTAAACTAGTAAGTGTTAATGGTCAAACTATTTATACCGAAAATAATATCAGTTCTTTAATTCATACAATTAAGTTAAATGATATTTCATCTCGTATTTATTTTCTCAAAGTAAATTACAAAGGAACAAGAAAACAATATAAAATAATACGAAAATAAGCAAAGTGTTTATCTTACTTATCAAATTATTTTTAAACAAATAATAAGGATCAACTTATAGAAGTTGTTCCTTTTGTTTTTTAGAAACCTATTGTATATAATAATCTGCTTTTGATATCAAAAAACGATAAAGATTCTGTTGGTTTTTAAAATAGACTTCGTAATAGTTTACTTTGTCTGTAATATTTTCATAATCTTAACCTTGATAAGGTATTTATCTTGATTAGATTACCAATTGCATAAGTAATTATATTTTATAATATGGATACAGTTAATGTAAAGGCATAAAAAAAGGAGTAACTTTATATAAAGTTACTCCTTTTAAGTTTTAAATAAAAAAAGTTGTTATTGTTTGATAACTTTAATTGTTTTGAAATCTAAACCTTCATTATTTTTAGCTTTTACAAAATAAATACCTTTATTAAGTTGAGATAAATCTACTCCATCTATAACTTTTTGAGAACTTACTTTAGCGCCTAAAATATTATAAATTTCTGCAGAAAAAACATCATTTGTAGAAAAGTATAATTTATCTACAACAGGATTTGGATATGCATTTAAAGATATTTTAGCTTGAGAATCTAAGCTTAATATTTCATCTGCTTCAACGATATTAAATATATCCCATCCGTTTTCTGCGGCAAAAGCATCCTTGGTACCAAAAGGAACAATCAATGTAGGAGCTGTGTCATATCCGGCTTGAGTAGAAAACATATGACTATCAGGATCCGGTATTGTTTTCTCTGCGTCTAAGAATGCGTCAGTATCAAGAACAAAAGGAGTCTCAAATTCTACAATTAATTCTTCTAAAGCCGGAATGTTTCTGAATGTATTAGCACCTGGAAGTTTCGTTACAGTAGCAGGAAGCGTTAAAGTTTTAAATCCTGTAGCATTAAATGCACCTGGAGCAATTGAATCCATCACAGGCATATTTATATCAGTAAGATTTGAGCAACCCCAGAATGCCAATCCACCAACTACAGTTGCAGCAGGTAAATCTACAGATGTAAGTGCTTTTGCATCTCTAAATGCTTGTATTCCAATATCAACTGTATTACTAAGGTCTATTGTCTCTAATTTAGGACATTTGTTAAATGCTGTTTTACCAACAAATGTTGCATTATGAAGATCTACTGATGTTAATTCAGGACAGTTTACAAAAGAGTTTAAACCAACACCTGAAGTAATATTAGAAAGATCTGCGCTTACAAGGTTAGGACAAGCGTTAAACACTTGCCAATCAATTTCAGTATCACCTTCAACAACTAAAGATGTAATTGCTACATTAGAAAATGATTTATTTTTTATAAAAGTAACGTTATAAGTAGTTCCTGAATTCTCTACAGTAGCTGGTATCGTTAATGCATCTGTAGTAACACTATTTCCTACAATTTGTACCTCGTTTGTAGGGTCAACAGCGGTTACTTCATAATTGATTTCATTTACTGTAAATGCATCACCTACAGTTTGTGCCTTCGTTAATGTTACAGATAACAATGTAACAAATAATAGTAATGTTTTTTTCATGATTTATTTAATTTTAAATTAATAATATTATGATTTAAATTTACAAATAACTATACTATTCTTAGAGTACATAGGTTTCGTTTTTTGGGTAAAAATGTTGCATTTTAACCCAAAACACTAGTATTTTTGCAATACAAAGGTAATAATGCTACATTTTGTAAATAATTATTTAGTCCATAGGTCGTCATATTTCATATAATCCGTGTTTATTAATGCAGGTTTTAAATAAAAGCTGATTCACTTTATATATTATAAACTTCTGCAGAAAAAATATCATTTATCTACATTAAGTTTTGGATAAGAATCTAAATATATTTCATTGATTTTCAAAGGCACTAGAAGCCCCAAGGTGCAATTAAATTAGGTGTAGGAGATTGATTTATTTGATTAGAAAACATATGATTGATATTTACGTCAGTATCAAGAACAAAAGGAGTTTCAATTTCTACAATTAATTCTTCTAAAGTAGGAATGTTTCTAAACGTATTAGAACCTGAAAATTTTCTTAATGACGAAGGAAGTGTTAAAGTTGTAAGTCCTTTAGCATTAAATGCACCTGGGGCAATTTGAATCTATGACAGACATATTTACATTACTAAGATTTGAGCATTTCCAGAATGTCCAACCATCAATAACTGTTGAAGCAGGTAAATCTATAGATGTAAGTGTAACATCATTTAAAAATGCTTGTATACAAACGTTAAATAAGTTATTATTTTTTACATATTGTTGAAATTTAAAAATTTATCAGAGAAACTCCTTATCAAGCTAAGATTAAGATATGTTATAATAAATTAGCTGTATTATTAAAAAAACAGTCTTGTTTTATTAGATTTATAGAAAGTTATTTCTATTGATATTACAGTGTCATTTTTGACGAATCTTGGTTGTGTTTACTTTTAAGATTAAATTATTGAAAGTTATAGCTATATGCATAGCACGGAGTCTCTTTAATAGAATTGTAACATTCTCACTCCCTTGTTGTAACAATATTAGACTGTTTTTTACGCTACTTTAAGTTAGATTAGCTTTAATTAAAAAAGACAACAACTTGAATCTTAAAAAAACCTTTCATCTTGTTTTTACAGAATTTTTAAATTTTATTTTTTTTAAAATGGATACCTTGTTTATACTATTATTGTGCGGATTTTTAGTGTCTTGCAATACAAATAATGCAGTGCAAAAAGAGCAAAAACCAAATGTAATTGTCATTTTAATTGATGATGCTGGTTATGCAGATTTTGGTTTTATGGGAAGTAAAGATCTAGAAACACCTAATATAGACAGGTTAGCAAAAAGTGGTGTTATTTTTACGGATGCACATGTAAGCGCAACAGTTTGTGCACCTAGTAGAGCGGGTTTAATTACTGGAAAATACCAACAACGTTTTGGTTTTGAGGCAAATGATACAGGTGATAAAAACTCTGGTGATATTGGGCTTTCTGATGATGTTGTAACTATTGCAGATGTTTTTAAGAAAAATGGTTACAAAACAATGGCATTGGGTAAATGGCATTTAGGAAAAGAGGAATCTGATTTACCTAACAATCGAGGTTTTGATGAATTTTATGGTTTTGAAACCGGAAGTAGGTCTTATTTTCAATATGAAAATCCGAGTAAAGCAAAAATGTTACAACATAACGGAAAACGTGTAAAATTTGATGGGTATTTAACGGACGTTTTGGGTAATCAATCTGTAAAATACATAAAAGAAAATAAAGACAATCCTTTTTTTATGTACTTAGCTTACAATGCGGTTCATACGCCAATGGAAGCTAAAAAGGAAGATTTAGAGAAATATAAAAACCATCCTAGACAGTATTTAGCAGCCATGACTTGGTCTTTAGATGAGAACGTTGGAAAACTTCAAAATAAATTAGAAGAGTTAGGTATTGCAGATAACACAATTATTTATTTTTTAAGTGATAATGGTGGAGCAGCAAATAATACTTCTTCTGGTGGACCATTAAAGGGATGGAAAGGAAATAAATTTGAAGGCGGACATAGAGTTCCGTTTGTGGTAAGTTGGCCAGCTCAGATAAAAGGAGGTCAAACTTTTAATGGTTTGTCTTCTTCTTTAGATATTTTTACAACTTCTATGGCGGCAGCGAATATTAAAAAGGATACAGATTTAATTTTAGATGGAGCAAACCTTTTGCCATTTTTAAAAGGGGAGAAGAAGGGAGATCCGCATGCTCAATTATTTTGGAGAAAACTAGAAGAAGCCGGAGCAAGAGTAGGAGATTACAAAATGGTTCGTTTGCAAGATTACGGAGCAACTTTATATAATGTTGAAGAGGATTTAGGTGAAATGAAAGACCTTCAAAATACTAATAAAAATCAGTTTAATGAATTAAACACAGCTTTAAAAAACTGGGAATCTCAAATGATGGAACCACTTTGGGGAGAACCTAGAAATTGGATGGATGTTACCTATCATATTCATCAAAGATTAATGGAAAATAAAGAGGTTTTGTATTCAGATCCTGCTAAAATGAAACAAGTTTTAAATAAAGAAAAAAAACAATAAAATGAAGTATTTATATGTATTATTATTATTATTAGGGGGACTATTGTCTTGCAATGCTCAAAATTTGGAGAAACCAGAAAGTAAACCAAACATCATTTATATTAATGTAGATGATTTAGGTTGGATGGATACCGAAACTTATGGAAGTACTTTTTATGAAACACCTAACATTAATAAACTTGCAGAAAGTGGATTGAAATTTACAAATGGGTATGCTTCCGCAGCAAATTGTGCACCTAGTAGAGCGTGTTTAATTAGTGGGCAAAATACGCCTAGACACGGTATTTATACCGTTAGTAATTCTGATAGAGGAAATGAAAAAACTAGAAAAATAATTCCTATTAAAAACACAGAAATTTTAGCAGACAATAATATTACTATTGCAGAAATGCTTAAACAAGAAGGTTATATAACAGGTACTTTTGGTAAATGGCATTTAGGAGACGACCCTAAAACACAAGGTTTTGATGTAAATGTTGGGGGCGCTAAGCATGGTAATCCGGGTAAAGATGGTTTTTTTAGTCCGTATAACATAAAAAATATTGTTGATAATAAAAAAGGAGAAAACCTAACAGATAGATTAACGCAAGAAGCCATTTCATTTATAAAAGAGCATAAAGAAAAGCCGTTTTTTCTGTATTTGCCATATTATGCGGTTCATACACCTTTATCAACAACAAATGCTTTAGAAGAAAAATACAAAGAAAAAGGAGGAAATCCATTTCAAAATAAGGCGGTTTATGCAGGTATGATTGAAACGGTTGATAGAAATATCGGTTTAATTTTAGATGAAATTAAAACTTTAAATTTAAAAAATACCTTAATTGTTTTTACTTCGGATAATGGCGGAATAAGAGCTATTTCTCATCAAGATCCTTTAAGAGCAGGAAAAGGTTCTTATTATGAGGGAGGAATTAGAGTGCCATATATTATTTCTTGGGATGGAGTTGTAAAACCAAATACAGTTTCTAAGACTCCTATTACCAATCTAGATTTTTATCCAACTTTTATGGATATTTTAAATGTAGAAAACCTAAATAAAATAGTAGATGGAACTTCTATTTTACCAATTTTAAAAGGGAAAACAATAAAAGATAGAAGTTTGTTTTTTCACTTTCCTATTTATTTACAAGCATATAATTTTAAAATAGATGATGGTAGAGATCCGTTTTTTAGAACAAGACCCGGTTCTGTAATTATCGATGGTGATTGGAAACTGCACCAATATTTTGAAGACAATGCACTCGAATTATATAATTTAAAGATAGATTTAGGCGAAAGAAACAACCTTGTAGACGTTAATCCTGAGAAAGTAGCAGCGTTATTAAAAAAATTAACTACTTGGAGATCTGAGATTAATGCACCAATTCCTACGGAGTTAAATCCGAAGTATGAGGCTAATTTTGTTCCGAATAAATTTAAGAAAAAATGAGGGCTAAAGTGATAGTTCTATTTTTGTTTTTAAGTGGATTATTGTTTTCTCAAAGTAAAGTAGATCAAGTTAATATAGAGATTCATCCAAATGTAGCATACCAAACCATACATAATTTTGGAGCGTCAGATGCATGGTCTGCTCAATTTGTTGGTAAATGGTCTTTGGATAAAAAAGAAGCAATAGCCGATTTATTATTTAGTACTGAAAAGAATGCTGATGGAACTTTTAAAGGAATTGGTCTTTCTACCTGGCGATTTAATATTGGCGCAGGAAGTGCAGAGCAAGGAGTAGAAAGTAGTATTAAGGACGAATGGAGAAGAGCAGAAGGTTTTTTAAATAATGATGGTTCTTATAATTGGAACAGACAATTCGGCCAGCAATGGTTTTTAAAAGCAGCAAAAGGAAAAGGTGTTTCTTCTTTTATCGGTTTTGTAAATAGTCCGCCTGTACAGTTTACAAAAAATAATAAAGCATTTTCTGCAGACGGATTGTCATCAAACCTAAAAACAAGTAATTATGTAAAATATGCGTTGTTTTTAAAAGATGTGGTTACGCACTTTAAAGATAGTTTAGATCTTCATTTTAATTATATCAGTCCGTTTAATGAACCTCAATGGGATTGGAAAAATGGAAAACAAGAAGGTTCTCCTTGGAATAATGATGAACTTTCAAGTGCAACCAAAACAATAGATTCTGTTTTTAAAAGCTATAATTTAGATACAAAATTAGAAGTATCAGAAGCTGGACAAATAGATTATTTGACTTCAATAAAAAAAGTAAAAGAGCATAGAAGTAACCAGGTTGAAGTCTTTTTTAACTCTATGAGTGATTTGTATCTTGGAAATTTAGAAACGGTTTCGCAAAAATTTGCAGGACATAGTTATTTTACCACTTGGGATATTTCTAAATTAAAAACAAAAAGAGAAGAAATTAAAAAGAAATTAATAAAGTATCCAAATTTAGAGTATTGGATGACAGAATATTGTATTCTAGAGAACAATGAAGAAATTAGAGGGAAAGGGAAAGATTTAGGCATGAAAACAGCTTTGTATGTTGCTAGATTAATACATGCAGATCTTACTATCGCTAATGCAAGTGCATGGCATTGGTGGTTGGCAATGACACCTTATAATTATAAAGACGGACTTATTTATCATGATAAAAATACGGAAGAAGGTACTTTTGAAAGCTCAAAATTATTATGGGGTTTAGGTAATTTTTCGAGATTTATAAGACCTCTGGCAAAACAAATTAAGGTAGATTATAACGGTAAAAATTCTCTTGAAAATTTAGAAAAAGGAGTTTTAGTTTCAGCGTATAAGAATAGAGATAATTCTATCATTATTGTGGCGGTTAATCAAAAAGAAACAGCAGTACAACTAAATTTTAAAAGTACTATAAAGCAAGTTTATGTTACAGATAAAGACTCAGATTTAAAATTAATACAACATAATGCGGATAAAAAAGATATTGTAATCGCAGCTAAATCGATTACTACTTTCGTTTTATAACTTAAAGTATTTAAATAGTTCTTTATCAGTGAATTACGTGTTGTTTTATTTTAGTGTATTGTTTTTAATTTAAGCTTGTTAAGCTTAAAAAATAAAAATCAAAAAAGAAATAAGAGTCATTTTGATACCTTTTTAGAACGATAATTGCTCTTACTATTAAATAAGTATTCATAATTTTACTTTCTTACAATATTAATTAACCAACGTAAATAACATGTATTTAAAAAACCTCATTTTTAAATTTCTATTTTTCTCTGTTTTTGTAATGACAAGTTGCAAATCAGAAAAAACAGCAAAAAAAACCACAGATATAAGTGAAAAACCAAACATTGTGGTTATTTATTTAGACGATTTAGGCTATGGAGATTTAAGTGCTTACGGAGCCACAGAAATCCAAACGCCAAATATAGATGCCTTGGCAAATGGCGGAATTAAATTTACAAATGGGTACGCTTCTTCGGCAACATGCACACCAAGTAGATATGCGTTGTTAACAGGTGTGTATCCTTGGAGAAATAAAAAAGCAAGAATTTTAGCAGGTTCTGCTCCTTTAATTATTGATGTAGCGCAACAAACATTACCAAAAGTCTTAAAGAAACAAGGCTATCAAACTGCAATTGTTGGTAAATGGCATTTAGGTTTAGGGTCTGGGGATGTTAATTGGAACGGAAAAATAACTCCGGGTCCTAATGAAGTAGGTTTCGATTCTTCTTATATTATGGCGGCTACGCAAGACAGAGTACCAACCGTTTATATAGATAACGGACATGTAGTAGGTTTGGATAAAAATGATCCGATTGAAGTAAATTATAAAAAGAATTTTGAAGGAGAGCCTACAGCAAAATCAAATCCGGAAATGACAACCATGAAATGGCATCACGGACATAATAATAGCATTGTAAACGGAATACCTAGAATTGGGTATATGAAAGGTGGTGAGTCTGCAAAATGGACGGATATTGATATGGCAGATCATTTTTTAGGAAAAGCGCAGGAGTATGTAAAAACACATAAAGAGCAACCTTTCTTTTTGTATTACGCGATGCAGCAACCACACGTACCAAGAACTCCGCATCCACGTTTTGTAGGTAAATCTGGAATGGGACCAAGAGGAGATGTAATTTTAGAAGCAGATTGGGTAGTTGGTGAGTTTATAAATACTTTAGAAGAAGAAGGTCTTTTAGAAAATACGTTAATTGTTTTTTCTAGTGATAATGGCCCAGTTTTAAATGATGGGTATTATGATGACGCCATAGAAAAATTAGGAAAACATGACCCAAAAGGAGGTTTAAGAGGTGGTAAATACAGTTTGTTAGAAGCAGGTACGAGAGTGCCTTTTATTACCTATTGGAAAGGAACAATTAAGCCAACTGTTTCAGATGCGATTGTTTGCCAAATGGATTTATTAGCTTCTTTAGCAAACTTAACAGGAACCTCAGAAAATACAACAGATAGTAAAGATATTTTAAATGCTTTTTTAGGTAAATCTAATAAAGGAAGAGATCATTTGTTAATTGAAGCAAATTCTAGAACAGCTTTAAGAAGTGGAGATTGGTTAATGATTCCTCCTTATAAAGGGAATAAGTTTAATAAAAAAGTAAATATTGATGTTGGTATTCGTCCAGAATTTCAATTATATAATTTAAAACAAGATGTTGGTCAAGAACAAAATTTAGCAGCAACAAACCCTGAGGAATTAGCAGAATTAATTAAAGTCTATGAGTCTTTAAGAGGTGAAAAAATAAAATAGATTATACTTTATAAACCATCCCTAAGGTAAGCCTTAGGGATGGTTTTTTATTTACAATTAGTTTTTAAACATGAAAAAGTATACCAGTTTATCTTTTCTACTTTAGGAGAAATCTCATAGCAGTCATAGCAAAAAATAGAGCGTCTTTATGTGATTTCTCTCTGCGTTCGAAATGACAAAAATGTGTGTTTTCATTCTAGTATTAATGCTGAAATAAATTCAGCATGATAGATATATTGTCTATGTCGCTATGTGATAAAAAAACACCTAACAATCAATTGTTAGGTGTTCTTTCCTTATAAGTAGGTTTGGCTACTTGAAAATCGATTAGGTTAATATCGACTTGTTTGTCATAATTAAAGTATTACAAACTTTGTTTATAAGTATGATTTCATCATTAATGCAGCACCTAAGGCACTTTCATTTTTGCATTCAGAAATTTTAATTACAATGCCTTTCTTTAACAAGGTTAAATATTTGATGAATATCCTGTTTTTATTAAATCCGCCAGAGATATAAATGTTTTTAATGGTTTTGTCTTTATCTGTTATTAAATTAATACCTGCAATTACTTTTTTAGCAATTTCGAATGTTAATTGATAATACGCTGTTTGATAAGAACCAAAATGTTTTAATAAATCTTCATTAGCATCAAAATTAGTATCAATACCATCTGCTAGAAAAATTTGTGCATTTTCAGCAATTAACTCTTGACATAATTTTTCTTCTAAAGGAAGGTTTAAATGTTTGTCTACATGGACATTAAAGTATTCGCTTAATGGATCTAAGTACACTTCATGTATGCGTCCTAAAAACTGCATAGAAGATTTTACTTGTTGTTTTTTAGGAGTCATAAAACATAAACAATTATTGGTTAATTGATGTTGTGTTAAGGTTTCACTACTAAAAGGATTCATAGCAATAATCCAAGTTCCTGTAGAAAGCAATACAAAATCGTTGCCTTTTTCTTTTTCTAAAATAGGAATTATAGAAGAAGAACTGTCATGTAAACCAGAACCAACAGCTACTTGCTGTCCGTTAATTTCTGTAGAGATTGCTTTTTCTCCGTTTACAGGTTCGGGTAAGTTAATATTTGCAGCCTTTAACCAAGGATGATATTCCATTTTATCGAAATTCCAAGTAGCTGTATGTGCGCCAACAGACGTAAAATCTGCGGTAATTTCTTTTGTAAATAAGTAACTTAAATACTGTGGATAATGTAAAATAGATGCTACATTTTTCCATACTTCTGGTTTGTCTTTTTGCATCCATTGCATTTGCAAACCAGTGTTTAACATTCCGTAAGCTGGTGAAGCAGTTGTTCTAGAAAACTCTTCTACACCACCATTAGATTTATAAAAATCATTATAATTTTTTATGTCTAAGGGTTTTAGGTAGTTGTATAAAGGGGCAATTCTGTTCCCTTGCTTATCTAAATATACAAGAGAGGCTCCGTGGGTAGAAAAATTAATCGCTTTTAAAAGAAATTTAGGATTATTTTGAACTTGTTTTATTTGTTCTAAAATCCAATTTTCAATAGACTCTAGGTCATCACAAGGAAAACCATCATCATCTAATACTTCTTTGAACTTGGTAGAATTCTGAAAACAAACGTCAAATTTTTCATCAAATAAAAATATTTTTTTATTCGTTTTTCCAATATCTATAACTGCGATTACGTTTTTCATTTTATTGAAGCTTAAAAAGGATAAAGTTTGCTTATAACAATTGTATAGGCTTTAAAAGAAGCTACTTTATCAGTATAAAAAAAAGAATTGGCATCTTAACAAATAATTCAAAAAAAAATTAAGAGCCAATTCTTGTTAAAAAAGTGTTTTATTATTCTTTGAAACCATATAAAGGTCCGTAATTATCACATGCTCTATAATCTGCACCTTCTAAGTTTTCACCGAAAGCAGACCATGCGCTAGGTCTAAATACATCATCTTCAGAAACATTGTGCATGTTTACAGGGATACGTAACATAGACGCTAATGAAATTAAATCTGCACCAATATGTCCGTGAGAAATTGCACCATGGTTTGCTCCCCATTTTGCCATCACTGTATATACATCTTTAAAGAATCCTGTACCAGTTGTTCTAGGCACAAACCAAGTTGTTGGCCAAGTAGGATCTGTTCTGTCGTTTAAAACATTATGTACATCTTCTGGTAACTCAACACTCCAACCTTCTACAATTTGTAAAACAGGACCAATTCCTTTAATTAAGTTAATTCTACACATCGTTAAAGGCATTTCTGCTTTCGTTAAGAAATTAGAAGAGAATCCTCCTCCTCTAAAATATTCTACGGTAGCAGGTGGCCATTTTGTATTATCTAAACATCTCTGAACATCATCTTTAGTAATGTCCCAGAATGCTTTCATTGTTGCATTTCCATCAGCATCTTGTTGTTGTGCTGTTGCATCTAAAGTTGTAGAACCAGAATTAATTAAGTGAATAATTCCGTTTTCTGCCAATCCTGTTAATTTTTTACCAGTAACTCTTTCTACAGATTCTGGACTCCAATATGTTCTTACATCAGAGAATAACTGTGCTTTATTAGTCAATAAGTGACCAAATAACATAGAAATTGCATTTAAACAATCGTTTTCTGTTGCAAATGTATATGCTTGACGAATTCCGTTCCAGTCGAAAGAAGAGTTTAAAATAGACTCTGTAAAATCTGCATTTGGTTGGTAATCTGTCCACTGACGTTGTCCTTGGAAACCACCCATAATAGCGTTTCTTCCTTTAGACTCTTCACCAAATCCCATCTCTTTTAATTTAGGATTTCCGTTCATTAAATCTTTACAGATTAAAGTCATTTTCACAACTTTTTCCCACTCAGCATCTTTTTGCTCACGCGTTTTTTGTGCTTCAGGATTGTTTCTATCTTCTCCTTCTTTACAGTTTTCTTTTGTCCAAGCTAATGCTTTTGCATATTCTTCTTGATCAAAAATACCTTCATCTATACGTCTTAATAACTCAACAGATTCTACAAATTCTGCTCTTACGCCTAAATAGTCTTGTAAAAAGTTTACATCAACCATAGAACCAGCAATACCCATAGAACTATATCCAATAGATAAATAAGATTTTCCTTTCATTTGAGCAACGGCTAAAGCACCTTTTGCAAAACGAATAATTTTTTCTGAAACATCTTGAGGAATGGTCTGATCTCCACCATCCTGAACTTCTTTACCATAAATACCAAATGCTGGTAATCCTTTTTGAGAATATCCTGCTAAGGCAGCAGCTAAATATACCGCTCCTGGTCTTTCTGTTCCGTTAAATCCCCAAACTGCTTTAGGTAATAATGGGTCTGTATCCATTACTTCTGTACCATAACACCAACATGGTGTTACTGTTAAAGAAACTTCTACACCTTCTCTTTTAAATTTATCTGCACAAGCAGCAGCATCTGCAACACCACCAATAGTAGTATCTGCAATAACACATTCTACTTTTTCTCCACTAGGGAAACGTAATGTTTCTTCAATTAATTTTGCAGCCGCTTTGGCCATATCCATCGTCTGAACCTCTAAAGATTCTCTTACTCCTAATTCTCGTCCGTCTATAACAGGGCGAATTCCTATTTTTGGTAATCTACCTATAAGTCTACTCATTATATATAAATTTTTTAAGTCCTATGTAAATTGTTCTAATTCTGTTAATTGCTCGTTAGACAAACCTGCTGGTTTAAAACCTGCTGCCCAACACATCATTAACATTTTTGCTCCTTTGTTAGCTACATCTAAAAAGTCCCAAGCTTTCATTACATCTGGTGCTGTAGAAGTTGCTCCGTGTTTTTCCCAAAGAGATACGTTTCTTGTTTTAAAAGCTTCCATAGTTACTTCTGCCAAAGCAGCTGTACTAGATAAAGCATAAGGAGTACAGTGAATTCCTTTAGGTACAAATACTTTTACCTCAGGACACATCATCCAGATTTGTCTATTTAATTCTTCTTCATTATCAAATAATTCATGATGACTCATACAGATTAACTCAAGTGGATGTGTATGCACAACCGCTAAGTTTTCTGGGTGATGAATAGAATTAAATAAATGGATACTTGCATGAGAAATTAACTCACAAGTTGGTCCAAAATTAGGTCTTTTTCCACCCCAAATAATAGAATAAGCTGTTGCAGTTTCGTTAATGTAAAGAATACAAGAAACTTCTTCTAACATGTCTACTAAATCTCTTAAATAACAACCAGTACCAGTAATATAAAGTACAAAACCAGCTGATTCTTTAGGGAAATCGAAAGGAACTTCTGTACCAATTCCTTCCACTTCTTCTTTTTTAAAGAATGAAGTTAAGTTCATTGATATGTTTCCTGCATTTCTTTCTGCCCATTCACGTTGCCATAAATAACCGGCAACGGTTGATACTTTTTTTAATTCTATCTCTACTTCTGATGGAAGGCTTAATGTTTTCATAATATTTAGTAAATTTGATATCACAAAGATATTTACGAATGACATGTAATTAAATATTCAAAATCTGTATTTTTGTATCTAATTTAAACAATTCACTAATTGACGTTTTCAAAAAACATAGCATTGGGAGACCCTTCTTCCAATTATCAAAATTTTATAGATTTAAAATTGAGACTGTTGTGTTGTAGGTATTGGTTGTTAAATTTATGGGATTGCCATGATATGATTTTTCCTTTTTGGAGAATTTATTGGAATAGAAATGAAGGCGGTGAATTAATTCATCTAGAAGATGTATATAAAATGACACCAGATACTTTGTATATAATTCCACCTTTTACTTCTTTTTCCTCTCGTTTTTCTAAAAAACATGTTTATAACGATGGCATCCATGTTTCTGGTAGGCATTTAACAAGTGATTATGAAGAAGAAGATTATTTAGAATCCTCTTTAATTCATTTTTTTATTCATTTTAATTTAGGGGTTCCTTTCGATAATGTATATCCGGGTATTATAGAAATTGAAGTAACAGATTATTTAAGAGACCGATTAGAGTATCTTACAGAAAGATTAAAAATAGAAAATAAAGATTTTAAATTGACCTTTAATTTAAAATTGCAGGCATTTATTAAAGAAGTGTTGACTAATATTGGTCCAGAGCTTTGGAAAGCGATTAATATAGATGACCGTGTTTTAAAAGTGATTCGTTTTATTGAGGCGAATATCAGTAAGAAACTAACCAACACAGAAATTGCAGCTATTGTAAATATGGCACCTAATTCTTTTGCGCGCTTATTTAAGGAAGAAATGCATATTACGTTGCATAACTTTATTCAGAATAGAAAAATTGCAAGATCTTGTGAGTTGTTCGAGCATACCAATAAAACAATAGAAGATGTGGCTTTTAATTTAGGTTTTTCAGATAGATATCATTTTTCTAGAGTATTTAAATTGGTTACAGGTTTAACACCTGGAATTTATAAATCTGGTAAATATACATAAATAGATACGTGGTGTTTTTTGTAAGTGCGTCTTTATCTGTTGCAAATAAAGAGGTGTGGTGTTTTTTTTTATTTCTATTTTATAGTTATGTTTAAATTATACATTTTATTGCGTAATATGGATAAATTTTTTAATCAGATATATTTATAAGTTTGCCTATTGGCTTTAACCACCAATACCACTAGGACGAAAGAAGTACGGAAGTTCACCATGATTTTCTCTTACTTCTTCATTAAAAATACCACTAACTAATAAAATATATTATGCAGCAATTTCAACAATTTATCAACGGAAAATTTGTAAAATCGACTTCAGCAGAAGTAACAGAAGTTTTAAATCCTTGTACAGAAGAAGTTCTTTCTACCATACCACACGGTAGTATAGAAGATGCTAATAATGCATTAGATGCCGCTCAAAATGCGCATCATGCTTGGAAATCTCTTCCTGCAATTCAAAGAGCCAATTATTTAAATAAAATGGCAGACGTTATTCGTGAAAACAGAATATTTTTAGCCAAAACTTTAGCTTCAGAGCAAGCAAAAGTAATTGGTTTGGCACAAGTAGAAATAGATGTTACCGCAGATTATTTTGATTATTATTCAGGTTTTGCAAGAAGAATAGAAGGAGAAATTATACAAAGTGACCGTAGTAAAGAACATATCTTTTTACACAAGGCCCCAATTGGAGTAGCTGTAGGTATTTTACCTTGGAACTGGCCATTTTTTGTTATGGCAAGAAAAGTAGCAGCATCTTTAATTACAGGAAATACTTGCGTAATTAAACCAAGTTGTATTGCCCCAAATACCATAATGGAATGGGCTAAAATGATTCAAAAAATTGAATTGCCAGCAGGTGTTTTAAATATAGTTTGTGGTTCTGGTCCTATTGTTGGAAATGCTTTAAGTAAGAGTCCTACAACGGGTATTATCAGTTTAACGGGTAGTGTTTTTGCGGGGCAAAAAGTTATGGAAGCAGCCTCTGCAAACATTACAAAGGTTTCTTTAGAGTTAGGTGGTAAAGCACCGGCAATTGTTTGTGCAGATGCTAATTTAGAATTGGCTGTTAATGCGATTGTTACTTCTAGAATTACTTATAGCGGACAAATATGTAATTGTGCAGAACGTGTGTATGTAGAAGAATCTATTCACGACCAATTTTTAGAAATGGTAACTGCTAAAATGAAAGCGGTAACAGTAGCAGATGCTTTTTCTGATGACAATCCAGATATGAGTGCTTTGGTTTCTAAAGATCAATTAGATAAAGTATCTGAAATGGTAGAATTTGCCAAAAAAGAAGGTGCAGAAGTATTGGTTGGAGGATCTAGATCTCCACAATTTAATAAAGGGTATTTTTATCAACCTACTTTGTTAACCAATATAAGACAAGACATGCAAATTATGCAAGAAGAAGTATTTGGTCCTGTTTTACCAGTGATGAAATTTAGTACTTTGGATGAAGCTATTGCCTTGGCAAATGATTCAGAATTTGGATTAACATCCTCTATCTTCTCCGAAAACTTTAACAAAGTAATGCATGCTGCAGAAGAATTACAATACGGAGAAACGTATATTAATAGAGAGCATTTTGAAGCTATTCAAGGTTTCCATGCAGGTTGGAAAAAATCTGGTTTAGGTGGTGCAGATGGTAAACATGGTATGGAAGAATATCTTCAAACTAAAGTTGTGTATGCACAATACAGATAAAATAGTTTAAATACAGCTAGGAAGCACTTTTAATTTTTAGAAATTTACTGATTTCGATTTATTAAAAGTGCTTTTTTTATAACAGTTTATGGGATTCGTAATTATGAAAATTTATAAATAAAATGACAAAATATTGTTTCGCTTTAGATTTAAAAGATGATGAAAAACTAATTTCAGAGTACAAAAAATATCATCAAGAAATTTGGCCAGAAATCACAAAAAGTATCGTTGATGCAGGTATTTTAAACCTAGAAATTTTTAATGTACACAATCGGTTATTTATGATCATGGAGGTGGATGCTTCTTTTTCTTTTGAAGAGAAAGATAAACTTGATAAGAACAATGTAAAAGTACAAGAATGGGAAGTGCTCATGTGGAAATACCAAAAAGGTCTTCCGATGGCTAAAAAAGGGGAGAAGTGGGTTTTAATGGATAGAATATATCAGTTGTAGAAATAAGTATTTAAAAGGTACGAGCGAGACGCTCGCATTAGCTTTCAAAATGTGAATATTGAATAAAAAAAACCTCAACTTTTACAGTTGAGGTTTATAATTTGATTCTTTTTTATTTTGGTATTAAAGTAATAGATTTTCTAATAATGCCATCTTACAAATGCTTCCATAGCTGCGTAATGAGATAAACCTAATTGGTCATATAATTCTGCAGTTTCTCTATTTCTGTCTTCTGCACGTTGCCAAAATTCTCTACTATCTGCTCCTTGAAAAACAACTCCGTCTTTTTGAGATTGATGTTTGAAAATTCCTTTTCTTTTTTCTAAAACTTGGTCTGGTCCCATTGGTACTGCCATTTCTATTTCATCAATTCCCCATTCTTGCCATGCACCTCTGTACAACCAAACCCAACAGTCTTTCATAAACTTTTTAGGTTTTAGTTCTCTAACAGCTGCAAAAATGGCATCTAAACATACTTTATGAGTTCCGTGTGGATCTGCTAAATCTCCAGCTGCATAAATTTGATGCGGCTTAATTTTTTCAATCAAGTCTGCTGTTATTTGTACATCTCCAACTCCAATTGGATTCTTTTTTATCGCTCCAGTTTCATAGAACGGTAATTCCATAAAGTGAATTTGAGTATCTGGTAAACCTATAAAATGACTGGCTGCCCTTGCTTCTCCTTTTCTAATTAACCCTTTAATGTATCTAACTTCTGGTGTATCTATTTCACTCGCTTTCTTGTTCTTTAAAAAGTCTGCAGCTTTCTTGTATATTGCATTGGCTTCAGAATTATCAATTCCAAATTTATCATTATAATCACACACAAAACTTGCAAAACGTAATGCTTCATCATCTGCAACGGCAATATTACCAGAGGTTTGGTATCCAATATGTACTTCATGTCCTTGCTCGTGTAATCGCTTAAAAGTACCACCCATACTAATAACATCATCATCTGGATGCGGACTAAAAATTAAGACACGTTTTTTAGCTGGTTCTGCTCTTTCTGGTCGTTTACTATCGTCTGCATTTGGTTTTCCACCTGGCCAACCGGTAATAGTATTTTGTAATTTGTTAAATATTTTTATGTTGATATCATACGCAGGACCTGAGTCTGCTAACAAATCACTCATTCCATTTTCTATGTAATCAGCATCTGTTAACATTAAAATTGGTTTCTTCAAATAAAGGGCTAAACTTAAAACGGCTTTTCTAGTAAGCGTATCCGTCCAAACTACTTTTTCTACCAACCAAGGTGTATTGATTCTTGTTAATTTAGAAGCTGCTGCTTGGTCTAAAATAAAAGTTGCATTTCTGTGCTCTTGCAAGTAAGAGGCTGGTACTAAGCTAGTAATTTCATCTTCTACAGAAGCTTTTATAATATTAGATTTGCTTTCTCCCCAAGCCATTAAAATGACTTTTTTAGCTTCCATTATTTTTTTAACACCTAGAGTAATTGCAGTTCTTGGTGTGTTTTCTAAACCAGAAAAATCTCCACTAGCTGCTACTCTTGTAATGTGGTCTAAGGCAACCAACCTTGTTTTAGAATTTTGAAGCGATCCAGATTCGTTAAAACCAATATGACCATTTCCTCCAATTCCTAAAATTTGCAAATCAATACCACCTAAAGCTTCAATTTTTGCTTCATATTGATCACAATAATCTCTTATAGCTGCTTTTGATAATGTTCCGTCTGGTACATGACAGTTTTCTGGTAAAATATCTATGTGATTAAACAATTGTTCTTGCATAAAACGCACATAACTATTTATAGAATCTGGTTCCATTGGGTAATATTCATCTAAATTAAAAGACACTACGTTCTTAAAACTTAAACCTTCTTCTTTGTGTAATCTTACCAATTCTGCATACAATCCTTTCGGTGAAGAACCTGTTGCTAAACCTAAAATACAAGGTTGTCTTTGCGATTGTTTTACCTTAATAAGACTTGCAATTTCTTGTGCAATTGATTTTGAGGCTGATGTAGAATCTTCATAAACGATAGTTCCGATATTTTCGAATCTTTTTTCGAAACCTGTCGCTTTGTCTATAGTACTTTTTAACATAATATGTAGTTTGTTAGGTTTGAATTTTATAATTATTTACTCCAGCTTTTTATTTTATGTCCCCAAACGGCGAATAACAAAACAATAGCATAACAAGGTATTAAGATCCAATAGCTGCCCGTTGCTGCAGTTGCTAATGCATCTGCTTCTTGCAGGCCGTTGGTAATTAATTCGTGTTTATTTGCTTCTACAATTCTACCATACAATGGTGGTATTATCGCTCCTCCAGAAATAGCCATAATTAAAAGTGCCGAAGCTGTTTTAGTATGTTTACCTAAACCATCTAAAGTTAATGGCCAAATTGCTGGCCAAACTAATGCGTTAGAAACACCTAAAGCTGCAACAAATAAAACAGAGGTAAACCCTGAGGTAGATATTATAAGAACACTAAAAATAATACCTAAAATAGCACTAATAACAAGCGCTGTTTTTTGTTGTATATATTTAGGGATTAATAAGACACCTAAAGCGTAGGTTGCAACCATTGCCATTAAGGTGTATGTAGTAAAGAATTTTGCATCTGCAGCTGGTATGCCTAATGAAATTCCGTAAGCAATAATGGTATCTCCAGCAATTACTTCTGCACCAACATACACAAATAAAGCTAGAACCCCCATCCACAAATGTGGGTAGTGAAATATGGTTTTAGTTGATGAAGATTCTCCATCTGTTAATGCATCTTCTTCTGTAGCTTCTACATTAGGTAATGCAGCTTTTCTAATTAGAAAAGCAAAAATGAATAAGACAACAGCCATTACAATATATGGTGTATGCACACTGTCTGCCATGGTATCTAAAAGAACATTTTTTTCATCAGCAGAAACGTTTCCTATTTTCTCGTTTACATCATCTATACCAGATAATAATAACGCACCAAAAATGATAGAACCTAAAGCGCCTGCAACTTTATTTGCAATTCCCATCATTGCCATACGTTTTGCACCACTTTCAATAGGGCCCAAAATAGTAATATAAGGGTTGGCTGCAGTTTGGCAAATAGTCATTCCAATTCCTTGAATAAAAATAGCTAATAAAAACATCCAATAAGTACGTGCTTCGGCGGCGGGTATAAAAACCAATGCACCGATTGCCATAATTGCTAAACCTAATGATATACCATTTTTATAACCTGTTTTAGAAATGATGTAAGAGGCAGGTAATGCCATTACTACAAATGAAATGTAAGATGCTGTAGCTACTAAATATGCCTGAGTTTCCGTAAGTTCATTAATGGTTTTCATGAATGGAATAAGCGCTCCGTTTATCCAGGTAACAAAACCGAAAATAGCGAAGAGTCCTCCAATGATCATAATTGGGACTAGGTTGTTTTGAGATTTAGTAGTCGTGCTCATAAGATTTAAATTAGTTTGTATTGTTTAATAGATTTCAAAGTTTGGAATTTAATTATAATTTTTTGGAAAAACTCTCTATCAATTTAAATTGATTTTTTGCTCTGTCTAAATTATGATCTTGGTAATTTGTTTTGTAATAAATATCATTGTTTAAATAGTCTGTTAAAAAACGCAATGCCATTATAAATATCATTGTTTTTGCGGCTAAGGGTAAATATTTTAACTCTTTTTCTGTTAAGGTATCTTTTGTTTTTTCTAAAAACCCTTTTTCGTATGCTTTGTAATAGTCTAAATTGAATTCTACCTTAGACAAATCTGTTTCATCTTCTGCGGCTGTGTTACAAATTGTTCTAATAGCATCGCCAAAATCATAATGAATTATACCTGGCATTACGGTGTCTGTATCTATCATACAAATGCCTTTGTTCTCTTGTGTAAATAGCGAATTAGATATTTTTGTATCGTTATGTGTAACTCTTATAGGAATTTCACCTGCATCTTTTAAGTTTTGAAGAATATGCATTTCTTCCTTTAAATCTGTTACTATTTGTATGTAATCTGCTGCTTTTGTTAAGCGGATTTTAGAAGCACTTTGTATAGAAGAAGCATACTGCTTAAAGCGAAAAGCCATGTTATGAAAATTAGGAATTACATCTATTAATTGACTGCTGTCAAAATCTGATGTTAAGTTTAAGAAGTCTCCTAAAAGTTTTCCGCCTTCGTAGGCAATTTCTTTATCTTTTACAATTTCGTGTGTCACGCTATTGTCAATAAAAATCATCACATTCCAGAAATTTACACCTTCTTTGTGATAATAAGAATTACTATTCTTTTCTTTTATAAAGCTTAAAACTGTCTTATTTAAGACTTCGTCTGAAGCGTTTGGATATTTGCTTCTAATATGATTACTCGTTAATACTTTATTGTTTACCAACCCCGGAACATCTTTAAAAACAATTTGATTGATTCTTTGGAGTATGTAATTAGTATTGCCATCTGTTTTTATTAAAAAAGTATCATTTATATGCCCAGAATTTAATTCTGAATGACTTTTATAATTAAATTGATGGTCGAACTCGTTAAAAATAGAGATAATCGTTTCTGTTTTCATATTAGTTCCATAATTTAGTTGGATACACTCCGCTTTCTTTCAGTTTGTTAATCTCTAATTGCGCTTTTTCCTTATCATCACTATAGGTAACTCCAAACCATTTAGAGTCTGATTCTAGTACTTTTACAGATGCTTTTTTAGACGCCAACATTGTATTCACAATGGTTGGTAAATAAAATTCTGCTTTTAAGTCTTCTTTCGTCTTTTCTAAGAAATCTAAAAATAGGGCATCTCCAAACTCAAAACATTTAGGAGTAAAACCCCAGAAGTTCATAGAAACAGTCGTATTTTCATCAATAGGAACCATTTCTCCGTTATCATCTTCACTTTTTAGGATTCCGACTATTTTTTCAATTCTAACTCTTTCGGTAACATCAGTTAAAAAACCGTTTTCATCAACGGTACATTCTCCTCTAGATACATAACCGTTTTCTGAAATTGTATTTTTTAAAGAATAAGCTACCATACTAAAATCATAACTATTTTTATCTGTATTTCTTAGCTGTTCTGCAATGGCAACAAAAGCTTGTCTGCTATAAAAATCGTCAGCATTTATAATGGCAAAATTTTCTTTTATTACATTTTTGGTCATTAATAAAGCGTGGCCTGTTCCCCAAGGTTTTACCCTTTTTGGATTTCTATATTTTTCAAGTACATTTTCTAATTCTTGAAATACATATTCTACGGCTATTTTACCTGCTAATTTTGTGTTGTAAATATTTTTAAATTCTTTTTCGAATGTTTTACGGATGATAAAAACTACTTTACCAAAACCAGCATGAACTGCATCATAAAGAGAAAAATCTATAATAGTATCTCCTTCTTTGGTAAAACTGTCCATTTGTTTTAATCCGCCGTAACGACTTCCCATTCCTGCTGCTAAAATAACTAGTGTAGGTTTATTTTTCTCACTCATAATTAGTTGATATTTAGTCAGTATTATTGTTTTTATTATGTTACAATGCTTTCTGATTGAAACAAAAATATATATATTATTTTGTGTTACCAAGAGAATAGTAATAAAATGTGCTCGAACACAATTATTGAAACAAAAAGGTATATATTTGCTTTGATGAAGAAATATACTATTAAAAATATTGCAGAATTAGCAGGTGTATCTAAAGGAACGGTAGATAGAGTTATTCATAAAAGAGGCAAAGTATCTGCATTAGCTTTAGAAAAGGTAACTGCTGTTTTAAATGAAATAGACTACAAGCCAAATTTGCTTGCCCGAAGTCTAAAAAACACCAAAGATTACCACATTTGTGTTGTTTTACCAGATTATACTAAAGATGCTTTTTGGTTGCCATGTTATGAAGGTATTGTAGCAGCAGTAAATGAGTTTGCATCTTTTGGTGTTTTTATAGAGCCTTTCTTTTTTCATCCTAATAATGTACATTCTTTTGTAGAGGTTAATAATAAAGTATTAGAATTATCGCCAGATGCAGTTTTATTGGCGCCTTTATTTTATAAGGAAACAGTAGGTATTATTAATAAATATGCCCTTAAAAATATTATTGTTAGCAAATTTAACAACCAATTAGAAATTGAAAATACTAAGAATTTTGTTGGTCAAGATTTATTTAAAAGTGGAAGAATAGCTGCAGGTTTGCTACAAATGATCATCAAAAAAAATGCTACGATAGATATTATTCATGTCGATGAAGATTTTAATAATTCTATTCACATGCAGGAAAAGGAGAAAGGTTTCAGAGATTATTTTGATGAAATACAAAATTCTGATTATAAAATTGTAACCCATAATTCTAAACAATCTGACCTAGCAAATAATTTAGATTCTATATTTTCTGATTCTTTTACTTCGGACGCTATTTTTGTGACCACGTCTAAAGTTTATGAAGTTGCGGAATTTATTAAAAGTAAAAATTTGAATAATGTAAAACTGATTGGCTATGATTTATTGGAAGAGAATATTCAATATTTAAAAGAGAACGTTATAGATTTCTTAATCCATCAAAACCCTAAAAAACAAGTGTATTTAGGTCTGAATTATTTAGTTGATTTCTTTCTTTTTAATAAAGAAATACCTGCTAAAAGCTTATTGCCTATAGATATTATTACGAGCGAGAATATAGAAACGTATTTATAACTTAAAAAGCACTAAAAGAAAATCAATCTTTGTATGGATTGCTTATTCTAAAAGTGCTCTATACCTTTAATAAGTACTACTATTTTAAACAAACTCGTGTAAATACTATTACTTTATTACATTCAATCTTTTACCAACTTTAATAAAAGCAGCTACCGCTTTATCAATATGTTCTTTTGTATGTGCTGCGGATAATTGAACTCTAATTCTTGCCTTGTCTTTTGGTACTACTGGAAAGAAAAAACCAATTACATAAATACCTTCTTCTAATAATTGGTTTGCCATAATCTGAGACAATTTTGCATCATACAACATAACCGGTACAATTGCGGCATCTGCACCAACTAAATCGAAACCTGCAGCTTCCATTTTAGATCTAAAATGATTGGTGTTTTCCTCTAATTTATCTCTTAACGAAGTATCGTTTTCTAACATTTCAAAAACCTTTAGAGAACCACCAACAATGGCAGGAGCTAAAGAATTAGAGAATAAGTAAGGTCTAGAACGCTGACGTAACATTTCTATAATTTCTTTTTTACCCGTAGTAAAACCACCCATTGCTCCACCCAAAGCTTTTCCTAAAGTTCCGGTAACAATATCAACTCTGCCAAGTACATTTTTTAGTTCTATTGTACCACGACCGGTTTTACCAATAAAACCAGAAGCATGACATTCATCTACCATTACCAAAGCATCATATTTATCTGCTAAATCGCAAATTTTATCTAATTCGGCAACAACGCCGTCCATAGAAAATACACCATCGGTTACAATTATTTTAAAACGATGATTTTGTTTGTTTGCTTCAATTAACTGCTCTTCTAAAGAAACCATGTCGTTATTGTTATAACGATAACGAGCTGCTTTACACAAACGAACTCCGTCTATAATAGAAGCGTGGTTTAAGGAGTCGGAAATAATAGCATCTTCTTTTGATAATAAAGGTTCAAAAACTCCTCCATTTGCATCAAATGCTGCGGCGTATAAAATAGTGTCTTCACAATGAAAAAACTCAGCTATTTTAGCCTCTAATTCTTTATGAATATCTTGAGTTCCACAAATAAAACGAACAGAAGACATACCAAACCCATGCGAGTCTAATGTGTCTTTTGCAGCCTGAATTACTTCTTTATTATTAGACAAGCCTAAGTAATTGTTGGCACAAAAATTAATTACTTCTTCTCCTGTAGAAACCTTAATAACGGCATCTTGTGAGGTTGTAATAATGCGCTCTTCTTTAAATAAACCATTGTCTTTAATGGCTTGTAATTCTTTCTGTAAATTCTCTTTTATGCTTCCGTACATGGTATCTGTTTTATTTTACAGTACTTAAACTGTATTTTTCTTTTAATTTTTCTATCATTATTTTAGGCATGCTATCTAAATCGAATAGTGGCTTCCAGTTCGAATCTCTTCTTGCAGGAAAATCATCGATACTTTCTGGCCACGAGTTTGCAATTTCTTACCTGAAATCTGGCTTAAATGTAATACTAAAATTTAAGTAGGTCTTTTTTATTGAATTAAAAAATTATTTTGGTGTAAAACTCATGGTTTTTTCTTCATTGGCAGAAGGAATGGCTGCTAAATGATAGATTTCTGTTATTTTGTACTTTAGTACGATTTCTTCTAAAGTTTTATAATTTATATCATACCGTTTCTAAAGAAAATCAGCAGCTTTTTAAAGCTGGATCTTTAGAATTTGAAAAAACTATCAGCATATATTCAATAAAGAAATATCCAAAGCAAGTAAAAGTGATATTCAAGAAATGGTAGCACAATACTTTTCGATATCGAAACAGAAGGAGGAAGCTGTTTTTACTTTGTTAGAAAAAGATTTTTCTTTGGTTGATGAATCTCAGAAAGCAGAATATCTAAATTATTATTTTCTTACAAACGTTCGGTATTATTGTTTGCTTGGGTATTGTATTTCAGGATATTATGAGCAATCTGTTGTTTAATTCTCGTTACTATGTCGGAAATACACTTAATAAAAAAACCGTAATCATTTTGTATTAAATGAATTACGGTTTTTAACCTGTGCTCAAGGTAGGAGTACCTTATTTTTTAAACGTGTTTAATCTCTTTAAATACTATATAATATAGCTTAATTAATTCATTTGAAATCAATTTTAATCAAATTTTATTTAAATAGGTAGCCCTTTTAATTGCCCTATTTTGAATATTTGTATCAAATTGTATATTTATGAAAGTTTCATTTTATTTAAGAAAGGATAAGGTCAATAAAGAAGGGTTAATGTCAGTAAGAATGTTAATTACAGCGAAAGACTGTAAAATATTACAGGTCATAAAAAAGAGGAAAGCTTTAGACGTTATGTTAAAATTCAAGCTAAAAATTAGCCCTCAAAAATTAAGTAAGTTATATGTTCTTTTTTTTGAAAATAATAACGTAAAATCAACTAATATTAATGCCAATTCAAAGGGCGAAAAATTTGATCATTTTTGGAGTAAAATGGTTGGATCCGGACGTGCTAATGAAGGTTTACGAGATGGTTGGTTAGAACAATTAGAACAAGCTTAAGAAAATTGCGGATTTGAATATGTTCGTTTTCATGGAATTTTTCACGATGATATGTTTCCAGTAATTATTGAAAAAGGAAAAACGGTCTACAATTGGAAATATATTGATGATTTGTTAGATTTAAAGGTGAAGCCATTTGTTGAACTTGCATTTTTACCAACAAGTATGGCAGCAGAAAATTCTAAAACGGTTTTCTGGTGGAAGGCAAATATTACGCCAGCAAATGATTCTTTTGAAAAATGGCATGATTTGGTAAAAGCTTTTACACAGCATTATGTGGATAGATACGGAATTGATGAAGTACTTACTTGGTACTTTGAAGTATGGAACGAGCCTAATTTATATAAGTTATTTTGGGACGGAACAAAATCTCAGTATTTTGAGTTGTACAAGCAGTCTGTTATAGCAGTACGCTCCGTAGATAATAGATTAAAAGTAGGAGGGCCTTTACGAGTAATTATGTGCCAGATACTTGTTTTGATGGAGAAACGACAGATGATGAAGCTTCAGAAGCTGTTTTTAACACGTTTTGCAAAATCATTAAAACTAGATTTAGAATGGTTAAATAAAACCATAGCTAAAAGTGAATATCCAGACATAGAAATTCACTTAACAGAATGGAACACAAGAGATCCAATGCATGATCGTTTACCAGTAGCGGCTTATATTGTAAAATCTAATCTAGATTGTATTGGCTTAATAAACTCTTTAGCTTTTTGAACATTTACTGATATTTTTGAAGAAAAGGAAGAAGCCCAAATAGAGCTGGAGTTTATGGACTTTATACCTAGTCCTAAGAAAAGTGAAGATCTAAGAGATTTAGTTCATATGCAAGCAAATGAACAAACCATTTCTCAACGTCTAAAAACGGTTGGTTATGAAACTTGTTTGTCTGGTAATAGATTTTTCAGTATTTATTTTTAATCTATTATTCCAAAGTGTTATAAATGTTTGCTGTACAATATCTTCTGCTTCATGTAAATCGTGAGTATAGGTAACGGCATAATCTAAAAGTTTTTTATAATAACGATCAAACAATATACTAAATGCCTTTCTACTGCCTTTTTTAATGCTTTTAGCTAATATAGTGTCGTCAGAGAGATTTTTCAAATTAATTTTTAGAATTTTTGATTAAAAGACAAATATGCTAAAAAAAATATGAAATAAGACTAAGGGTAAAATAATAAATTAGCGTATTTGTTGTATAAATTAAACTGAAATAGATAAAACGTTGAAAAAACTTACAATAAAATACATAATTAATACAATCTCTTCAAAAGAGTTAGTAGAACTCAAAGAGATGTTAAAAGAAAAGAAAAATCAACAGGTTTTTAAAGATTATATAAAAGATTATTATGCTGTTCATACGGTATTAAATAAACCAGATATAGACAAAGCATATGATAAACTTTGGGATGCTATAGAGAAACAAAAGCCTAGGCAACAACCTCTTTCGATGTGGTTTAAATATGCCGCAGCAGCTGTAATAGTTTTGACATTTTCATTATCGTATTATTTAATAAATAACCAAGAACAAAATGGAATAAAAAACACAGTTGCAGAAGCAGTAATCCCAGGTACTAATAAGGCTATTTTAACTCTTGATGATGGCTCTGATATTATGTTAGAAAAGGGAAAACCTTATAAAACAGCTAAGTTAACTAGTAATGGGGTGCAAATTAAATATGATAAAAAAGGAGAGAATCAAGTGTTATATAACCACTTAACCGTACCAAGAGGAGGTAGGTTTGAAGTTGAATTGGCAGATGGTACTCGAGTCTGGTTAAATTCAGATTCAAAATTAAAATATCCAGTAAGTTTTAAGGAGGGAATAACACGAGAAGTTGAGCTTATATATGGAGAAGCTTTTTTTGATGTGTCTTCAAGTAAAAACCATAAAGGAACACGTTTTAAAGTTCGTTCTAGACTGCAAGAAGTAGAAGTTTTGGGTACAGAATTTAATATAAAAGCTTACAGTGATGATGTAAATGTGTATACCACTTTAGTAGAAGGTAAAGTGTCTGTGAAAAATGAATTCTTTAAAGAAAAATTAAATCCCGGATTTCAGTCTGTTATAGGTAGTTCGGGAGGCGCTATTGAGGTTAAGACTGTTAAGGTATACAATGAAATAGCTTGGAGGGAAGGAATCTTTTCATTTCGAGATAAGCCATTGAAAGAAATTATGAAATCTTTATCTAGATGGTATGATGTAGATATAATTATTAAAAATAAAAAACTGGAAGATATAAGATTTAATGGTGTCTTAAGTAAAAGTATGAATTTAGAAGAGGTTTTAGAACCTATTAAAAGAAGTATTAATCTGAATTATAAAGTATATGGTAAAAGAATAGTTCTAGAATAAAAAAGAGACGAAGTTTATACCGCTCAAAGTAAATTAACTTCATCCCTTAGAATAAATACATTAATTAAATGAATAACTAATACCAACAAATTTATGAATATTAATTTCACAAAAAAAACATTCTTTATAAAGAAAGAAAGAATTCGAAATTTTATTATGAGAATAGCCCTATTATTATTATTATGTTTTACCATTTTAGGTTTTAAGCCTATCGATATAATTTCTAAAAATGTAAGAATTACAATTGAGGAAGATAAAACTGTTTCTGTGAATGAAATTTTTGATATGGTTAAAAGTCAGACAGGTTATTCATTTGTTTATAAATCAGATTTGTTTAATGGTTATCCAAAAGTAGTTCTTAAAAAAGGTGTTTTTAAAGCTAAAAACCTTTTAGATATGAGTTTGTCTAAAGGTAAGTTTATATATGGTTTTTCAGAAGGTAATACTATTGTAATTCAAGAAAAATCTAAATCAATTAATATTAACCAAACACGTACAGTAAAAGGTGTAGTAACTGATGAAGAAGGTGTCCCTTTATCTGGAGTAGATGTTTTTGAAAAAAATACACCTGGTGAAACAACCAAAGATGATGGTACCTACGAGATAAGTCTAAGTAGTAGCAGTGAAGATATAATTATTGTATTTAGTTTTCGAGGTTTATTAACTCAAAAAGTTAAGGTGGGTAAGCAGGCAGTAATCAATGTAGTTCTTAAAAAAGATTTAACGAATTTAAATGAAGTTTTAATGACAGGATACCATAGTTTATCTAAAGAAGAGTCTACGGGTTCATATTCTACAGTTAATGCTGAGGCAATTGAAAATAGGGTTCAAACTAATATTTTATCGAGAATAGAAGGTGCAGCAAATGGTGTGTCTTTGTATAAGGGAACTCCTGTTATTAGAGGAGGTGCTACTTTTTCAGCTGATAATACTCCTTTAATCGTTGTCGATGGTGTACCTTATGAAGGAGATTTAGAAGCGATAAATCCCAAAGAAATTGAAAATATTACTATATTAAAAGATGCTTCAGCAACTTCTATTTATGGTGTAAGATCTGCCAATGGGGTTATTGTTATTACTACCAAAGGAGGTTATGTGGGGGGACCAACATTTAGTTATTCATCTACAAGACAATTAACACCTCTACCAGATCGTTCGTACGCAAACTTAATGTCATCATCCGAATTTATTGATTATCAAATGTATATTTTTGATAAGGCATACGATAGTAATATTAGACAGAATTCTGCATTGGCGCAAAACCAAGTGAGTAAATTATTGTATGATAGAGAAGATGGAAATATTACTGAAGAGTATTTTAATTCAGAAATAAATAGGCTTAGAGGGGTAGATGGTTATGAGCAAGTGGAAAACGAATTGTTAACTAATAAAATAACTTATCAACATAATTTTTCTATGAAAGGCGGGTCTGATAAGCATCAATATTCATTAGCTTTAAATTTTACTACTACAGGTTCTAATGAGGTAAATAATTCTGTAGACCGAATTGGTTTTAATACAAAAAACAGTTTTCAATTAACTGATCGGGTTGATTTAGATTTAAGTGTTATTGGTAGTTACAATAGTTCTGATAACTATACAGGTATTTCTGGATTGGATTTATTGGGCGGGTCTATGGTTCCTTTTCAGACACTTAAAGATGAAAACGGAGATCTATCTCAGTGGGAATATATCAAAAGTAGTGAGGAAGTAAATAGGTTAAATTCACTTGGATTGATAGATGAAACGTACTATCCTTTAAAAGAGTTAGAAACCCATCAAGTAACTTATGAAAACCCTTATATTAATATAAATATTGGTGGGAAATTTGATTTCACAAAATCATTGAACTTAGAATTAAGAGGACAAACAGAAATAGGTAATTCTCATATTAATGACTATTCAAGTGAGGAAAATTATTTAATTCGTAAATTAATCAACGATGCTTCACAATTTGAAGACGGTAAATTAATATTTAATATTCCGTATGGAGGACGAGTGATAGAAAAGACTATTAATCAACAATCATATACATTAAAAGCACAACTTAATTATAATAATCTATTCAAACAAAAACATGATGTAAATGTGTTTATTGGAGCAGAAAGACGACAGGTAATAAATACGACCCATGGATTTGCTAGATATGGTTACGATAATGATAGATTGTTTTTTTCTGCAGTAAATGAAGCAACATTAAGATCAAGTGTGATTTTAGGGACGAATTCTTATGATGGAACGTTTCAATTTACGGGAGTTGATCCTGCTAGTACTTATATAGACGATAAATATGTTTCTTTTTATGGAAATGGGTCATATGAATTTGATGGTAATTTAAGATTTAATGCTAGTATAAGAGTAGATCAATCTAATTTATATGGAACAAATTCAAAGCACCAATACCGTCCTTTGTGGTCTATAGGTGCAAATTATAGAATAAACACAGACTCTATATCTTGGTTAGATCTACTAAAGATTAGATCTTCATATGGAATAAATGGTAATGTCTACAGAGAAAGTGATCTTTATACTATATTCGAAGTATCCCCGTCAGATAATATTAATACAGGAGAAGAGGTTTTAAGATGGGAAAAAACAAACAGCACTAATTTTGCTATAGATTATAGCTTGTTTTCAAATAGAATCTCAGGTAGTATTGATTTTTATAATAAGAAAACTACTAATTTAATCGGAAATGTAGTAAATGATGCTACAACTTTAGGATGGGATGATGCTACTGAGAATTATGCTTCGATGAATAATAAAGGATTTGAGTTTCAATTGCATTCAAAAATTATAGATGATACAGATTTTAAATGGAGTACTAATTATTTGTTTAGTTATAATAAAAATGAAATTAAAGAGCTTAATGATTCAGAAACAAGTGTAGATTCATATTTCGGATTGCAAGCTCGAGAAGGAAAACCTTTTAATAGTATTTATAGTATTAATTATGCAGGTTTAGATGAAACAGGTTCTCCAACAGCTTATAAGGCAGATGGAACTATTGTAAGTACTTTAGAGGAATTGGAGTACGATGACTTAATACACGAAGGAACTTACAATCCACCATACCACATGTCTCTTTCTAACGAGATTAAATATAAACAATTTGAATTTTCATTCCTTTTGGTTTATTATGGAGGGAATGTACAAAGAGACGTTGCTGCTGGGTTTTATCCATCATTTTCAAATCCTTATGATTTAAATAATAATTTAGATAGAATAAATTTAAACTACTGGAAACAGCCTGGTGATGAGGAAGATATTTATATATCTCCCGCTTATAAAGCTACTGATGATAATGCTACTGATTTATGGAAATATGCCAACATACATGTTCAAAAAGCAGATTATATTAAATTAAGAAATATAGCTTTAGCATATAACTTACCAAATGTAATATTGGATAAAATGAAAATTTCAGGATTAAGATTCTCTTTTGATGTCCAAAATCCATTAAGATGGGCCTCTAATAGAAATAACTTAGATCCTGAAGTATGGAATAATCAAAACAACAGAGGAGCAGTAATTATGCCAACATATACCTTAGGAGTTAACTTAAACTTTTAAAATTAAAAACATATAAAATATTATTAGTATCGTTAATTGATATTTGTTTTTATTCTTGTGATGATTACCTAGTTGTAGATCCTAAGAGCTATAATATACTGGATAATTATGAAGATTATGTTTCTTTAGTTTATCTCTATTACCGGATGTTGTAAACACAAATTATCTTATAGATGATTTAAAAAAGTCGACAGATTCAAGCTTTCTGGAGGGAGTCATTTTAGCTAGTATTAGTGAAGTACAAAAAAATATTATTACTTCAATTCAGAACCAATCACCCTGTAGGAAAAGATAATGAGTATTATGCATCAGTATATATCAAGTCTATATATTTAATTTGGTAATCAATAATGTAATGGATATTATGATTTTTTATAGAGGATTAAAAAAAATAGCTAAGGAAGAAGCTTTAGGTATAAAAAAGAAGGAGATTCATGTTTGTTGGCGACTTTAGATTCCAAGATTTTAAAAGGTTGAATACAGGATCTGCTTTAGCTAAAACAGTAATTCATAATGCAGATGATGTTGAATATATATTACCACCAAATGATGTTATAGATATAATAAACGTTTAAATTATTTTAATCAAATGAAAAAAACAATATTGAATTTTGTGCTTTTATTAAGTCTGATGGCTTGCACAACTGAAAAAACAGTGGAATATTCCTTGCTTTCTGGCAAAATTAATAACATTGATACTAAAGAAATAATTTTAACAAAAGTAAATCAGTCTTCAAAAAAGAAAATTGCAATTGATCAAAATGGTTTTT